>WOYJ01000060.1 GCA_011620845.1 Methanobacteriaceae archaeon
ACAGGAAGGAAATTAAATGTCCAATGAAAAAACAATTCTACCCACTATAAATCCTAAAGATAGTGTTGATATTATTTCTAAATTCATTAAAGACAAAATAGAAGAATCTAAATCAGATGGATTGGTGGTAGGTTTAAGTGGGGGAATAGATTCATCGGTAGTAACGTATATCGCTGCCCAGGCTGTAAGTAGGGATAAAACCCTGGGTCTGGTAATGCCCAGCGAAACCACTGCCACAGAAGATGTGCAGGATGCCCTGTCAATTGCGGAAGTTCTGGGGATAAAAAAGAAGATTATACCCATCGATAACATTACAGAACAGTTCACCACCTTAACCGTTAATTCAGCCTCACAGGCAAATTATCAACTTACACAGGCAAATTTAAAGGCCAGGATAAGGATGATGATTCTCTATTACCATGCCAATGCCATGAACCGCCTGGTGCTGGGTACTGGTAATAAAAGCGAATTATTAGTGGGGTATTTCACTAAATATGGGGATGGAGGTGTTGATCTGTTGCCCCTTGGTGATCTTTACAAGACAGACGTCCAGAAAATCGCCATCTACCTCTCTATTCCCATTAATATCCTGAATAAACCTCCTACTGCCGGGTTGTGGCAGGGTCAGACCGATGAAGATGAGCTGGGAATAACCTATGAACTCCTGGATAAGATATTATATCTACTGGAGGACGAGAAATTACAGTCTGACCAGGTAGCAGATGAATTGGACATGGGTGAAGAAGAGGTTTTAAGGATCATATCGTTAATGAGGGCTGCTGAACATAAGCTGGTCCCACCACCCATACCAAAGATAGGAAGGCCATGATATGTATTCCCTGATATACATAACCACATCGGAAAGTTCAGAATCTAAAAAAATAGCTAAGATACTCCTTGAAGAAAGATTAGTGGCATGTACCAATATAATCCCCCAGATAAACTCCCTCTACCTCTGGAAAGGTGAAATAGAAGAAGACAATGAGTCTGTACTCATAGCCAAGACCAAGAAAGATAAGGTGGACCAGGTCATAAAGAGGGTGGAAGAGGTACACAGCTACGAAACACCATGCATACTTGAATTGGAAGTTAAAAAGGGTTCTGAAGGATACCTGCAGTGGATGGAAGATGAATTAAATTAAAAACGATTTATCAATAATAATGTAAACCTAAATTACTCAAATCTATTAATTACTCAAATCTAAATATGAGCTTAAATTAACAAAACCAGACTATTTACACATCTAATTTTAACGGTGATTATTTGACACAAATCCAGAAAGAGAGAAAATGGCAGGAAGAATGGCAGAAAGCAAAGCTTTTCCACTCCGACCCGGATGGCAGGGAAAAACTTTTCATAACCGTGGCCTATCCCTACCCCAGCGGAGCAATGCACATCGGCCACGGCCGAACATATACAGTACCAGATGTATACGCCAGATTCAAGAGAATGCAGGGATACAACGTGCTATTCCCCATGGCGTGGCACGTGACAGGCGCCCCGGTTATAGGGATAGCTAAAAGGATAGAAAAACAGGATCCCTGGACCCTGGAAATCTATAAAAACATCCACAAAGTACCGGAAGAGGAATTACAAAAATTCACAGATCCAGAGTATATTGTGAAGTATTTCAGCACAGAATACCATGAGGTAATGACCGAGATGGGATACTCCATCGACTGGAGAAGGGAATTTAGAACCACAGACCCCCACTACCAGAAATTCATAGAATGGCAGTTCCGCAAGCTTAAAGACAGAGGATTCGTAAGTAAAGGGAAACACCCGGTGAAGTACTGTCCAGAAGATCAAAACCCGGTGGGAGACCATGACCTTCTCGAGGGAGAAGGAGTAGCCATAAACGAATTGACCCTGGTGAAATTTAAGATAGACGATGATTACATGGTAGCAGCCACCTTCCGACCAGAAACTCTGTATGGAGCTACCAACTTATGGTTAAACCCGGATGTAGAGTACATCAGGGTAAAAATAGGTGATGAAAACTGGGTCATCAGTAGAAAATCTTATGACAACATCATCCACCAGAAACCTGATGCAGAAATAACCGGTGATGTAAATCCCCGGGAATTAATCGGTAAATATGTAGAGAACCCCTTAACTGATGATGAGCACATCATCTTACCTGCTTCTTTTGTTGACCCCGGATACGGTACAGGGGTTGTGTATTCAGTACCAGGCCACGCCCCGGCAGACTTCATAGCCCTCCAAGACCTCAAAGAAAACAGTGAACTCCTGGAAGAATACGGATTTAAAGAACAGGTGGAGAAGATAGAGCCAATCAGTATAGTACAGCTTAAAGGGTTTGGAGAATTCCCCGCAGAAGAGATGATCCAGAAAGTAGGAGTTAAAAACCAGAATGATCCAAAACTGGCCGATGCAACCAACGAACTCTACAAACTGGAACACGCCAGGGGAGTCATGTATAATATACCCGATTTCAGCGGATTAAAAGTACCCTCCGCCCGGGATGAGATAATAAAAAAACTCTTGGAATCTAAGAAGGGAGACGTGATGTACGACTTCGCCCAGAGGCCCATCATATGCCGGTGTGGAACGGAGTGTGTGGTGAGGATCCTGGAAGACCAGTGGTTCCTTAAATACTCTGATGAAACCTGGACAGAACTGGCTATGAACTGTCTGGGTAACATGTCCATAGTTCCTGAGGAAGTACGGGCCAACTTCGAGTACTACCTGGACTGGCTGCATGACTGGGCCTGCACCCGCCGATTAGGTCTGGGAACCAGACTCCCCTGGGATAAACAGTGGATAATCGAACCACTAAGCGATTCCACCATCTATATGGCTTACTATGCCATCGCCAAGTATATGAAAGACCTGGATGCGGAGGCACTGGACGATTCCTTCTTCGACGATGTATTCCTGGATGTGAATAAATATTCCGGCGATATCAATCCTGAATTATTCTCTGACATAAAAAACGAATTCAACTACTGGTATCCACTAAACTGGAGACTATCAGCTAAGGATCTGGTAGGAAACCACCTATCATTCCATATATTCCACCATTCAGCCATATTCCCCCGGGAAAACTGGCCCCAGGGAATCGTGGTCTTTGGTATGGGACTTCTGGAGGGAAACAAGATGTCCTCCTCCAAGGGTAACGTGATACTCCTCCAGGATGCCATAGAAACCTATGGAGCCGACGTGGTGAGACTGTTTTTAATGTCATCGGCAGAGCCCTGGCAGGACTTCGACTGGAGGGAAAACGAGGTAAAAGGCACTAAGAAACGTCTGGAATGGTTCTCGGAATTCGGTAAACGGGTGGAAGAGTTAACTGGAAACCCTGTCTCCTTAAAATCCTTCAGGCTAAATGATGATATCGAGATGCCCATAAACTCCTGGATTTTAAGCCAGGTGAACATGAGAATAAGAGACGCTACAGAGGCCCTGGAAGGATTCCAAACCAGAAAAGCACTTCAAGAAGCATTATTTCTCTTTAAAAAAGATATTGACTATTATTTTCGCCGTATAGGTGGGGAAATAAGTCCTGAAATTTCAAACGTACTGGCCTACATCTTAGACAACTGGATACGGCTTATGTCACCATTCGTACCCCACACCTGTGAGGAGATGTGGAGCGAAATAGAAGGTGAAGGATTCGCATCCGAAGCAGAATGGCCCAAATATGACGAGAATTTAATAGATGAGAAGGTCCAGAAAGCAGAAGAGATAGTCCAGGGACTCAACAATGACATAAATGAGATTAATAAAATCATCGGTGGTAAGCCTGAAAAGATCCACATATATGTGGCTCCCGACTGGAAGTGGGATGTACTGGAATTAGCCTACCACATCGGGAATCCCAACATGGGCCAGATAATGGGCCAATCCATAAAAAACAACCTGCACGATGATAAAAAAGAACTCGCTGACTACGCTAAAAAGATAGCCAAGATGATGACCAAGATGAACTACGTGGGGAAACTGGATGAATACTCAATTATTGAAAATTCAATCCCATTCCTATCTAAAGAAGCAGATGCTGAAGTAATCGTCTATAAAGATCCAACCTATGATCCACAGAATAAATCAAGAAATGCTACGCCTTATAAACCTGCTATTTACATGGAAACCA
>WOYJ01000100.1 GCA_011620845.1 Methanobacteriaceae archaeon
AAAATTTCACGACTTTAATAGTTACAGGCGAATAAATTATGAAGGAAAATGATAAGAAGACTGAAACTGAAGAAAAAATTTTAGATGCTGCTTTAAAGGTGTTCGCCAGGAAAGGATTTGACGCAGCCACTACCCGAGTCATTGCAGAAGAATCGGGATATACTGAAATGACTTTATTTAGAAAGTTCGGAACCAAAAAGAACCTTTTTGATGAGGTTATGAACAGGGGTAACCTGCAGATTGAAGAGGGCTCTGGTAAATTATCGGTTCTAACAGATATCAAAGACGCTGGCGAATTTTTAAGGTCATTCGTTAAAACTTTAGATGAATTTGTTTTCCAAAATTTCGAATATTTTCATCTAACCATCATAGAAGACAGCAGCACAATTAAACCCATGGTAAGAATAACCATAGATAATCTCACTGAATACTTCAGCAAAAATTTCCCAAATAAAGAAATAGATTACACCTCATTTGGATATTCCATATCCACATTCATATATTCTCTCAATATTGACAGATATTACGGACGTAAAGCTACTTTCGAAAATTACGATGAAAGTCTGGATAAATTAGTGGACATATTAAATTGTATGCTTGAAAACAAAAAATAAAAGGATAATATGACCAACGAAACTGAAAAGAAAATTTTAAACGCGGCTTTAAACGTATTTGCAAGAAAGGGCCGGGATGCGGCAACTACCAAGGCCATTGCCGAGAAAGCTGGTCGTACAGAGATGACTCTCTTCCGTAAATTCGGAACCAAAAAGAACCTCTTTGATCTGGTTATGATCCAGAACATGGAGAAGATGAGGGAGGATATCAAAGCCATAATCGATGACATGGACAATAAATACGATGCTCCGGAAGCATTTATTGAAGATTACATAAGAAGGAGTGTTGAATTCTATGAAAATAACATAGAAGCCTTCACTTTAATTATCAGCGATGATAATGAAAACGTCGATCCTTTAATGGGGAATTTAAACAATTATGTCGGCGATTTCATCGGTAGAAATTTACCAAAGGAAACCATCGACCCCAAAATACTGGGGATTTACATCAACACCTACGTCTATTTCTTAACTTTAGAGGTCTTCAATGGAAGAGATGTTGGGTTCGATGAGAGAATTGATGGATTGATAAGCAACTTGAAGCTGTGTTTTTAAATAGTTTCCATATTAAAAAAATTTCTAATTAAATTTTCCTGTTTTTTTAATCATATCACCATCAACTGGTTTTGATTTTAATTTTTGGATAATTTTCCGGGGATTAAATAGTAAAATTTATATGTAACATTTCACTAACATTATGTTTGAGGGGGGGTTGGTGGTAAAGTAAAGGGAAAGAAAAAAGGAATAAATTTCAATCAATCCCGGAATAACACCAAAAATTAATCAAACAACACTTCCTTTTATCTATGCTTAGAAAATTAGATTACGATCTGAATACATGAAAAACATTAAGATTATGATCTGAACACATGAAAAGTCTGGTAACTGGAATTTAATTTACCAGTTATTCATTCACCGGAGAATATTTTCTCCGCCGCCCGAATGGTTTCATCATCATCCTGTTCTGCGGCTTTCCTTAAATTTTTAATCACATCGAAGAATATCCGGTCTATTACCACCTGGGTTAAATCATCCACAATCTTTTCTTTACCATTCAGGTCGCCCAGCATCTTAAAAGCTTTCCTGGTTTCAGCCAGCCTGACTTCCTCGGCACAGATCCGGATATTGGATATGAGCGGTTCCACTTCCAAGTGTTTAAGTGATTTTAATAGGAGTTTTAGTTCGTCCTCTACTATTTTTTCCACATTTGAAACCTCTAATTGCCTCATTTTCACACTGTTATCGGCTATGTCCCTTAAATCATCTATGTTGAATAATTTGACCCCTAAATCCTTCACTTTTTCATCTATGTCCCGGGGATTGGCCAAGTCCACCATGACCAGGCTGTCCCGATTTTCAGGTAGAACAGATTCTTTAACCTGATCGTAAGTTAATATTTGGTGTGGAGCACCCGTGGCACTTATAACAACATCAGTATCCGCCATGGCCTCATGGAGTTTGTCAAAGTGGATAGCGTATCCTTTAAGCTCACCAGCCAGTTTAACCGCGCTCCCATAGGTTCGGTTGGCCACCACTATGGCTTTCAGTTTCTTTTCAACCAGGGCTTTGGCCACCAGTGTCCCCATTTTACCCGCCCCTATGATCAGCACCTTTTTACACTTCAAATCACCGTGCACAGATTCTGCCAGCTCCACAGCAGCAGAACCAATGGATATGGTGCCCTGGTTTATGCGGGTGTTGTTCCTAGCTAACTGTCCCACGTGTATGGCTTTGGTAAAAACAGTTCGCAGAACAGGACCTATTGAACATTCCCGGATAGCTTTCTTCCGGGCGTCCTTTATCTGGCCCAGTATCTGGTCTTCCCCTAAAATCATGGATTCAAGGCCGGACGCCAGGCGTAAAAGATGTCTGAGGGCCTCTTCATCCTGGTCTATTATGAAGTCACCTCCCGAGAGAAGGTCATCTTGAGGTTTGCCCGATACCAGGTAGATTTCAGACCGGTTACAAGTCTTTATGTAGAGGTGTTCCTGAATATCATCATCACTCTGGCATCTTTCGAAGATATCCTCCATTTTCCTGGTTGCCCGTTCTATCTGGGCGATATCTGCAGTGTGATGGTCCACTCTGATGTTCAATATCATTGATATTCTCCTCATGGGGCTTTGAACTATGTATCATAGGAATAAATATTCCTTATGGAAATTTTTCCAACATCAACTATCGAATAAATTTTCCAACTCAAGATTTAATAGTCGAATTTATCATCTCATCAACATAAGATTTGGCCTCTTCAATTTTACCCTCGTTTAAGAGCTTCTTAATTTTTTCATCTTCTAATAATTGATATAAATATGATCTACGATTTTTTTGACCTTCTACTTTGTCTTTTAAGATTTTGCGGGTGTAGTTTTGTAGATCCAGATGGAGTACATCCTCCACTGTTATTATTTTTTCTATCTTTTTTCTTATCTCCCGGGCCATGAGGGGGCTCTTCTTCTGGGTGAATATGCTAATCTGTACATCTCCTATAAAAAAAGACGAGGGTACAATAACATTTCCTTCATCGGGCTGGTCTGCCCGGTTTAAAAGTTTATCTCCCGCCAGATCTGTTACCAGTTCATTTAATTTGGAGTCTCCAGAGGCAACCACCACTAAATCAGCCCATTTCGTCCATTTTCCTGCTTCCTGGAGTGGTTTTAAGGATGCTCCCTTAGCTAAGAGTTCTGGATCAATCTGATTTCCCAGTATTATTACCTGGGAATCTGCTTCCAGGAATCTTTCTGCCCTCCTACTTCCTACTTCACCTGAACCGACGATTAATACCTTTTTATCCTTCATATCCAGGAAGAGAGGAGTCCAGCCCATCTTATAAACTCCATTTTGGATTAATGGAACGTGGTTTATATCTCTAGATCTTTCATTCTCAAAACTTTGATAGCAGTTTTAAGATCGTTACCACATTCAGATAGCACCTGATAGGCTTCTTCTTCCGGTACATGGAATGTTTCTGAGAGAGCTTTAACACTTTCCTGCACTGATGAGGGTGATGTCCCTATTAGTTCCTCAGAAAGCTCTTTTTTAAGCTTCATATATTCATCTTCGCTCATATCTATCCTTCGCAAAACCATGTCCCTTAAGGGGCATGGTTTGGAAGGTTTACAGCACCATACTAGAGAACCGAAACAGGTCCCTTCTCCGTAGCCTAATCTGGTTTTTTCTCCAAACTTTTCCTTTATTTTAATGTAATCTTGAGGTGTGAGCTTAGCGTCTTCCAGTGCGTATATGATTGGACAGGGTTTTACTGGTGGACAGCAAAATGCTAAGGCTCTTTTATCTCCTCCTCTGCATACATGTGATGGTGAGTCTTCCCACTCCATTATTTTATTCCTCCGTAAGCATTTTCTCTTTCTCGGTGGGTGTTAAGTCTTCTACGATGGCCTTGGGGTCTCCGATTTTCAGGATTTTACCCCCGCGCATCAGCCCGGCACGGTCACATACATTTAGTACGAAGTCCATGTCGTGGCTGATGATTAGGAATG
>WOYJ01000039.1 GCA_011620845.1 Methanobacteriaceae archaeon
GAATATTGAAATGATTAACAATATCTATGGCTCTTTTAAGGTCCCAGAACGCTGCAGGTGTAGGTTCTGTAACCATTACTACGTAGTCACTTCCCCTTACCGACGCTATTACCGGGCAGCCAATCCCCGCTGCAGAATCGATGACCATATACTCTGCATTTATGGCCTCTGCAATTTCCGAAGCCCATATTTTTACGATGTTTACCACATTTCCTGAACCCGATTTACCAATGTTTAACTGTGCTGAAACATTGGGAAATCCATAGCCAGTTTCACCTACTCTTATGCCGGCTATCTCAACTGATTCTAACTTTAATGCATTATCATCACATACCAGGGTACAGGCACCGCAGCCTATGCACAGTAAATCGCTGATTACCGGGAAATCTTCTTCATCCACACTGATCGCTTGAAATTTACAGGCTTTTACACATTCCTGACATTTACTACAGTTTTCTTTAATTAACGTAGCATTTTGATCACTATGAACATGGTCTATTAATTGGGAATTATCTTCTATAACTCCGAGGACCAAAGCCAGGTTGGGCGCATCCACATCACAATCTACTGTAATTAATTTATGGTTTTCTGCCAACAGAACAGCCAGAGAGGCTGTTATTGAACTTTTACCTACTCCTCCTTTTCCTGATAGTACTGTGATTGTTTTCATGACCGGTTCTCCAGGAACTGTGCTATTTCTGAAATCTCTTTGTGTGTAATTGGGATGCCTTTAGAATAATTTTCAAGGAAAGTTTTTGTATAAGGAACCTTAGAAGTAATAGCAATACCATGATTAGATTGTATTTCTTTTATTAAGTCAATATCACCAATATCCGACTTGTTTAAAATTATTACAGGCTGGATTTTCAGTAATTCTAGAAGTTTTAAAATTAAGTCCAGATCATGTTTACCGAAAGGTGTTGGTTCAGCAACAGCTAAGGCCAGATCACTATCCATTAAAGCAGTGCTGACATTACAATGAGTACCTGCAGCTGTGTCTATTAACAGGAAATCATAGTCATCCTCTAATTCAAATGCATAATCAAGGGTGGCCTTTACTACTGGTGAAGTGGACTCCAATCCTACATATATTTCCCCGGATATCAGTATCAGATTTTCAGCAATTCCTGTATCGAAAACAGGTTTTCCCTGATATATACAGCCAATAGTTTGCATATCCTCAGATATCGCCCTGTTTGGACAGGCTAAAAGACATGCTCCACATCCATTACACTGTTTATCAACTAAAAAAGGAAAATTATTCTTTATTAATATAATAGCATTCTCTTTACATATTTGAGAACATTCACCACACTTTAAACATCTTTGTTTATCAAATTCAGGAAGAAATATCTCTACTTCCCTGATCTTCTCCCTATCAATGGACAGGATAATATGATCGTCTGGACATTCAACATCTGCATCAACCAATATGATTCTATGTTTCTTGGCAAGTTCGGCTGCTAAGGCTGTTGCTATAGTTGATTTACCTGTACCACCCTTACCACCAGTTATTGCAATTTTCATTCTACGACCTGCACTAAAACCAATAAAAAGATCACTTCGAGCTCCCAATTAAGCTTTAAACGTATTGCAGTAATAAATAAAACTTATTCTACAGTAATTGATTGAAAATTGAATCGTGGGATATTAAAACATTTTATTTTATTTTTCTTTGATTTTAATGGCTTCATTTGGGCATATATCCACACATATCTCACATAAACTGCATTTGTCCCTATTCTGGATGATTATTTGGTCTCCCTCGATGGTAAAGAGTTCCATCGGGCAGGCGTCCACGCATTCTGCACAGTCTGCGCCTTCACATTTATCGTAGTTTATCGTAATTTCAGTCAATTTAATAGCCCTCGATCAAATTTTCATTTATCTTGTTGATTTGCCAATTTTGAGTAATTTATGGTCTTGTTTATATCTGTCTTCCTCCACCCATTCCTCCTCTTCTTCCAGGACCTCTGCCTCCAGTCATTGGTCCTCCAGAGCTGGATGAAGTTATTTCATCCAATTTGTTTTCTGTAAAGAGTTTCAAATTGTCTTTCGCAGTGCCGGATTGGAGTTTATATACTTTGATCCCAACTTGATTTAATAAATTGAATGCATTTGGACCTACTGCACCCGAAATTAAAGCATCAACATTTTTATTGGCAATAAATTGGGCTGCTGAAATTCCTGCCCCCCTTTCATTTTTTGATGGATTTTCAACTGCTGAAGTTTCTTTAATGTCTCCGTCTTCCAAGTCTGCAACAATAAAATAAGGACTTCTTGCAAACACAGAACTCACCTCGGAATCCAAGTTATTTCCAGTGGATGTAATTGCTATTTTCACAAAATCACTCCCTTTTTATTATTTTTTCTATTTTATCTGCAATATCTGACATTTTAAATGAAATTTCTGCTTCAGGTTCTTTAATTACGATTGGAGTTCCAATATCAGAGGCCTTTGGTGTGTTGAAATCTAAGGGTAGTCTACCCAGAAAGTTGATACCCATCTTATCTGCAATTTGAACTCCTCCATCTTTGCCAAATATCTGAACTTCATTTTTACAATGAGGACAGATGAAGCCAGACATATTCTCAACAATTCCAATTATTGGAATGTTCAGGTTCTTTACCAGGTTAACACTTTTTTCCACATCCTCCTGCACCACCGATTGGGGTGTGGTGACAAATACAACACCATCTAATGATGGAATGCTCTGTAGAATTGTTAAAGGTACATCTCCTGTACCTGGAGGGTTATCAACAATCAGTAGATCCAGATCATCCCAGTTAATCTCTGCAAGGAATTGTTTTACCGCACCAGTTTGAGCAGGACCTCTCCAGATAACAGGAACCTCTTGAGAGGGTAATAAAAAACCTATTGACATCACCTTTATTCCTTCCTTGGTTTCAACCGGAATTATACCCTCTTTATCAAATTTTAAATTTTTTCCTTCAACTCCAAACATTTTGGGTACATTAGGGCCGTGAATATCGGCATCCATGATACCTGTTTTATAACCCTTTTTTGCAAATGCTGCTGCAATGTTGACCGATACAGTTGATTTACCAACACCTCCTTTTCCACTCATAACGGCAATTTTATGCTTGATCTTATTCATTCTCTTTATAATTTCCATTTCCTGCTTCATCAAAGCCAGTTTATGTTCCTGATTTTCCTGTTCTGCTATCATTTTTCTTTCCCTTGGAATTAATCTAAAAATACCCCAGATAATTAAACCTAAATAAAACCAGTTTTAGCATCCTTTCTCATTACATGAGTTTTCATCTGCTAAACTGAGTTTTCCATTTTTCCATTCTCTCAGGGTTTCTTTTACTGTCCCTGATGCACCTGAAAATACTTCGATTTCACTGTCACGTAACATGTAAACAGCTTTTCGTCCTAAATTTCCACATATAAGTATATCTGCTCCTGAATCGAGTATTATTTCTGCTGGTGTATTAGAACCTCCTTTATGTTTGCCAAAAGTTTCTACTACATCTACATCCTTAATTTCACCATCATCGAATTTAATTAAAGTGAAGTAGGGGGTTTTTCCAAAATGCAAAGAGATATCAGCAAGTAAACCTCTCTGGTCTAGTGTTGGAATGCATATTACTGTGATTTCCATCATCTCCTTTTCTATTTAGTCTGCTCCGCATAGCGGAACACCGCACTCTGGACATTTAGTGTTTCTACATGGTACCCCTCGGGTTTTACCTGCTTCATATCCGCATTTTAGACATTTACATACTCTAGGTGGACCTGCTCGCATTCCACCACCATATCCTCCTCTTCCTCCTGTTAATTGGTGTCCTGATGGTCTTAGACTTTCATTTACCGCTATTAATGAGATATCTTCAGAGTCGCAGAGGGGGGCACTTTTCATATTTTTTCCATCCTGGAACCATGTGAATCCATATTTTTTGTGTATATATCTTTTTTCATCTGTCATGTAAATTTCCTCCTTTATTTTTTACAATATTTACCTAATTCAATATAGTTTATGAATCTGAGGTGAAACATCTGGTTTTATGGTGCTTTGAATATTTTTTGAACTTTTTTCATCTCACCATGTTATGAATATATATTCATAACATGGT
>WOYJ01000075.1 GCA_011620845.1 Methanobacteriaceae archaeon
GGGCTGATCTATCTTAAGGAGTTTAAAAATAGTATATGGGCACCTAAACATCTATTAGTTTTTTTAAATGGTCCATTTAAACGCCTTTAACTAATAAAAGTTGTTTTATATTAAAAATTAAAGGTTTTATAAATGCAAAGGTTTTATAGACTGAGCAGAAAGGAATTAAAAACTATTCTACATTTTATAGGCGATACCTGTTTACTTCTGGCAGCGGCCTTTTTAATTCCACTTATCGTTGCTTTTATCTATAATGAACCACAGTACTACGTTCCATTTATTTCTTCAGCCATTATTAGTGGAATTATCGGCTTAATTTTCATTAAAATTTTTAAACGAGAAATTGAATTCACCCTTAAATCTGCCATGATATTTTCCACCATAATATGGTTGATAACATGTGCTTTAGCTGCTTTGCCCTATTTCTTTTCAGGCGAGTTATCTTACCTCAACGCATATTTTGAGGCCATGTCCGGATTTACAACAACTGGTTTCAGCATGTATCCCCTCCTGGACGTAGTTTCCCCTACCATCAATTTTTACCGTGGATTCACCCAGTGGATTGGTGGATTGGGTATAATATTCCTCCTTTTAGTACTTTTAAGATCTACAGGTGGTGATGTTTTACGCCTTTACCTTGCAGAAGGCAGGGAAGAGCGTTTAAGGCCGAGCATAAAGCATTCCACCAATATAATCGTATATATCTATCTCCTTTTCACTGCAATAGCCATAATCCTCTTCTACATAGCTGGCATGCCACTATTTGATTCCATATTCTACGCATTCACGGCTTTATCCACCGGAGGATTTGGGTTGCATAAAACCAGCCTCTTATTCTATAACAGTATTTGGATTGAAATAGCAGCCATGATTATTATGATAATTGGTGCTACAAACTTCGCTCTTCATTATACGGTGCTTAAAGGTAACTGGAGGGAATATTTCAAGGATATAGAAACCAAGGTAGCATATTCTCTAATTATTTTATCCACCCTTCTGGTAACTTTAGTTTTATATAACAACCAGGTTTATGGAAATGATATCCTTTTAAACTTTAGATACGCCCTATTCCAGATGGTATCTGCTATAACCACAACTGGCCTCCAAACTGCCTTCTATCCTGATTTACTGGCCAAATGGATTGGGCTTGGCACATTCTTAATCACCATACTCATGATTATCGGTGCCGGTTCCCTTTCCACCGGTGGTGGTATCAAGTGGCTTAGATTGGGTATCCTTTTAAAGGGAATTATCTGGCAGGTAAAATCATTCATTCTACCTGGTAAAGCTGTGATGGCTAAAAGAATACACCACGTCACTGATTTGAAAATAACAGATGAGATATTAAGGATTACAAGTGCCTTTGTTTTCACTTACTTTGTAATCTACATCGTAAGTGTGATCATCGTTTTAATCTATTATCCAGATATTTCAAGGGTGATATTTGAAGTGGCATCTGCTTTAAGCAATGTAGGATTAAGTTCAGGTGTATTGTCACCTTCTTCACCTGCTTTAGTTAAAATAGTTTTCATCATTGACTTCTGGATGGGTAGGCTGGAGATATGGCCTGTCCTGCTTTTATTTACTATTGTAATTAACAACGTTGTTGGAAAACGTTAAAATAGTGTAAATATTAGGGGTTCTATTTTTATCAAAGGAATTTAGGTTCATCAAAGAAAATTTAAATTCCTTTATTTTTACATAATAAATTTAAATATTATTTTAGACGATGATTAGACATACACTTCAAGTGTAAAATAGATCACAATAAGTGATATGGAATGTGTTTATAATGGGGCGACCTGCAAATTTTCTGAAGATGAAATGGGCAGAAAAATATGTTCATTTGAGGATGGAAACGTGGCGGTGGAAATCGTTTTAAAAAAGGATTATTCTGATGTTGAAGAGAAATTCAGGGATACGCACATCCTCCAGGATATAGAAAAGGCTTTAGATGGTGTTTCTGACACGAAAGAATTTAAGGAACTGGTTGATAGTTACGGATACTTATCTCCGGATCATATAAGCGAATAAAATTGAGAGTTAAAAAAAAAGAAATAAAGAAATTATATAAATAAAAAAATTTAAAATAAAATAAATTCAGCCCTCTAAAGCAATGGGGGTTTCATCTTCATCTGAATCGCCGTAGAGGATTTCACCGATCTTCTTGAGTTCATCCATTCCCTTAACCTCGTGGTTTAAGAGGGGTATTTCAGCGATTACTTGGTTACCGAATTTTTCTTTGATCATCTCCAGACGTTTTTCCTGGATCTCTCTCCTGGCCTGGCAGAACTCACAGTCAACTTTCTCTGGCTGTATCTGATTCACGATAACTCCATCAGTGAGCATGTTGTTCTTTTTAAGAGCTTCCATGGCCCTTTCTGACTCGTAGATGGACATCTCTTCCGGAATAATCACGGTTTTAAAGGATGTCCTCTCTGGATCTGCCATTATTCCTCTGGCTTCTCTTATCTGTTTTTTGGTCTCTTCCATATCTTCCAATGCACGGTCTTCCTCTTCTTCATCTCCCATGAAGGGCATGATGTTTTTAAAGGCTTTAGCCATACTGCCTACCTGGCGTCGGACCTTAATCATCTTACCCACCCAGGAATCCATCATTTCCGGCAAAGAGAGTAATCTTAAGGTGTGGCCGGTAGGTGCCGTGTCAAATATAACGATATCGTACTCATCGGTGGTCATGTACTGGAGAAACTTATCAAAAGCGGCTGCTTCATCTATACCTGGGGACATGGAGGCCATGTCCATCTGGTCCTGCATCATACCCATATCCATACCTCCCATGCCGGGATTAAGCGCCTGCTGCTCCTTCATCTTGGCCTGGTATTCCTGCATGGCCATGTCTGGGTCGATCTCCAGGGCCTCCAGATTTTCTGCTATAGGTGTGGGGTTGTAGCCGATGTTTCGCTCAAAAGAGTCGGACAGGGAGTGGGCGGGATCGGTGGATATGATGAGAGTTTTTTTACCCTTCCTGGCGAACCACAAGGCTGTAGCTGCTGAGACAGTGGTTTTTCCCACTCCACCTTTACCTCCAATAAAAACGAACGTGGTTTTACCTTTGTTGAACTTAAAAAGATCCTTAAATGCCATTTTCTAATTCCTCCATTTCTAAATTCATTGATTCTTACATAATTTTGATTATTTAAGAACTGACACAATAAAAAACTTCAAATCAGGTGATTTAAAAATCTTCCCATCTATAATTTTAAAGTCATATTAAGTAACTAAAAACCTGCTTATAAAATTATGCAGATTACATTAACAGGGTGTCTGTTTTATGTAAAGTTTATCATGGCGTAGATTTCTTGGATTTCGTTTTGGCCGTGGGAAATTAGTATTCCTAGTAAAAGTACATTTAGATAGGCTTTTTTGTAGACTGATCGTTTGGTGTATGCGTGTATATGGCCTAGTCCGAGGTTTTGTTTGAGGAATTGGAATACTTTTTCGATTTTCCATCTTGTTCGGCGAAAATCCTCCCATTTTGGGAAGTAATTTGAATAATCTTTCTCTTAATGTCTTGTTATATTGCTCCTGATTTATTTTTTATAGTCGAAATAATCTAATGGGTTGGTTATTTTGTCTTTTAACACTTCTAGGGTTGGTTTTTTCTTTGGAAATATTAAAGGGACTATTTGGTGTTTGTTTATCCCGATTAAGTAATTACATGCACTGTAAAATCCTTTATCAGCAACTATTAGTTGCCCTTTTCTTAGTAATCTTCTTCTTTTTAGTTCGAGCATCATTTCATCAAATACTTTAGCGTCATTTAGGTGAACCAGGATAAATTAATATTGCAAGTGGTCTTAATGTTTCATATTCTACTGCCATTGTCATCTGGAAGCCTGCATAATGGCCTTATAGGGGTAGAAAAGCCTCTTTTGTAGTCTTTATCAAGACATGTTTGCTTTGAAAGATACTTCCCATTAAACTTCAAATCTATAAGTATCGCGGTTGAATCAAGTAAAACAGTTTTAATGTCACGTATTTTTTTAAATTCTAGTTTATTTAATGTTTTTAATGCCATTTCCAGGTATTTTTGTTCATTTTTTCGT
>WOYJ01000178.1 GCA_011620845.1 Methanobacteriaceae archaeon
CGTGTTCAATACTTTTCCTGGTGAAGTTTCCCGCTTTCTGGACTGTTTCTTCTAGAGAATAACCTCTCGAGAGATATACTGCGCAGGCGGCGGAGTAGGTGCACCCACTTCCATGAATATTTTTAGTATCTACTAACTCCCCCTCTATGACCTTGATTGATCCATCGTAGAGAATATCATTTCCTTTAAGATGTCCCCCAGTTACCACCACATCACTGGATTCCCCTATTTTATATGCGGCCTCCCTGGCATCTTCTTCATCTTCGATGGTGATCCCGGATAGTGCCTGTGCTTCGTATACATTAGGTGTGGTTAACTGAGCTAAAGGGAGGAGATCTTCTTTAAGAGAACGGACCAAGCTATCTTTAGACAGGCGACCTCCAGATCCGGCGACCATCACAGGATCCACAACCACTTTTAAATCATATTCTCCTATCTTAGCCGCCACGGTTTTAATTATCTCGGATGAGTACAGCATCCCAGTTTTAGCGTATACTATTTTTTCTTCCTCTAAAACTGTATCTATCTGCTTTTCTATAAAATCCACATCAACTGGTAGGACACCCTCCACTCTCTTCACGTTCTGCGCGGTTAAAGCAGTTATCACCCCAGTCCCATATTCCCCGAGGGCGTGGAAGGTTTTGATATCACTTAAGATACCGGCTCCACCAGAGGGGTCAAAACCAGCTATGCTTAAAACAGTCATATACAGGGCATCTCCTGGTCATTTCATAATCAAAAACTTCATTTTTTTAATCTCGCAGGACGTGCAACCTTTCCACACCGTGGTTAGAACGTACCTCCAGGTTTAAATCCTTTAAGTATTTCTGGGTGGAGGTACCATCACCGTGAAGTATGATCTCACCCAAGTCCTCGGCGGTGTTAACGTCCAGTGCTAGGTAAAAAGAATCGTAGATCGTATGGGTAAAGCCGTTTTTTCTTGCTTCTTCCATGTGTTTAAAGAAGCTGCAGTCTCCAAACTGCATATTCATCCCCTCCACCGGGCATAGGAGGGCGTTTGTACCACCGCCTTTGGCCGGGGCGATGACCACGTCGAATTCTGCACCCATCTTCAATATACTTTTTACATGCCCCTCCTTGAGAAGGGGGATGTCGGAGGGCACGATCAGTACCTTGTCACAGTAACTGGAGCAGTACTCTACGGCCTGTTCTAGTGCGCCGTTTAAATCAGTTACTCCCTGTTCCTTGAGGATCTCTATATTTAGCTGGTGTATATAATCAAGCACATCTTTATCAGAACTAATAACCAGCACCTGGTTCACGGTCTCCTTTAAAACCTTTATCACATCTTTAAGCATGGCTTTTAAGAGGTTCTCCCTTTCAATGGGGGTTAAGGTTGGTGATAGTCTGGTCTTGGCATGTGAAAATCTGGATACCGGGATGATGGCGAATGTTTTCATCTTCTCTTATCCTTGAGTTTATGTGATGTTGAAAGCATTTTTAATCCACTTGATAAATCCATTGATCAAGTCGCCTATATCTATGGATGAATCGGACTTTATATCTTTAATTTCTCCTTCTGTAATGTTTAAAGATTCTATCAGGTGGGTTCTGGCATCAGCTAATTGTCTGTTTATCTCTGCTGTACTTATGGTTTGTTTTTTTACAAGTGCGGATGCTTCCCCCTGATTTATGTTTAAATTATCTCCAGAGACTATGATCCATATTTGTAACTGCGTCAAGGTGGTGTTCTGGGTGTTCGTCAGGTTAGAGTTGTCTATGATATGTTTTATTTCAGATGAGGCCTTATCTTCTGGATTTAGTTTCTCACCAGGAGTAGCGGTCTGGTTGGGCTCATAACAGTAGGCCCTGATGTACCCACTGCTGTTCTGGTTTATCCTCTTACTTCCGGCTGCCACCAGATCCTGGGAACTCTCGCTCCCAAGTATCTGCCCTGACTCTACCATAACCGGCTTTTTTCCATTATTTGTGACCATAACTACATGGGGTACTGTACCTGCTGTGGTGTTCAGGGTGATCTCCAGGTTTCCATTATCGTAAGCCTCCTTTAAAGATGTGGCTTCAAAGGAAAGCACACTGAGATAGACCCCGCTCACAGTGAAGATAAGAACCAGAACCACCAGTAGAATTACCCTTAAATTCATACATTTTTCCCGTAGAATTTATTCATCATTTTGCTGTTTCTTAGTAGGTCCGGGCCAGAAGAGCGATATGCTTTGCAGGGGCACTGCAGTTTACACACTCTGCTTCTTCTTCTAGATCCTCCTGCACTCCTAAAAGATCCACCCGTAACTTCTCTTCCAAGTCCTTACCACAGGAAGTATCTCCACACCAGGAGAAGGATATGATACCTTTATCTTTATTTAACTTTGCCATCGCTTCATCAACACCCTCTACCGTATTTATATTCTCTTTCATTGTTTGCCAGGACTTCTCAAGCATTTCTTTACTTATATCATCCAGTTTCTCCTGGACGGTTGCCATGATCTTCTCCAGGTCGTAGTCTAAAAATTCCTTTTTCTTGGTGTTGCGGGGAACGACCACGAAGGTACCGTTTTCTATGTCCCGGGGTCCTATTTCGATCCTGATAGGCACTCCCCTCATCTCCCATTCGTAATACTTCTTACCGGCACGGATATCCCGGTCATCCAGGTGAACCCTTAAACCACCATCTTGTAGAGTTTCTTGGGTCTTCCTGCAGAATTCCAGCACCTCTTCCTTTCCTTCCTTGAAGATTACCGGCACGATAACAACCTGTATTGGTGCCACCGCTGGTGGGAGGCATAACCCAGTTTCATCACCATGCACACCGATTACAGAGGCAATCACCCGGTCTGAGAGTCCGTAGCAGGTCTGGTAGGCGTACTGGTGATCACCGGATTCTGTCTCGTAGGTTATCTCGAAGGTACGGGCGAAGGTCTGGCCCAGGTTATGGACGGTCCCTATCTGCAATGTTTTACCATCTGGAAGCAGGGTGTCGAAGGCCACGGTGTAATCAGCCCCGGGAAACTTATCCCAGTCCGGTCGGGTGGTGATGACGTAGGGCACGGCCAGGCTGTCGAAGATGGACTTATACAACTTAACAGCTTCCCTGACCTGTTTCTCGGCATCCCCTTTATCTGCATGGACGGTGTGGGCCTCGGTAAATGTGGTGATCTCCCGTACCCTTATAAGGGGGCGGGTGTGCCTGGTTTCGTACCGGAAGGTGTTCACGGTTTGGTAGAACTTCATGGGCAGATCGGAGTGTGAGCGGACCCATAGGTTGAACAGGGGGTACATGGCAGTTTCACTGGTGGGCCGCAGGGCCAGTTTCTTGTTCAACTTGGTGAGTCCACCATGGGTCACCCAGTAAACTTCATCTTCAAATCCCTTAACATGTATACCCTCTTTGGCCAGTTCATCTTCAGGAATCAGTAGTGGAAACTGGACTTCCTCATGATCCCGGTCTAATACTTTTCCAATTATCTCCAGGGTGTGTTTTCTTAATTTAAATCCCTGGGGAAGCCAGACATGCATACCCTTCACCGGGTATCTGGTATCGATTATCTCTGCCTCTTCTAATATGTTATGAAACCATTCACTGAATTTAGACAATTATTTCACCTGGTAAACATGAGTAGATAAAGAGTTTAATTAATATATTTTTATATATTCTTATTTTAAATTATATCCCATTTATCAGACTTTTTAATTTATTAAACTAATACATATAAATTAAGAGTCAGTATATAAATATTATCTGTTAATTGGATTGATAGCCATGGAGTATAGAAAGATACAGCTTCCACGTGAAATACACACCGGCCCCGGGATAATAGAAGAGACAGGGGCTATTTGCCGTGATCTGAGATTTAAAGGAAAAGTTTTAGTAGTGACAGGTACCAATACCTATAAGATCGGTGGTGAGGACGTAATTCGAAGTTTGGGGGACCATGGCTTTGATGTAGAGGACGTAACAATCAAACAGGCCTCTGTTGATATTGTCAGTGAGATCCAGGATATGCTGGGTGATAAAAAACTTGTTCTGGGTGTAGGGGGAGGTAAGGTCATTGACGTGGCCAAACTGGCATCCACCCGTGCTGGTTTAAATTTCATCAGCGTCCCCACCGCGGCATCCCATGATGGAATAGCATCACCCCGGGCCTCCATAAAAAATGAGGGCAGCAGTGTCTCCTTAACAGCAGAATCACCCATAGGTGTTATTGCTGATACGAAGGTCATAAGTAAAGCCCCATTCCGGCTACTTGCCGCTGGATTTGCCGATATAGTGTCCAACCACACGGCGGTTCTGGACTGGAAACTTGCCCACCGTCTTTTAAATGAAGATTACAGTGATTCAGCCGTGGCACTTTCCATGATGACTTCCAAGATGACCATGAAATCCGCCAGTGCCATTAAAGAGGGTTTGATTGAAAGTGCAGAACTGGTGGTTAAAGCTTTGATCTCCAGTGGAATGGCCATAAGTATAGCTGGAACGAGCAGACCAGCCAGTGGCTCGGAACATAAATTTAGCCATGCCCTGGACATGGTAGCACCAAAACCAGCTCTCCATGGGGAACAATGTGGTGTGGGGACCATAATGATGATGTACCTCCATGGTGGGGATTGGAAATATATAAGACAGACTCTTCAAAAGGTTAAAGCACCCACAACTGCCAAAGAACTGGGTATCAAAGAAGAACATATAATCAAAGCCCTGACTATAGCCCACACAATCAGGAAGGAGAGGTATACAATTCTGGGTGATCGGGGACTTACCGAGGAATCTGCTGAAGCCCTGGCCAGAAATACTGGAGTTATCTGATTTACTTTTTATTTTTCGTTTTAAAATTATTGAATAACTTTAAAACTGTTTAGTACCATATCGAATACCGGTTTTTCTGAATTGAATTCTTTATCCGGGGCCTGTAAGAGGATTACATATACGGTGTTGTTTTTGACAAATATGATATGGTGCATCCTCATCAACTCCCCGAAATTTTGGGTGTCGTTAACCTGATACACAGACTCGTAGGCTGTTACACCGTCTATGGTGATGGTGTTGTTCGAGATTTTAGTCCAGCCCGGAGTTTGTATGTTACTGTAAAGAGAAATGACCGCTTCTTCAGACATGCCCTGGTTGGACATTGGTTGTATCGTTAATTGTGTTGGATTAAATGTGCTGTTTGCTTTTTTAGAGACACTTATGGTTCTGATTCCAGTGGAATTTTCAGAAATCACCATCCAGTTCCCGGGATAATTAAAAGTAACACCGTAGCCAGTGTAATTTTTGTAGTGTTACTATCAAAGAAATTAAAATCCTGAAAGGTACATCCGGCCGTACCCACAACCAGTAAGATCAGCAGAAAAATGGATACATAAACTTCCATAATAAAAAATCCTCCCTCTAAATTAGATGTTATCCGGTGTTTGTAGCCCTGAAACTGTTTAAAACCACATCATATTTTGGTTTTTCCTTATCAAACTCTTCTTTGGGAACCATTATGTTGAAAATGTAGATCGTATCATTCTTTACCAGAATTACATATTGATTGGTCATAACTTCAGGAAGAGGAGGCAGACGCCCCTCATAGACCTCTACGTATGCCGTTTCATTATCTATTATCATGGTGTTATTTGATACTTTATTCATCCCCAGGACCGTTCCAAGTTTTTCCTTTTCTATGGCCAGTTCCTTTGATCTGTAAATATTTGGTTTAAGAGTTATCGAGAGAGATGATTGGTTAACAGGCCCACCTTTATAGAGATCCAAAGTAACATAACCATCCTGACCTTCAGGGTCTATACTCAGCTCGTAATCTCCAGTATAATTAAAACTAACGTTGTAGCCGGTATAATTCTTGGTTATGTTTTCATTTCCTGAATTTACATAGACGCAACCAGCAGTACTTAAAACCAGTAAGATCAGTAAAAACAACGGTATATAAACTTTCAATTTAATACCACACCTATTACACTCATAAATAATAGTTAACAACAACTAATATTTAAATACATCAGAAAAGATAAATAAAATTATATTATTAAATAAGAATAACTAGTAATAAGTATAATCATCTATTTTAACCGTTTTACAGAAAATTTTACCACCTTCCCATGGAAGGAAGTGATATTCATGATAACCCTTATCGGAACTAATCTGGCTCAAAAAGGACTGGAATTTGTGCATTGTGGAGGGGCATCCCCCTGCCAAAGGTGCAGATTCAAAAATACCTGCATAGATACCCTGGAAGACGGCAGGATTTACCTGATAAAGGAGGTTAAAGACACCCAGCATCCCTGCCCCATCCATGAAGGTGGTAAGGTGAAGGTGGT
The DNA here is from genome assembly GCA_011620845.1 of Methanobacteriaceae archaeon. Classification (GTDB taxonomy): domain Archaea; phylum Methanobacteriota; class Methanobacteria; order Methanobacteriales; family Methanobacteriaceae; genus Methanobacterium_A. The sequence goes on from WOYJ01000178.1 coordinate 6,298, forward strand.
GGTGGTGGAAAAATCCCCTATCAAGGCATTGATTGATTCTAAAATTGCCTTTGAAGGTAGTAACATCCTCTTCAACCCCATAGAATGTGATAACGGCTGCTTAGATCAGGAGCTCTGCGCACCGGAAGGACTCTATGAGGGCGACCGCTGCAAGATAATAAAGAATCTGGGAAAGTCACAGTTCAAATGTTCCGATGGAACAGATCTCAGCCTGGTGCTATTAGAGGTCTTTTAAGGGGGATGTGGATTTATGAACTATAAAATGCGGATTTATGACTATAAATTATTTGATTGTTTAAACTAAAACTGGGGAAGGAAAACCATGAATCTTAAAAAACAAGTAGGTTACCAGGCAGCAGAACTGGTAAGAGATGGTCAGGTAATAGGTTTAGGCACGGGGTCCACTACCCAGTACTTCATCAAAAGATTAGGAGAGAAGATAAAGGAAGAAAAAATGGAGATCCTGGGAATACCAACCTCCTATCAATCCTTATTCCTCGCCCGGGACTCGGGCATCACGGTGACCACCCTGGACGAGCATGCTGTTGATCTGGCGGTTGACGGAGCCGACGAGGTAGACCCCCAGCTGAACCTCATCAAGGGTGGGGGAGCAGCACACACCCTGGAGAAGATAGTAGACAGTTCAGCAGAGAAATTCATAGTAATAGTGGATGATTCAAAAATGGTGGATAAACTGGGAGCTTTCCCAGTACCCGTGGAGGTTATACCCCAGGCCTATAGGGTGGTAACAGAGAAGCTCGAATATATAGGTGGAAAATCCCGGCTCCGGATGGCGGAGAAAAAAGACGGTCCAGTGATCACCGATAACGGCAACTTCGTAGTGGACATCCAATTTCCGAAAATCTCCAAGCCAGAAGTACTGGAGATGGAACTCAACACCATCCCCGGTGTGGTGGAAAATGGGATATTTACCGGGATCGTGGACGAGGTCATGGTGGGCACCCCAGAGGGTCTCAAAATTCTAAAATAGTAAAAAAACTTATTACACAGTTTGTAAGTAAATAATAATATGAAAGTAGCTGATAATCGGCCTGGATTTCTGGCACAGGCAGTGATAATCTTTTTATTATTCTTCGATGCTACGTTACTCTTTTTATCGGTAGTTTCCACTTTAAGACCAACCACCATCCACTTAATCGCTGGAATCGATTTAATAATCTCCCTCATATTCTTAGCTCTAATGTTCTGGTCCTTATTTAAAGCTAAAGAAAAACGTATTTTTATAGAGCAGAGATGGACTTTAATCCTGAGCATAATTCCCATATACTTCCTGACTATTATTTTCGGACTGCTGGAAGAGGTGCTTCTGCTTAAAATATTGAACATACTTAAGATCGTGAGCCTGTATTTCTTCGCCCAGAAATTCTCCAGTGACGTGATCAAGTATCAGGAGAAGACCAGACTGGTCTATGCCGTAGCCACATTTCTCGTGGTGTTAGTGGTGTGTTCTTTCGTGTTCTTTGCAGCCGAACACGGAGTAAACCCGGAGGTAAGAAACTATGAGGACTCCATCTGGTTCGTACTTCAGACCATCACCACGGTGGGATATGGAGATATAATCCCCATAACCGACATCGGCAGGATAATGGGCGTGATCTCCATGCTCAGCGCCCTGGTTCTTACTAGCATCGTCACCTCTGTGGCTACCTTCTCTTTAATCGAAAAGTTCAGAAAGGGAACTGAGCTTGCCACCCATAGAACCAAGGAGAAAGTGGAGGAGCTCAATGGTAAACTAGATGATATCAACCACCGCCTGGATGGGATGGACAATTCTGAAAGTATAGGGGAAATGAAGAGGGATTTACAGGATTTAAAAGTGGATATTGATGAGATAAAGGAGTATATCAGTAAGAAAACTTGATATTTATAGATTACATTACAAGAAACCCGATATTCTGTGGATTATATTTTACAGGAAAGCCTGATATTTATGGATTACACTTGCAAGGTATTAATGGATCACATTAACAAAAAACTTGATATTCATTCTTTCTGGGGTTTTTAGTATATGGATTACTTTTACTACATCTTAACCCTGATAGTAACTGGTGTGGGTGTGGGTTTTACCACCGGCTTATTGGGTGTTGGGGGCGGATTCCTGTTAGTTCCCATACTTTTCTTTCTGCTTATGGGATTAAGTGTTGATCCCACCGTGGCCATACGATTATCCTTTGGAACCAGCCTGGCCATCATTCTACCCACAGCCATAAGCAGTGCCTACGGCCATTACCGTAAAAACCAAGTGGAAGTTAAAGCCGCCATTTACTTTGGAATATCCGGGTTTCTGGGAGGTTTAACTGGTGGATACGTGGCCACCCATACTCCTGAAGATATTTTAAGATTCTTATTTGGACTAATCCTGTTATTTGTAGCCATAAGACTCCTGTTATTTAGGAATTCCACAGATCACAGGGTGAAAATTGAAAACATACTCCTGTTTCTACTCTTCGGGTTCCTGGCTGGTCTGACCTCTGGTCTCATCGGTGTTGGTGGGGGTATAATCATAATCCCGGTGATGGTCCTGGTCATGGGCTACACCATGAAGGAGGCCAGCGGAACTTCCAGCGCGGTGATAATCATAACCTCCCTGGGAGGGATAATATCCTACGTCTTGAATGGACTTACAGTCACAGGGTTACCCCCATATTCCTTTGGATACGTGAACCTGTTACAGTTACTGGTCATAATCATCTTCAGCATTCCCATGGCCCAGGTTGGTGCCTGGACGGCAAATAAACTCCCTGAGGATATTTTGAGGTATATTTTAGTTACATTACAGTTTTATATAGCCCTGAAGATGTTAGGGGTGTTTACGTGGTTGGGATTACCTTTATAATTATATTGGTGACTGAGATTACCTTTATAATTATACTTGGTTTCGTGTTTCAATATGGTTTCATAAATATGGAACTAATTTAGAAATAGTCACATTGAATCACGGTAACAGTGAAATATTAAAATTGGACGGGTATTACTGTTATTAAGGCTATATCTACCAGATTTTACATTTGAAACCAATGTCCTAGTGGGGAAACTACATTTCACACGCCGGTTAATCATTTTTTTATTACCTGATCCAAATTGCTAATTAATTAGGATGGTTTGGATTAATTTATAACTAACCAGAATAGAATATATAGTTAAGTTTTTATTCATTCCTTATCCTGCTGCTTTAAAAGTAGTTTAAGCTCAAATATCACAGCCCAGGCCTCTTCAACCTGCGGTGAGTATTCTCCTACACTCAATTCTATATATTTCTCCAGGCTGTCCACAGCTTCCTGGATCTCTCCCAGGAATCTATGGGCCGATCCCTTACCTGCCCAGGCCAGGGGATTTTCCGGCTCAATTTCTATGGATTTATCGAAGGATTCCAAAGCCTCCTGGTAACGTTTTAAATTGAACAGGGCAGTCCCCTTGTTGTTCCAGGTGTCAGAATTTTCTGGATCAAGTTCCAGGGCGTGTTTCAGGGAGTTCAGGGATTCTTCAAACCTCCCCATAGACCCCAGGGCCACGCCCATGTTGGACCAGGCTTTAACGCTATCCGGTTTAAGGTCAAGGGCTATCTCAAAGGATTCCACAGCATCGGCATATCTTCCAGCCTTAGAAAGAGCCACACCCCGGTTATCCCAGATCTGGCTGTTGTTTTCATCCAGTTCCAATACCCGGTCGTAGCAGAAAACAGCGGCGCGATACTCTCCCTCCTTAAGATGCTGGTTACCCTCCTTAATCAGGGCTTTAATTGCAGTTTTTGTTGAATCGGACATGAAATTCCACAATACTAATTTATCCAATAAATACTTAATAAATGCTGTTTTACTTCTGCCAGCTGTACCGCTCCTCAGTCCATGGATCTCCATGCATATGATAGCCGTTGGACTCCCAGAATCCAGGCTTATCATCTTTCATGAACTCCACACCGTTAACCCATTTGGCACTCTTCCAGAAGTAGAGCCTGGGAACCACCAACCGTAGAGGACCACCATGCTTGGTGCTTATCTTCTGGCCGTTGTGGTGGGTGGCAAAGAGTACATCTTCCTCTAGGAATTCCTCCAGGGATAGGTTGGTGGCGAAGTTTCCATGGGCATGCACCATCACGTATTTCGCCTCGGGCAGTATTTCCACTTCATTTTGGAGGGTGGAGGTGCTTACTCCTTCCCACAGGTTGTTGAGCTTAGACCAGGTGGTCACGCAGTGTATGTCAGAGAAAACCTTGACATGGGGGAGTGTCAGGAATTCTTCCAGGGTGTATTCTCTCTCCTCCTCAACCAGACCCCCTACTTTGAATTTCCAGTTGGATATATCGATTTTAGGTACACGGCCGGCATGTAGCACTGGCCATCTGCTGGTTTCATGCTGTCCCGGGGGGATTCTCACTTCTCTTCGGGTGTCAGGACTTATTATGACATCTTCTTCCTGGAGGATGGTTTTTATGTATCTGTCTTCCTCCTGGTCGTTTCCAAAAAGACGTTTCAGATTCATTCGATCTCCTGGAATTTCAAATTTTATGTTAATTATGATATTATATATGGATCTTAGTCTATTGATTTTTTTCTTTTTTTTTGTTCTGGAAATTTGGTAAATCTTAATATCTACCTGGAGTGATATTTATCCCCATGGATGATGAAGATTCTTTTATTTCCTTTAACCTTATCTGTCCGGAGTGTGGGGTTGGAAATCCGGAGGGTGCCGAATATTGCCTGGTGTGTGGCCGGGACCTGCAGGAAACCATCCTTTTTATGGAAGATGACCCCTTTGACCTGGAAGTTACCAGGGATTTCCTTATAGAGTATCGTAAGAATTTCTGGGGTACAAGGAGAACTGGTAAAATAGAGAGATACTCCTGGGATAAAATAGAGGATGTCCAGTTTGGCTATCCGGTCAAACGTTTTATCTTTAATTACGAGGATAGGAGGGTGGTCCTACCTTTAAGAGAAGAAAATATGCAGATGATGAAAAGGCTTTTTAAGGAGTATGAACATCAATAGTATTGATGATATGTTACTTATTAATATATAACAGTATAAACTTGGTGCGTAGAGTTAATTGAGATGTTTCCATGCATAAGTACAATGGAAAATTGGTGGAACTGCCCAGAAAGGGCAAAGCCTTAGTTATTACCGATATTCATGGAAATTTAACCGATTTTAAAAGGTTCATGCATATCTGGGATGAGTTTGAAAATGAGGACAACCATCTGATTTTAACCGGGGACTTCATACATGCCATGGGCCTGGAAAACGATAGATCCGTGGAGATACTGGAATACGTTAAATTCCTATGCGAAAATTTCTCCAACATCCACGTGCTCCTGGGAAACCATGAATGGTCCACCATATCCCAGAAACTGCTTTTTAAAGCGGGTGTAAATCAAACCTTCAATTTTGATAGCATCTTGATGGATAAATTTGGTGAAGCTCGCTACAGGGATAAGATGAAAGAGTACGTCCAATTTTTCAAGAAACTCCCAATCGCTGTCCGGACAGATAATAAGATATTCATCAGCCACGCTGGCCCACCTACCAATGTGAAAAGCCTGGATGATATAAGGAACATCACCTACGCCGGGTTTAACAGTGAAAACTCCCGACTGTTCCAGATTTTATGGAACAGATCAGAGAATTTTACCAAAACCCAGCTGGACTCCTTCCTTAAGGCAGTAGACTCTAAGTTGATGATCGTAGGCCATACCCCCGTCGATGGTATAGAATTACTGTATAATAAGTTGCTCATTGTCTCTTCCAGTTATGGTAAGGGGAAAAAGGCATATGTGGAGCTCGATCTGGAAAAAGATATTAAGGAAAGTAAAGACCTGTTGAAGATGGTTAGGTACTTGGAATAATCGTTATTTGTTGTTTCTAAATTTTTCCCAGGCATCGATGTAACCTTGACTGTATCCCTGCTTGTAACCCTTTTTGAATAGATCCAAATCAGGTTTATTTTTTTCTTCTTCAATTATATCTAGTTTGCCTGCTTCATATCCCTCATCATATGGGTCTTTATCTTCTTCTTTGGTCATCAGATCTATGAAGTTCTGGAGAACTAGTTTAGCAGTTTCATCTGCACTTGATTTTATTGTATTGGCCGGTGTTTCAAGTGATTCATCTCTTGATTGAGTTTGAACTCCCATATGGGCCTTCATAACTTCATCAGAATCGCTTATGGAGTTTATTCCTACTAGTGATTTAGCACCGTTATGGGAATTACTATTAGGGTTGGATTTGTCGTCGAAATTTCTGTTAACTATTACCCCTGGGAAAGCATCACCATCATCTCCTGTAAGTTCTTTACGGGCTACTTCCACTCCTTTTTCTTTAATTAGAACTGTCATATCCCTCTGTAATTCATTTTTCCCGTCAGATTGTTCTAAGGTTAAAAAGAAGTGTTCAGGATCCGAGTTCGGTGCCTGGTACAAACATCTACTTTCATCAACATGCCATATCAACAGACCGTTTCCTGGTAAATACCGATCAAATCCTTTTTGCTGCCGATTTTCCAGGAGGAAATACTCCCTTCCATCTGTGCCTTGAACTTCCAGTTTATAGATAACTCCATCATCATCTAAAACCGCTGGTATATCCTGGATCTCGGGTGGTTTATTTATAAGTTCGGGTTCCCTCCAACCCAAATGTATCTTACACCAGGCACTGGGATGGGCGGGTGTTCTGCCATTATCTAGATGGTCTCCAATACCCATTAAACACCAGCTTCCCACCACTGGAGAATAGCCTTCCTTATAAAGATCGGGCAATCCCAGTAAGTGGCCTATTTCATGACAATAACAGCCAATATCATCGAAGGGGAGTTCAGAAACCAGACAATATCTATCAGCCCATATACCATTCTGCACTTCCAGTGGTTCCTCTAGTCGATCCTGGTGGGGTCTGATATAATTTATATCCAGACCAGTATCCAGACCTTTACCAGCGTAAACCACGATCAACATATCGATTTTACCATCACTGGCAAAGGGTGTAAAATCGATCTTACCCTCATCTTTAGCCTGGAGAATGGTTTCTTTAACTAGTTTCCGGGCCAGGGGATAGTGTCTGTTTACCGGAACTATATCAGCATAATCTGCCCTATTACCAGCTACAGAGTACCACTCATCATTAACTTTACCGGTTATATCCACTTGATTCCAAGATGCTTCCAGGTAGTAATCCCTCATACTCTTATGGGAACCTTTAGAAAAAAGCAGATTTTGAAAGTCTTTAGGTTCATAGGAATGTTTTTTGTCTTTAAATTCAACTAAAAGTACTAATGCATTCTTTATCCCTATAACTGGGTTTATTTTGCGACAGGGACCTACCGTAATTGGAGTCGCTTTTATAGAACCATATTTAGAGATGAATTTTTCTTTATGATTCTCCATAATTAAATCTTGGTTATCTCGCCTTTGTTTGAGGGCTTGAAATGTTTCTAAATTTATTCCGCCCCTGTTCTGAAATTCTCCAAGTTCTACGCCTTTTTTGATTAATTCCCTGGTTTTTTGGTACTTTTTATAAATTGACGGATGGAGATGTCTACCTTGAAACATCTCTCCCCCATCTTTTATAAACAAAAACAAACCCTCCTCCGGATTAAGTTGATATCATTTTTTTATTGGAATAATTAATAACCTTTTCTAAATGAATGGTTTTCAGGATTTTGGGGCTTTTTTATTTTAATCACTGAAAACATGGCCAAAAATAGAAAGACTTATCATTTAAAAAGTGATATTTTAAAATGTTAATGGGGTCAATAAACGAGTAATGTTAATGGGGTCAATAAACGAGTAAAAGATGGGGGGGATTATATGGCTGAAAGAAAAAGAAGTGATGAATACAACCAAGGATATAAAGATGCAGAGAAAGATTTTCTTGACAAAGAGAAAGTTGAACTCTTTAAGGAAGGTTACAAAGCCGGATATCGGGATGGATATAAGGCAGCCATGGAAGATGCAAAGAAATTAGCAATGGAACAAATGCCTCCTGAAATTAAAAGACAGATGGAAGAAGGTGGCCAAGGTATCTGGTTCCCATGGTGAATGAGAAATCAATAAATTTCTTATTTTAATTTTTTAATCTTAAATAGGGGGCTTCTCAATATATTACAGAATCGATACTATAAAAATTTTAATAATTACCCTTGTATTAATATTCCTTTTAATTCTAACATCGGCAGCATTCGCTGTAGAGGGCTCCCCAAAAGTATTGTTTGATGAAACTGGAACTTTTGGAAATTTCTATAAAATATTTAACGTAGAAAACTTCGGCACATCTAGTTTTGCAACTTTACTGGAGGATAATGGTTACACAGTCTCTAAATTAACTGACAAACCCATCACCCAGGAAAAACTGAAGGGATATGATGTACTGGTAATGATGGCTCCTTACCGTAATTACACTGATGATGAAGTCAGCACCATAAAAAATTTTGTGGCAGATGGTGGTGGATTGTTTTTAGTTGGAAGTAATTGGGGTGATGTTGATGGGGGTCCAGATTTTTCATATAATAAAGTAGCCCAGGGTTTTGGGTTTTCTTATGCTAATAACGTGGTTATCACTGATAGTCAGGATTATTTCCTATTCCCAAATTTCGTTAAAATTACAAATATTACCCCAGATCCAATAACCAATAACGTAACTGAATTTTACTATGTTGTAGGGACTTATATAAAAGACCCCGGAAATTCTACAATTTTAGCCTACTCCAGTCCAACTTCTTTTGCTGATCAGGGTTTTACTACTCCACAGGGAACTACTTCCAGTAACAATCAAATGGATCCCAATGAAACAGGCGGTCCCCTACCTATCATCTCCACCATGAATTATGGAAATGGTAAAGTGGTCTTTATGGGTAGTGCAACTACACTCACTAATTTCATGGTTTACCGGGACAACGGTTGGAAATTGGGATTAAATTCAGTTAATTGGTTAAGCAATAATCCAGTACCCTCAACTTATAAACCAGCTGGTTTGATCAACTTAGCTAATATAACCCATCTTATACTGGCCATGATACTATTCGCTGTAATAGTTTTTGCCGGTTTAATATACCAGTTAAGGAGTGATAGAAAATCGGAAGGTTCAAGTTCCATTAAAACCATCAAAAACTGGAAATTTAAGTTATTAATTGTTTTAAATGCTGTTTTCGCTGTTTTAGCAGCGCTTCTATTTGTACCAATCAACTTCATATTGTTTGACATCACCCTTGCCCCCTTGTATGATCCACTTTTAGGGTATATGCTAATGATCACCGGGGCCATTTATCTAATCTTCATGGGTGTGATCCTGTTCAACATCATCTCAAATCAGAAATTACTGATAAAATTCTCCTATTTCAACATTGTTTTACTCCTACTGTTTATTGGGGTGACCGTTATTCTGGGCGACCTGTTTAATTTCCCCTTAATGCAGGCATTCACATACGGTGGTCTGTTCCTTTTAATACCTCTGCTGGTTAACTGGTGGAACTCTAGAGATTACGGACAATATCTAATCATTGAAGGTAAAGAATTTGACCGGCTGGAAAAGTTATCGGCCAACGCATTACTTTATGAATTTAGAACCATTTATACAGATTTAGAATACCTGGGTGAGGGTGGATTTGGTCGTGTATTTAAGGCACTGAATAAAAATGGTCAGAAAGTGGCTATAAAAATACCTAAAACCTTCGACAAAAGGGCGGAGAGAACCTTTATAACCGAAGTTTCAAACTGGAGCCATCTGAACCATCCTAACATTGTAAAACTTTATGATTTTAAGATACTCCCCATACCATATATAGAAACCGAATACTGCGAAGATAACCTTAAAAAAGAGATGAAACCATTAAAAGAAGCTGTTAATATTATCTATGAGGTTGCTAAAGGATTGCAGTACGCTCATAATAAACATATCATCCATGGGGATATTAAATTCTCCAATATTCTCATTAAAGATAATGTGTATAAAATTTCAGATTGGGGATTAAGTAAATTTAAATCAGACGAATCCTTGAGTTTATCTGGAGCTACACCTTCCTATGCGGCACCCGAACAGATCTCAAGCGATTTTGGCAAAGCCGATGAGAGGACTGATATTTATCAGTTAGGCATAGTCTTTTACACTCTTTTAACCGGTGAACTGCCCTTTAAAGGGGAGATTTTCCAGATATACAGTTCCACTTTAACTAAAATGCCAACACCACCCACCAAGATCAATGCCAATGCAGAACCAGTTAATGATATAATCATGAAGTGCTTAAATAAAAATAAGGAAGATCGTTATTCCTCTATGGGAGAATTAATTGAAGCTTTAGAAGATTTCATCACAAATGAAACCGTACAATTCGATGAAGAATAGACCAATAGAGCCTCTAAATACGGGGGAACAATTCTTTGGATAAAGGAGTGCTTCTTGGAATCGTCGGCGGATTATCCGTCTTAGTTATTTTCTCATTTATCATTTACGGTAATTCAGATTTCGATGTACAGTTAATAAATCAGGTAAATGATGGAGAACAACCCAGCGCACTGTTTGCACAGATTGATATCGAAACTCAGAAGATGCAGAAGAATGCAGAAAGACGCTATCAAACCGTAGTGATGGACAGGAAAAATTGGGGAAACGGTAATCTTGCTCAACCGAAAGATTACATGTACTATACAGAAAATTATGAAAACGATCTAGAGGTGATTAAAGAAATGGAAAATATCCGAAAACAATATGTAAAAAAGGAAATCAGTAAAGACCATTTCTTGACGTCTATAAATCATTATAAAGAGTATTTTAAACTGTTTAAGTATAATTTATTATTCTAGGATATTTACTGATGGAAATTAACGTTCATGTGGGTGGTAAACCTGGAATTGATTGTGGAGGCTTCTGTGAATTCTGTTTTTACCGAACGGTGGAATTTAACCGGTTACACTCATTAGCACTGGGATGTGCCTACTGCCCCCCCTACCAGATTGGCTGTGATTACTGCAGGAAATCTGTAACCAGGGTGGAAAATAATTTCAAACCACTAAATGAAATTTTCAAAGATATAGGCCAAAGTTTAATGCTTTTAGGGTTAACAGGGAAATTAAATTATGATGATTTACGGGTTACAATTTCTGGCGGTGCCGATGCTTTTTACTACCCCTCACTCACTGAACTGGTAAGAATATTAAAAGAATCAGGAATAACTATACATTTGGGTTACGTAAGTGGAAAAGGAATTAAGGAAATTAGCCAGGCCCTTGATCTCATCAAACTGGGAATGGATGAGGTAAGCTTCTCTATATTCTCCACCGACCCCAGTTTGAGAGAGAAGTGGATGCATGATAAATATCCAGAAAAGGCCATAAAATCTTTCGAACTTTTCTGCCAGAGCTGTGATGTAAACGCATCAGCGGTAGTGATTCCCGGAATAAATGATAAAGAACATATATTGAAGACAGCCGAAGATCTAGAAGAGTGGGGTGTGAAATCATATATTTTAAGACGATTTGCCAACACAAAAAAAGAGGGATTGATTTTAAACAAAGATGGAAAATTAATCCCAAAAATCACCACACACAGTTACCAAGAATTTCAGGAACTGGTGCACTACATATCCCAAGAGTTTCCCTTCAAAGTTTATGGCCTGCCCTACTATGACCCCAAGAATGGTTCTCCCTTCGCTATCTTGAAAGACAAAAACAGGAAATATCTAGAAACATTGCCTCCAATTAGCTCCGATGCCACCATAATAACTGGTATACTGGCCTTTCCATTTATAAGAGAATTTATTAACACTGTTAGTGGATCAGATTTGGTTAATATCGTCGTAGTAAATCAGGAAATTGCTGATTTGATTACCAGAGATGATTTGAGAGGAGTAAATACAGATGAAATTAAAACAAATGTCATAATCCCTGGTGGGGCGTTGGTACATGAATTACAGGTTTTGGAGATTTTTGGTCATGATAAAAATGTCATCAGGGGGCCTCATGTTTTAACCAACCATTCAGCTCAATTGGATGAAAAAAAATTGATGGAAAATGAATACAAATCATTTGAAGAATTGATTCATAAAATAAATCAGGGGGTATGAAATGATAATTAACGCATCAGTTGGAGGGACTCCAGGCAAAGATTGTGGTGGATATTGCAGGTTCTGTTATTTTCTTACCGCAGATTACAAATATATAAGTTCCAATTCATTAGGATGCAAATACTGCCCCCCTAACAAGATTGGCTGTGATTATTGCCAGGAAGTGCCAGATAGTATAATAAATGGGTTTAAACCGGTATCCCAAGTGTTATCACACTTAAAAAAGGTTTTGAGATGGTATGAATATTTAGGTCTTTTAAATCATAAGGACGATAAAATACTCACTTGTAGCTGTGCTGATATCATTAATTTTCCCAACCTCCCCGAACTGCTTAAAGCGCTAAAGGATTGGGGATTTCAGGTTCATCTAGGTTATACTAGTGGAAAAAGAATAGTGAATGAAGAGATGGTTACCGATTTGATTAACCTGGGTTTAGATGAAATCAATTTTTCAGTTTTTTCAACCAATCCTGCATTACGCAGGTATTGGATGAGGGATAAAACTCCAGAGGAATCTCTTAAAGCTTTGAAGCTATTATGTGAGAATATCGATGTTCATGCATCCACTGTAGTCATTCCTGGTGTGATCGATGAGGGGGAAATAGCTAACACCTGCGGTGTCATGGAGGATTGGGGTGTTAAGACCTTTATCCTGAGTAGATTTGTGAATTTCAAACGAGAGGGTCTTATTTTTAACAATGGCCCCATAATTGAAAACATAGAAACACAACCCTATGAAGACTTCGTTGAATTGGCTAAAAATATCTCCAACCAATTTTCCATCAAAGTAGTAGGTTCACCCTTCACTGATCCAGAAACAACCGGCACTCCCTATATGTTATCGAAAAGAAAATATAGAGAACATTTAAATAGATTACCAGAAGTCACAACAGATGCAACTATAATAACCAGTAAACTGTCTTTAAAACCTCTTAAAACTATTTTTGAAGTAATTGCACCTTATAAAGTCAATATAGTTGGTGTGAATGAAGAAATTGGTGACTTAATCACCCGGGAAGATCTGGAGACCATTGATCTGGAAGATGTTAAAGAGAAAGTTATTATTCCCGGTGGGACACTGGTACATAATAAAGTAGCCTATGAAATTTTTAACAGGGACGGTGAACAGAGAGATATTGTCAGGGGCCCTACCACCTTGTTTTATTTAGATACGGAATGTGTAGATTTACAATATGTTTTGGAATATGAAATAAAGTCATTTAAAGGGCTAATAGACAAAATTAATCATGGGTAATGGGGACTATGTTAAAATAAACTCAATATTGGTTTTGTAGAATTTTTAATTTATCATATCAATATTAATCAAATTTTTGAGTATAATACTATCATTTCAACCGCAAATTTTATATATTATGATAGCGTTAGTATAGGTAGGTGTGTGTTATGCACACCTCACCCCCCCTTCTTTTTATAGCAAGTATTAACTAAGAATAATACCTTTTTCAAGGAATAAAATATTCATTATAGTTGAACAATATTTACACTTGAAACGAAACTTTTATATATGATGAACTTTATCATATGATATAGGTGTGTAGTATGCACACCAACACCCCCTACTTAAATAAGATTTCAGCAAAAGCTTATTTTCAGTTGAAATCTAGGGACGGCTTCCAGAGAGGGCTTATTTTATGGTCCATTTTTTCCCTCCTATAACACACCTCCAATCTCTGGAAGCCAAGGTTCCCTACCCTTAATAAATATTTGGAAATAAATCATAATCTCAGGGGTTAGGAGGATGGGATGATACCATACTCAGGTTTTTTTTAAATTTTCATATATCC
>WOYJ01000071.1 GCA_011620845.1 Methanobacteriaceae archaeon
AGTTTAAACATTAAAACTATTTTAAAAAAGAGTTTAAATATAAAACCATTTAAAAAAGATTAAAAAAAGATTATTAACATTCTAAAGGTTCACAACCACTGCATCGTAGACGTTTTCTAGTTCTTTCAGTTCGTCTAGGACGTTTTCTGGCACGGTGGAATCTATCTTCAGCACCATGACCGCTTCTCCGCCGGGTTCCTGCCGTCCGACCTGCATTTTAGCGATGTTTATTTCGTGTTCTCCCAGTTTGGTTCCGATAATTCCAATAACACCAGGTATGTCCTTGTAAGAGGATATGAGTAAGTGTCCCTCGGTTTCCACGTCAACTTTGTATCCGTTGATCAATACTATCCTGGGTTCCTTGGTGGATACTCCCTCTATAACCATGTCTTTTTTGTCTGATTTCATCTCCACCCGGATTAGACTGTCAAAACCGTGTACTTCAGACCTTTTACCTTCAACTACGGTGATGCCCCTATTTTCTGCCACGGCCAGGGCATTTACCAGGTTGACTGGTTCGGTCAGTATGGGGTTTAGGATTTCCTGGAGTATCATCCTGGTGAGGATGTCCAGTTTAGGGAACTCTGCCAGTTCCCCGCAGTAAGTTACATCCACCTCTTTGATGTTTCCCTGGGCAGTCTGTATTAAGAACCTACCCAGTTTGGTCATGAGTTCGAAGTAGGGCTTGATGAGTATCAGGGTTTCCGGGTCTATCACAGGCATGTTAAGCACATTTCGAGCAGCCCCCCCGGTTAAGACCTCTTTTATCTCCTTGGCCACTATTATGGCTGCGTCCCTCTGGGCTTCCCTGGTTGATGCTCCTATATGTGGTGTGGCCACCAGGTTGTCCAGGGTTAGAAGTGGGTTATCAACTGGTGGTTCTGTTTCAAACACGTCCAGTCCAGCTCCGCCTATTTCATTATTTAATAGTGCCTGGTACAGGTCTTCTTCGTTTATTATTCCTCCCCGGGCGCAGTTTATTATGCAGGCGGTTTCCTTCATCAGGGCGAATTCTGCCTTGCCTATGGAGTGTTTGGTCTCTGGTGTGAGGGGTACGTGGATGGTGATGATGTCTGCCTCTTCAAAGAGGGTATCCCTTTCTACTATTGTTGCTCCTAATCGGGAGGCGACTTCTTCGGTGATGTAAGGGTCGTTTACCAGTATCTTCATGTCGAAGGCCTTGCACCTTTTGACCACCTGGCTTCCGATCCGACCCATACCAATTACACCCAGGGTTTTCCCGGCGATTTCACTGCCCATGAACTTGCTTTTCTCCCATTTACCTTCCTTGACTGATTTATCGGCTATGGATATCTTCCGGGCCAGGGATAATATGATTCCAATGGTGTGTTCGGCCACGGTTATGGAGGTTGACTCCGGTGCGTTTACCACCATGATACCCTTCTCGGTGGCTGCTTCCACATCAACGTTGTCCACACCCACTCCGGCCCGGGCTATGATCTTCAGTTTCTGACTGGCTTCTATTACCTCCCGGGTGACCTTGGTCCTGCTCCTCACCACTATGGCATCGTAATCTGGGATTGAACTTACCAACTCTTCTGGGGTTATATCGGTTTGAACCACCACATCTGCGATGTCTTTAAGCTCATCAATTCCCTTTTCATTTATCTGATCAGCTATGAGTACTTTCATCTTCTCTCTCCTACTAATTTAAAGATTTAAACTGGTTAAAAAAATAACGAATATCATCTAATTAATATTGCAATTATCATTCTGGTAAATATTCATTATGGAAAGAATAACTTTAAATTTATTGCCCCCAACTATTTAATATATTGAGGAAAACTTTGGGAGGTGTATTTTATGGTTAGGGTAGATGAATTCATCCTTGCTAGTTCAAATTATGTGCCAGGATATGAAATAATAGATACTAAAGGTTTTGTTTATGGACTCACCGTCCGCAGCAGAGGTGTTGGTGGACAAATCGGCGCGGGAATCCGTTCCATGTTTGGTGGAGAGATAAAAGAATATGTGAGTATGATGGAGGACACCAGGGACGAAGCACTGCAGAGAGCAATAGAACATGCCCAGGAATACGGTGCCAATGCCATAATCAGCATCCGCTACGACTCAAACGATATCTCTGATGTTATGCAGGAAATATTGGCCTACGGCACGGCTGTTGTAGCCCGAAAGATCGGATAAATTTATTTATCTAATAATTTTTTTTTATTGCTTGAAAATTTTCTCTTATTAGAGGTTACCCCTATGTTTGAAGGACACCTTGAAATCAGTGGTAGAAGCTTACCCCGGACGTACCTGGGAACTTCCCCCTTTATCGCCGCGGGACAATTCGGACACCGCGCCCGGCTGTATCAACTGGATCTTTACGACCAGCCCGAGAATATCCTCAAGGTTATAAGGAAATCCTACCAGATGGGTGTACGGGGTATTCAGATCATCCCCTATCCACCAGTTCTGGATGCTTTCCGGTGGGCCCGGGAGGAGGGAATTGAGCTTTCCATCATAGGTACGGTGCGCCCTGGTGAGGAAGCCGCGGATATCAAGCTCCTATCCGGGTTGGATGCCGATGCCATGCTGCTTCACGGGGCCATTACCGATGGTTGTAAATGGGATGTTATATCCGGGCACCTGGAGGATATAAAGGATGAAGGTTCTATTGCTGGCCTGGCAACCCACCAGCCGTTCCGTACCACGACAAAACTCCTTGAATCCCCGGTTCTTGACTTATTCGATATCTACATGATCCCGGTAAATAAAGTGGGATACCTCATGGATACCGAGTTTTTCCTGGAGAAACAGCGCAGTGAATTTTCTGAATTGATTAATAAAGTAGATAAAACCGTTATAGTGAAGAAAACCCTGGCTGCCGGTGTTCTAACTCCGGGAGATGCTTTTGAATTTTTAAAAACAGTTGATTACGCGGATATGATTACCGTGGGGATTGCTTACGAAAAAGAGGCAGAGGAAACCTTCACCGTGCTGGGTGAGAATTAATTCCTGGTGAAAATAAAAATAACACTAGTTTTTTCTTTCCTTCAGGAGCTGAATGAATTCCCGGCAGTTTTCCATTTCACAGATTTCTTCGGTGTTCACGGCGGGTATTCCCTCGATACACTCCACGACCCTTTTACTTTCCATTATGAAAACTGCTTCTTTTTTGGTTATATCGGAAAGGTCCTTAACATTTAAGGCCATCTTCTTCAATGCCTGGTTGTTCCGGTTTTTCTCCAGATTGGTCAGTAGGATGTTTTCCTTTTCTTTCCTGCTGTTTGCCTGGGATATGGCATCAAAGGGTGTTCTGTAGGTTGGCAGTACACCGAATCCGAGTTTAATGAGTTCTTTAGGTTCGGGTGATATATCTTGTGGATTATCTTCAGTTTCTGAAGCTTGATCTGATTTTAACATGTCTGATTCTGGTTCTGGAGTTTTAAATAAGTCAATGTCCAGGGTTATTTTTATATTCAGGATGTTCTCCAGTAACATGGCTGTTTCTGTATATGCCCGGACCATTCCATGCTCATACTTGTAGATGGTCTCCCGGGATACGTGGGCTATATCTGCCAGGTCCTTCAGGGAGAGATTTTCCCTTTCCCTTACTTCCTTGAGGATTTCACCGTCGATGTTAACGTAGTAACCCCCACGGCCAGCTAAAACCTCAGGATACACCTCATCTACCACCATGTTCCGCAGGGTTTCCGGAGCCACCACAGGTATACCGTGCCTCTCATATACCACGTCTTCCTCGAGTGGCTCGGTTTTTGATTTAAACCCAACGATTAAAGGTGAAGCTAGGAAAGTCCTGGCTAACCTTTTAATTTCCTGAGCCTGCTGGCTGCTGAAGCCGTCCACATTAATTAAAACCTTAAGCAAAAGTAGAATCAATTCCCGACGGGCCATCATGTCAAAACAACTTCTATCATATATATTAGAGGTTTCAAAACCATGATTAGATAGAAGTTCAGTTATCTCTAGTAAGACCTGATCTCTGTGCATGGGTACGCCACTCATAGGGATCACCTGATAAATTTGCTGTCCATGAAAATTTATGTATAGTATAATATTAGAACATCTATAAAG
>WOYJ01000065.1 GCA_011620845.1 Methanobacteriaceae archaeon
GTATCTTCTAATTTAGATGTCGATCTTTATTTAATTAATCAGGAAGTATTTAAAATGAGTCCTTATTAGAAATTAGGGAAAAATTAATAAGTTTTTAATTTTGGGAAATTTTTAGAATTTCATTGTGAATTTAAAATTATTATGAGAAAATAAAAAAAAATTTAAACTCTAACTGGCACGTCCTTTTGCTTCAAGTACTCCTTCACCATTGGCACAGGATACTCGTTGAAGTGGAAGATACTGGCAGCTAAAGCGGCATCTGCTTTACCGAACTGGAAAGCTTCGTAGATATGTTCCGGATTACCTACACCACCCGAGGCAATCACCGGAATATCCAGCATCTCACTCATGGTCCTGGTCAGTGGGATATCGTAGCCGTCTTTGGTCCCGTCCCGGTCCATGGATGTGAGTAATATCTCCCCGGCACCCCTTTCCTGACATTCCATCGCCCATGCTAGGGCATCTATACTAGTAAACTCCCTTCCACCGTAGATACTGCAATCGTACCAGCAGTAACCTTTTTTAGTTTCCACGATTATCTTATCACCGTTCTCCCGGGGGTTGTCGATGTAACGGCGCTTGGCGTCGATGCCAATGACACATGCCTGGGAACCGACGATTTCAGACGCTTCATTGATCAGGTCGGGGTTGTGGATGGCGGCGGTGTTGGTGGAACATTTATCAGCCCCAGCTTTAAGCATGTTAACGTAATCAGAGGGTTTCCTTATCCCACCACCCACACAGATGGGAACGAAGACGTTCTCAGTGGTGGCCTTGATTACGTGGGCCATGGTCTCCCTGTGTTCATGGGAGGCAGTGATATCCAGAAACACGATCTCATCAGCCCCATCCTCATAGTAGCGAGTGGCCAAGTCCACAGGTTCACCCGCGTAGCGGATCTGTTTAAATTCAACCCCTTTAACCACACGGCCGCGGGGTACGTTTAAATCACAGTCCAGACAGGGTATTATTCTTTTAGCAAGCATAATATCTCTATATTTAGAAGTTAGTGTAAATTAAGTCCAGGTTTTTTAGTTAAAATATGTTCTTGGATCATTTACTATTTGATTTCTTAAACTATATAAGTGAAGTATTGAGGGTAAATGATAACATTTATACAGTATTGGTTTTCTACATAGAGCATGTCCAATTTTAAGGCCATTTGACCTGGTATGTGTGGTATAGGCAAAGATGAGAGATACATATGTCAATATAGACACCAAAAAAGAGTTTGTTATAAATATGCCTGGTGTTGATCTGGTGGATGCAGTGATACCCACTTCTTCACATGTTCCTTTTGATGTTAACGAATTTGAATTGGCAAACTTAAAGGAAAGACCTTCAAAAAAGGTTAAGGCACCGGGAATAGAAGGTTGTTATGCGTGGATGGAGTTCCAGCTACACAGTATGCACGAAGAGACGTATGATGGCTTCCCTTACCTGTTGATCCTGGGTAAAGTGGTGCATCTTGAAGTGGATGATGATATTTACAATCCAGAAGATGGTTCATGGGATTTAGAGAAAGCAAAACCTTTGATGATGACTGAATCCAATCAGGGAATGCATTTTTGCACGGGCAATGATATTGGTAAATTCGAACCCTACGGGGCATGTTTGAAGATGGTAAAGACCAGTTATCATGGTGTATGAGAAAGAATAGTGTTGGGAATTTAAATAAAGATTTAGTGATATTTGATAAAAAAAGGAGTACCATAAAGGCAGATTAGGAGTTTAATAAATGAAGTTGTCTGAGATAATATCTGATTCATTCAAGTATCCTGGTTCCAATCCAGAACACTTGAACAACAGCCGCAAAAGATGGCTGATTTTTGGTCTGCTGATGTTTACCACTCTGGTGGTCATTCCCAGAATATTTGTAGCTGGTTATGCCCTAAGAGTGACCCGGAAAACTATTCAAGGCGATTCAAAGATGCCTGAATATAATGAATGGGCTGGTATGGTTCTGGATGGCCTTAAAGTAATAGTTACTACCATAGCATATTATTTCATCCCTGCAATACTCGTTATTCTAGGTGCGGGACAATTTTACTTGATGGCCTATGTGTATGGAGTGTTAAATCTAAATTTGATAAACTGGTTAACTGGTTACCATTGATTATTGGGGTGCTTTTATTCATTCCTGCTATCATGTTTTACATGATGGCCCTTTCCAATATGGCTTATCATAATAGACTTGGAGCTGCCTTCAACATGGGAGAAATCATACAGAGAATCAAGACAGTTGGATATGGAAGATTCATTCTTTGGTGGGTAGCCACCATGATTGTTTCGGCTATTTTCGCATCTGCAGGGTCTTTGATTGAAATGGGCAGTAGCATAGTTGGATTTTTCGTGGTTCCTATTCTGATTAATTCTTTCATCACTCTTTTCCAGGCCAGATCCATAAGACTCATCTATTCAGAAGGGATAGACACGGATAATACACAGGTTAATGATACGAGCATTGTGAATGAATAGAATCGGGTTTAGTGGGTTTTAGGATAATTTTAAAAAATTATCCCATTAGGAAAATTATCCCCAAAATAAAAGTTCACATCCACTTTTCCCTTTTATTTTTTTGGGATGTTACATTTACAGAGTTAATTTTTGATTCATCTCAGAAAGGGAATAGTTATATAAATGAAAAGCAACCAACAACTAACTTGTCTATGATTTATTAGACGTGTTATGGGCCTGTAGTCTAGCCAGGAATATGACGTGGGACTTCGGATCCCAAGGTCGGGGGTTCAAATCCCCCCAGGTCCGTCTATTTTATTACTTATCATCTAAAAGCGCGAAAGCTGTGTTAAATCCAGAACCCATACGCACCAGACCCGCCACAGCAGCGGCTTCCAATATTTCTTCCTGTGTAGCTCCTGTTTTAAGGGCTTGTTTTTTATGAACACGTGTGCAATGGTCACATTTAACAGCAACAGCACATGCAAGCGCGATAAGACTTTTCTCCCTGGAGGATAACGCACCATCTTTAAGTATTTCTGATGCCAGTTTTTTGAATGCAGAATCAACCCCTTCACCAAGGGCCATTGTAAACTGGTTAGCTCCTGTTTTCTGTTCCATCTAATAAATCTCCTTAAATTAATTCCTTACCAGATCGATCATACCATCCGGCCTTTCTTCTACCTCGCCCGCTTTTATCAGACTTTTAATAACACTGTTTACCTTGCTAACTGCCGGGCCACGGGCTAGTTTAGCCCCGAAGAGCCGTACAACTTCACGTATCAGTTCGTCCGGTTCGGTTGCGTATTGGGCTTTCAGCACCATGTCTATTGCTGCTGCAATTTCTTCTTTACTGATAAGGTCCATTTTCACGGGTTGTTTGCCTGTACGCCGCCTGACCATGATGGGAGCGTCTTTGTAATATAGGAAATCTCCTTTCCGTATAACCCGGCCGTCCATCAGGGTTAACTCAACAGCTTCTTTCATTATAGCCTGGATACGACGCCCGGCTCTACTCAGTCCCCAGTGGGTTCTGATACGTTTCACCACTTCATCGTAGTGGATAGGGCCTTCCACTTCAACCACTTCCATCACTGCCCGAGCAACATCCCCTACAGGTTGGTTATGTAATTCCCCGGTGACTTTGAAGTTTTGCTTCAGGTTGGTTACTTCATAATTGGATATCTCATCCAGGGGAGATTTTGGAACATCAACCACCTTCTGTGTGGTTTTTACTGGCTCAGTTTTTGGAGTTAACTTTGATTCTGCAACTTCTGATTCTGGTTCCTGGACTAGTTCAGGTTCAGAGGCAACTGCTTTTGAATCACCAGTAACTTCTGATCCTGGAATTGTCCCTGCTTTTGAACTTATTATTGATTCTGTGGGTTCTGTTTCTGTAGTAGCCACTGCTTCAGCTTCCAGGATCTCCTCCATCGTTTCTTCTTCATCAACCACAGGTGGGATGAATTCTTCTTCACCCCTTCCCTCATTTAATAGTTCTTCTATAACTTTTAATAATGTTTTTTGTACTTCAGCACGGTTTCTGTACCAGTCCGGTGACCATAACGTATATAAGCGCCAGCCCAACCTGGTAAGTACTTGTTGTCTAAGCCGGTCCCGATCCCGGGCCACCCGGCTGCTCTGGTAAATTGGACCGTCGCAGGTGACTCCCAGGAGGTAACGTCCAGGATATTCTGGGTCTAATATGGCCAGGTCAACCCTGAAACCCGCACAACCTACCTGGGTGTGCACTTCATATCCCTGTTCAGTTAAAAATTCGTAGATGGCGTTTTCAAAGGCAGTTTCATTACTGTCCGGGAATTTATCCATCTGATTAAGCGTTCTATTCTCAGCGTATTCCAGGAATACCTTAAGCGCCCTGAGGCCGAATGGTGAATTTGATGTTAAATGCAGGTCTCTGCCTCTGAAGTTTGAAAACAGGATACATTTCTCCCGGGCCCGTGTTAATAGAACGTTTAAACGCCTTTCCCCTCCGTCCTGGTTCACCGGTCCGAAGTTATGGCTTAAACGTCCCTCTGCATCGAATCCGTATCCCACACTAACCATTATCACATCCCTTTCATCTCCCTGGATTGTCTCCAGGTTTTTAACGAAAAAATGCTCCTCTTGATTTCCGCTGAAATATTTTTCCATCCGAGGGTTGAGTTTTAACTGCAATTCCAGCTCTTCTAGAATGGCCTGCTGCTGGCGGACGTTGAAGGTCCCTACACCTAAACTCTTCGCATCACCATACTTCTGGTAATGCTCAAAAACGGCTTTTATAACTTCTTTTGCCTCTTCACGATTGGTCGCGGTTTTACCCCGATCATATACAGTCTCCGGGAGGTGGACCAGTTTTAATCCGAGTTCCTCTGCATCCTGGCTGGGTGAAGGGTAGATCAAGAGATGATTGTCATAGAATTCTTGGTTGGAAACAGCAATGAGGGATTCGTGCCTGCTCCGGTAATGCCACCTGAGCATCTTCGATGGGAAACTCCGTTTGGTAAGATGCAGAATGCTCTCCATATCCGCGAGCACCGCCAGATCATAATCCTCACTCTCCACATCGATGAGGATGTCGAAGAAGGTGGTGGGTGGTAGTTGCCGGGTATCACCCATTATAACTGCATATTTGGCCCTTAAAAGCGCTCCTAACGCGTCTTCTGGTTTCACCTGGCTGGCTTCATCGAAGATAACGTAGTCGAAGCGCAGGTTTTTCACACTGTATGGGTCCAGGTACTGGGCTATGGAGAGGGGGCTCATCATAAAGCAGGGTTTGATATTCTGTATAATGCCGCCACAGATGGATAACAATTTCCTGATGGGCATATGTCCCCTTTTCCTGGCGAATTCACTCTTTAAAACTCCCAGTTCACTACGGGGTGATGCGTTGCTTGATAGTGATGGACGGTTTTCATATAGTTTTTCCGCTATCCTGAACCGGTTTAACTTTATAATCTTCCTGTCGAGTTCCTGGAATTCTTCTATCTTCTTTTGATGTACATCCCCCACAAAACGGGAGAGTAATGGTTCTTCTAAAAATAGTTTGCGTAGCATGGAATCTGCGAAGTTTCCTTCCAGGCAGGGTATGAGGTCCTGGGTTTCTATCTCATCCTTATCGACTATTTCCACCAGTTTGGAACCGATAGTCTCTAAACACTCTGCCCGGGAGGAGCTGAAACGGGACCAATTCTGTAATTCACCTAATCCCTCTTTTAACTGTGTTATCTGGGATTCCAGGGGACTGATAGGGCTTTTGGTCAGGTTGTCTCCCATGGCCGAGCCCTGTTTAAAGTGGAGGAAATGGTTTAACTGCCTTACCAGATCAAGTATTTCATTGTAGTTCTCGTGCAACTCATTGGATATTCCTTTTAATTCTTCCTGGTTTATGGAGTCCATTATTTTCAGGGTTTTCTCCGATATCCGCCCCTCTTTTAATGCTTTTCTGAATTTCAGTATCCAGTCTGATATCTTCTTCAGGCTTTCCACATGGCTCTTTTCTGCCTTCCAGTGGGAGCCGAAGAGTGATCGGGCTTTTTCATCCTGGGTCCTGATATCTTCCTGGAGTTTCTGGCATTTGATGAGTTCTTCCAGGTCTTCCAGTATTTGTTCATCATTTTCTGGTGGTTTGCCCTTGTAGATTCTGCCTATCTTCTTCTTCACCTTTTTGAAATCTCCGCTGATGAATTTCAGGATCTTCTTCTTCTGTTCCTGGAATTCCGTAAGTAGTGCTGGTAAATCTTCATCCAAGGCATCCTTTCTAAAGCCTTTTAAATCTTTGACTATGGCCTGGTATTCTTCTAAACTTTTTATCAGCTTATATACGTGTAATTTATCGTAGTCCCAGCTGGGATTGAGTATGAGTTCTCTTTCCAGGGAGGGGAAGAACGATATTATCTCCACCGCAGCGATGAGGTGTTCCATTTCATCGAGGGTATGTGGTATGTTAACTCCGGATATCTTGGCCAGTTCCTGGGCTTTCAAGTTTAGTTTATCCAGAACCTGTAGTGCACTGGTGAGGAGGGTTTCTATCTCCTCTTCCTCTGCAGGTAATATGGGGTCTGGCCGGGTTGAATTCCAGGGGTTATATGAGACGGGCTTCACCAGCCGATATAATTCGCCCAATTCCTTAAATTTATTGGTGGTCTGCTGCCATTGCTTTAATGTGCACTCTTCAGCCTGATCCATGGTGAACCGGGGCATCTTGGTCTGGCTTCTCTCGAAGTGCTTCAGTGACTTCTCCTTTAAACCAAAGATCTGGTAGGGAGTCCACCTAATCTTTCCATAGGGGGAGTGTAACAGGGATACGTATTCATTCAGGTTAGTTTTTAGCTCTTCAATGGTAGTTAAATCGTTGTCCAGGGATAGTTCAGCTGGTTTGGGGTTCCGGAGGACGCTTTCCAGCTTCTCCAGCACCTCCTTTTTGTTGGATTTTCTGCTGTGCAGTTCCATACAGAACTCACCCAGACCCACACTATCCAGACGTCCCTTAACCACTTCTAATGCTGCCATCTTCTCACTAACGAAGAGAACGGTGTTCCCCCGGGCGAGTAATTCTGCTATGAGGTTTACTATGGTCTGGGATTTACCTGTTCCGGGTGGTCCTTCAACGACCAGGTCCCGACCGTTTTTCACATCCTCTATCACTGCAATCTGGGAGGAATCGGCATCCATAACATGGAACACGTCCCGTGTTGTAAGTTTAACGTCCACCTGATTTTCTTCAAAACCAGGGTCTAATTCTTCACCCTCTGGATCGAATATGGCCTTTATCAGGGGGTTTTCTTCCAGGGGCATGTCTTCTGGCCAGCTTCCAGGTTCAAGGTCCTTGTACATCACGAACTTGGTGAAGCTGAAAAAGCCCAGGAATACTTTATCCATTACTTTCCAATCCTTTTCCAGGGAGATGGCCTCCTTTACCAGGTCTAAATATTCTTGCACACCCTCTTTGGCCCGGGGCATTTCAAAATCAGGTATTTCAACCCCCTGCTCCAATAGTTTGGCCTGCAGGGAGATGTTTGGTATTATGTCTTCACCGGTCCAGCGGAGCTTGAACGAACCTTTTACTCTGCGTCTTTCCAGTTCCACCGGTACGAGTATCAGTGGTGCTTCCCTGTATTCCGGGGCCCCATTCTCGTCCTTCCATCTCAGGAATCCCAGGGCCAGGTAGAGGATGTTGTATCCCTGTTCCTCCATTACCGACCTTGCCCGCTGGTTTATGTAGAAAAGACGTCTCTGAAGCTCAGAACCAGTTAAACTGGTCTGTAATAAAATTTCTTTATTTTTCTCCAGCATCTCCTGGTCCGGTGCAGGAGTTTCCCAGAGTAGAGATGATTCTTCTGCGGTTGAAACAGTTTCCCCTGATATATCTGCTCCATTAAGGATGGAATTATGGGTTAAATTGATTTCTTTTTCTATCTTTACAGTCCCTTCTGTACCATGAGATGAGACCTTTTCCTTTCCTGAGGATTCGTCCGTTTCTTCTGTTTCAATAGTACAGCTTTCTAGAGAATCAGAACTAACTTCACCAGGAACTTCATCTTCCACGTCAGATTGGGGGGTTTTTCCTGTATCTTCAGATCCGTCTTGATTTAGAGAATCATCTACGGGTGTTTCAAGCTCTGTTTTTGGAATAAATTGCAAGAGTTTTCTCTTGCTTTTTTTAAGAACCAGTCTGTCGTATATTTCAGCGATATCCCCGTCTTTAACTTCCACGGTCATGCTGCGTGGGCGGAAGTTTAGAAGCTGGTTGCGCATGGTAAGGTCCAGCAAGTTGTGCCTTAGAACATCAATTTGTCTGTATATGTCCACATTGGTAAGTTCAGACATTCAATATACCTCTCATTTATGATTGGACGGGGAATTTTAAAGTTGGGATTTAATAATGGATGTTGGTTTATCTGAACTTTATAATAAAACTAACGATATCTTGTAAGTTCACTTAGGACTTTTAATCATTTTGTATTGCTTCCTTGAAGAACTCTGGAACCAGATTCTTATAGAGGGGGTTGTTGAGTAACATGCGGAAGTTACCATCGAGTATGTACGTCTCACAGTAATCATCCTCTGCACGCATCCCCCGGCCGTAAGCTTGTATTAGGGTCATCACAGTCTTATACGCGTACCATTTAGGGTCTTTTTTCCTCCTCTGGTTCACCTGACGGTCTCCCAGGAAGGGGAAAGGTATCTTATAGATCACCTGGAACTGACATTTCTCGTAGGGCAGGTCCACACCTTCACCCATGGACGGGCTGACCAGTACCAGGTTTTCCTGGCTTTCTTCAAACCTGCGCAGCTGGTACTCCCGGTTATTACTGTTATGGCCTATGAGCCGATTATTTTTGATTTTACCCAGGATGTATTTCTGGCAGTTGTAGTTGTGGGTGTGGATCAGTCCTTTCTCGTACCGGTGGTAGTTGATGATCTTCTCCAGGATGGGGATGGTCTTTGGGGCGGTTCGATTTATGGACCTACGGGACATGTTTCCCACCAACTTAAGGTGCACCGGCCGAGAGGACGCCGGGAAGTTGCTTTTTATCCTTATCTTATAAGCCTCATCTGCATCTATTCCCAGCCACCTGCAGAACAGGTCCATGTCCAGTATGGTGGCGCTCATGAAGAGACAGGTATCGGCATGTTCAAACAGCCTGTTTTTAGCGTACATATCCACCTTTAAGGGTTTGAATGCCACGCCGCCTGAGATTCTATCCACCACCCAGTTTTCTGGTGTTTCCTCTAAATTGTCCAGTAGCTCCTGTAACCGGAATTTGGTACGGTTTATCCGGTCGGCCTTGTTTTTAGGCATCTTCTGGACGGCTAATTTTCTGTAGGAATCATATATTGACTCTAAAAATAATATCCACTCAATGGGATTTTCTTCTGACATCATACTAGGGGGTATGCTCTTTTTGATGTCATTTTCCAGCCTCTTATTGTAGATGTTGACTTCCATACGACGCATCAGTTTGTCTTCGATGTTGTGTGCTTCATCCAGGACCATCAACCTTCTTTTACCAAAGTGCTTCACGTAATTCAATTCCAGGAGAGCGTAATCGTAATTCATTAAGGTTACCGGACTTTTCACAGCTTCTGCTTTCTGTTCCCAGTACTGACAGTGTTCATCGGAGCGGAAGTAGATATTTCCTCCATATGCATCTTCAAACGCAAAACGCCCCCCATCGAATGATGATTTACTTATACCATACTCGCAGACGAATTTTTGGGAGCGGGGAGTGGTCTGGCAGGCACCAGAGTCACAACTGATGTCCAGGGTTTCTTTACAGGAGAAGTTTCCCCTGCCTTTAACCAGGGGGTAGCCAAATTGAGCTCCGTACTGTGATTGTAGCTGTTTGGTCATGGTCAAAATATAAGCAGGCTGGTAGATCCCGGCTAGTGTAGTGGCGATTGCAGATTTACCCGTCCCGGTCCCTGCTTCCAGCAGGATGTAGGTAAATCCTTCTTCCATGGCATTTTTAATGTTACTGATTATCTCCAGCTGCCCTTCCCGGGGCTCTGTGAAGGGGAAGTTTTCGATTATATCATCATCGATATGTGGATATTCTCTTTTTATTTCTTCAATCCTTGATTTTGGTATCCCTGAAGCCCTGGTTAGCCTGGCACCGTTTTTGTTACAGGTGCAGTTATCTTTGAGCATGCCGCATTGGTTACAAAAAAACCCGTTTCCCATGGGGATTTATATTTGAGATGCTGGTATAAATACTATGAAACCTTTATAAGTTTCCAGGGAAAGAAAATTTTAGCATAGTTTCGGTCAGATACAAGTTTATTAAATTGTTGAAGGATTATTATGAATGGAAAACTAATTGGAATCGGCGTAGGCCCTGGAGATGCTGATCTTTTAACTATTAAGGCCTTGAATGTTATAAAAAAAGTGGATGTTATATGCGCACCAAAATCATCGGATTCAAAGCCCAGTTTGGCTTTGTCCATCGTGCAGGGATTTCTCGACGAACGTGATGATAGTTACCAGTTGTTGGAACCTCTTTTCCCCATGATAGAAGATGAAACTCTTCTGGGAGAATACTGGGACAATGCTGCTGCTCTCATCCAGGATAAACTCAATGATGGATGGGACGTGGCGTTCGTTACACTGGGAGATCCCACTATTTACAGCACTTTCTCCTATATCAGCAGGAGAATGGGAGATAGGGGATTTGAGGTGGAAATTATACCGGGCATAACCTCTTTTACTGGCTGCGCCGCGACTGCCGGTATATCCCTTGGTGAGAAGGATGAGATCATAGTAATCGTGCCCAAGGTCGATGAGAGGCTGGAGCGTATTCTGGAATACGGGGACACCTTCGTGGTGATGAAGACCTCCAGACACAGGGATGATCTGGAAAAAATGGTTGACCAGGATTCAAGGAGCAAGGATGTTATTTCCGTGCAGAACTGTGGTTTAGAGGATGAAAAGGTTTTCACTGATTTTGTTAAGGACAAAAAGTATTTATCCACCACTATTTTGAAGTTTAAAAAAGATAAATAAGATTTTATTAGAAAATAAGATTTTTTATTAATTTATTCACTTATCAGGTACTAGAAAATAAAGATTTCTATTCGATTATATTCCATTAATCTAAAGATTAGAACCCATTTATCTTAAACTTTGTAGTCTATTTATCTTAAAGCAGCAGTATTCGTCACCCTTGGCGTAACATTTTATTTCGTCTGCTTCTATTTTCTGGTTGAAATGGGCGGAGAATATGGCTTCCAGAATACCGGAGTCAAATGCACAGGCGGATCTTCCAATTATAGGAAGAGTAGCGCATTCAAAACAATCGTACACTCTGATGGTAAGGGGCTCCAGGCGTTCCACGAACATCCTTCCTAGTTTATTATCTTCCCAGAATTGGGCGACGTTTTTCAGGAGATTTTCAGTCACCGGATTTTTCAAATGATCGTTAAATGTCTGGCCTACTTTAAAACCGGCATCGTGTAATATGGGGTCTATGTTAACTCCTTCTTCCATAAGTGATACTCTTATGGTTCTTAGGATGTATTTATAAAATTTGAATGGATCTGTGGAACTGGTCACCTGTTTTTTCAGGTAGTCGTCCATGTCCTTCTCGAGTTCAGATTCCCGGGAAATCGTTCCTAAATAGCGTGATTTTATGTAAAAAATTTTTCTACGTCCATCTACAGGGTCTGGTTTATAATCAACTATATCTTCTTTTATGAGGTCCTTAAGGTGGGCTGAAATTGTAGATTTTGATTTACCAGTTAACGCCACTATGTCGGAACCGTTTAATCCTTCATCTTTTAATAAGGATAGTATCCTGGTTTTGATTGGGCTTTCTATTACGTTGATGCCGTTTTGGGTTCCGAATATTTTGACTTCTTCTACTTCGGACGCTTCTAGTTGTAAATTTTTTTGATTCATTCTCCAATCCTGTGATTTTGAATTTTTTAATTAATATTATATACGATGTTATATGAGTTTTCACCTATATAAACTGTTCGTGCATTTGCGAACCATAAAGTTTATATAAAGGGTTCTCATAATTAATAATTAGTTCGTAAATACACGAATTAAATTTTGGAGGGAAAAAAATGAAAGCAAAATCAGTTAAAATTAAAGAAGGAATCTACTGGGTAGGTGTCTTGGATTGGGATATAAGGACTTATCACGGTTACACTCTTAATGGAACAAGTTACAACGCCTATCTGGTGTTTGGAGAAGATAAAGTAGCTTTAATCGACAACACATATCCCGGATCTTCTGATCAGATGTGGGGTAGAATCCAGGATGCCTTCCAGAAAGAGGGAAAGGACCTACAAATAGATGTGGTAGTACAAAATCACGTGGAAAAAGACCACAGTGGAGCGTTACTGGAAATTCATAAAAAATTCCCAGAGTCCCCCATATACTGCACAGAAATCGCGGTGAAAGGTCTCCTGAAACATTACCCCGCCCTGGAGGGTGCTGATTTTAAAGTGGTTACCACGGGAGATACCCTGGATCTGGGAGGGAAAACACTGGCCTTTTTAGATGCATTCTTACTGCACTGGCCGGACAGCATGTTCACCTTACTGGTAGAAGAAGGTATCCTATTCCCCAACGATGCATTTGGACAGCACCTGTGCTTTGCCCAGCGTTATGCCGATGAGATACCAGAATATGTTCTTATGGACGGTGCTCAGAAGTTCTATGCGAACCTGATCACCCCATTATCCAAGCTGGTGCTAAAGAAGTTTAAAGAAGTCCAGGATTTAGGTCTTCTGGAGCAGATTGAGATGATAGCCCCATCTCATGGGCAGATATGGACCGATCCCATGAAAATAATCGGAGCCTACAGTGACTGGGCCACGGGAGCTTGCAAAGATAAAATAACCATCATCTACGACACCATGCACTATTCCACCCAGAAGATGGCCCATGCCATAGCAGAAGGTGTTATGAGTGAAGGAGTAGATGTGAAAATGTACTACCTTCACGAAGATGAACGAAGTGAAATAGTTAAGGACATACTGGACAGCAAGGCCATCGCCCTGGGAGCTCCAACCATCTATGATGAACCCTTCCCCTCTGTAGGGGACCTGATATTTTACCTGCGCGGTCTAAAATTCAACCGAACTGGAAGAGAAAGACTAGCGGTGACATTTGGATCAATGGGGGGCCAAGGTGGCGCCCCTGAAAACCTGGCGGATAATTTAAAGGACTGCGGATTCCAGGTTAAAAGCCAGCAGGAAATATATTATGTTCCAAATGCAGATGAATTAGAACAGTGCTTCATAACCGGACAGAAGTTAGCACAGGAGATTAAAAATCTCTAAAATTTTCATTTCTTCTGTAAAAATAAGATAATGTAATATGAATGGGAGTAATTTATGGTTGAATGGAGGAGTAGATATGGAGATAATAAACGAACATAAACTGGGAGTTTGTAAAGGCACAGAATTAGAAGAAGCTGTCCAGGCAAATTTCAATGGAGAAACCCAGGAAGTGGGTATATATTTAGCAATGGCCCGTCAGGCACAAAGAGAAGGATTACCAGAAGTAGCAGAAGTCCTCACCAGAATAGCCATTGAAGAAGCCCAGCACGCTGCCCATTTCGCCGAACTGGGTGGTATTATAAAACCAACCCTCAAGGAAAACATAGAGATGATGATCGAGGGAGAGACCAAGGCCAACAACGAGAAAAAAGCAGCGGCCAAAAAGGCAAGGGAATGCGATGTGGACCCCGCCCATGACTTCTTCGATGAAAGTTCCAGAGACGAAGGCCGCCACGCCGAGATGCTCAAAGGAATGTTAAAAAGGTATTTTTAAATTTAAAAGTCATTTCCCTCCATATGACTAGATCAGGAGAGAGATAAGACATACCGCCTTCGTTCTTATTTTTTTCTCTCCTGTTTATTTTTAATTATAATAGCCACATTACAGAAATTCAATTTCAGTGGTCAATTCAAATTATAAATTCATTTCATGTTTTATTGGTGAAGCATCGTTAAAATTGCACCACCATAGGCTGGCGAATTCATCATGATTTTTCCTTTATTTTTTGTTCATTAGTTATATTAACTAAAAATTTTATAAATTAACAGTAGTTAGTTTTTAAATTAGAGTATGGGGGGAAAACGATGCAAGGATTAATCGATGTACATCACCACATCGTTCCTAAAGAATATTTGAAAGATCTTTCAGATCAAGGAGTAAAAAAAAGCTTTAGGGGGCGCGATTTCCCAATGGGAGTGCAGATAAGGCACTGGAAGTAATGGATCAAAACGGTATTTCTACATCTGTGATCTCAATTTCTACATCTGTGATTTCAATTTCTACATCTGTGATTTCAATTTCTATATCTGTGATTTCAATTTCTGCTCCGGGAGTTTATTTTAGGGATAAAGATCCTTCTATGGAATTTGCCAGAAGATTATCAAGAAAGACCAATGAAATATATGCTGGATTAATTGAGAATCATCCGGAAAGATTCGGTGCTTTTGCTACTCTGCCTCTTCCAGATGTTGATGCTGCTTTTGAAGAACTCGAATATGCCCTTGACGTGCTGAAACTTGATGGAGTATTTCTTTTATCGAATTATGATGGGTATTATCCTGGTGATACACGATTTGAAAGGTTATTTTCCGAACTTAACCGTCGAAAAGTGGCGGTGTTCGTTCATCCGGCTACACCCCTGGCATCGAGGAAATACACACGGGAGTCCCTGAATCGATGATAGACGTCTGTTTTGACACCACGAGGACAGCACTTTCTCTGATGGTGAATGGTGTGACCAAGAAATATCCTGACGTAAGCTTTATCCTGGCCCATGCTGGTGGTACGATCCCTTACCTGGCAGATTGGATATTTTATCCACTCTCTTTGCCAGGATTAGGAGGTGTAAATTAGTATATAGCCGAGGGAGTTGATTTGGTTTCCCATACTGTCCCTAAATTACAGGAATCCTTCCCTGATGAACTTAAAATATATATAAAAGTTAAAGATAATATGCTTCCAGAAGGCCCTGATTTTTATCTAAAAAGATTTTATATGATACCGCTGTTTCAGCTTCACCCCATGCTTTTGCAGCTCTCCAAACTCTGGTCGATAGTTCGAAAATAGTGTTCGGGTCTGATTATGTTTTCGCGACAGAAGCTACCGTACCATTAACTATTAAAGGTGTAAGAGAATATGGGGGCTTTGATGAAAAAGATATGGCGGCAATCGAGAGAGAAAATGCTATGGGTCTATTTCCGAGACTTAAAAAAATTTCTAGATAATTTAAATCTATGAGACTAATTAGCGAGGCTTTTCAACTCTTATAAATTAATTGGTGAGTCTCTTTAATTTTTCTTTAATTAGCGAGTTTCTTCAACTTCTCACAGGCATCCTCTGCAGCCAGTATGATGGGATCGATTACCATGGAAAGGGGAGGTGCATAGGAAAATTCCATTGCCGCCAGTTCATAACAGGTAACACCCAGGGCTATGGCCAGGGACATGGTATCTATTCTCTCAGCAACCCTTTCCTCAGCGATGATCTGGCAGCCTATAATCCTGCCTTTAAGGGTGGATATAATCTTTACATCGATCCTTTTCGCCCCAGGATAGTAACGGGCCTTGGTTAGGGCTCTGCTTTTGCCGGCGATCACTTCCATACCATTCTGTATGGCACTGGCTTTGGAGGAACCAACGGCACCGAACTCCAGGGCTCCGATCTTGGAGACCATGGCATTGAGGACGGCTTTAAATTCCGCCTTCACTCCCACGATGTTCTTGGCGGCTATTTTACCCTGTCTTACAGCGGTAGTGCCCAGTGGAGACTGGGTGTTCTGACTGGTTATGGCATCAAAAACTTCCACACAATCTCCCACAGCATATATGTTGGGGACGGAGGTTTGCATTTTTTCATTGACCAAGATGGCCCATCTTCCAATTTCACAACCCGCCATTAGAGCCAGCTTGATCTGCGGCCTGATACCGGTGGCCATTATAACCATATCTGTATCTATAACTTCATCACCTATGACTGCCTTCTCCACCCTTTTTTCACCCATGATCTCCTCTAGGGGATGGCCGAGGATGATCTTTATCCCTTCCTTTTCGATGTATTCCTGGACTATTTTGGACATGTCTGAATCCAGTGATCTCGGGATTAGTTGAGGGAGCATTTCCGTCACCGTGACTTCCAAGCCCATTTTCTTCAGTCCGAAGGCTGTTTCCAGGCCTATGAGCCCAGCACCCACCACTACGGCCTTGCTGCTTTTTTCTGCCCACTCTTTAATTTCCAGACCATCTTCGATGGTTCTAATTTTAAAAACACCTTCCAGGGTGGTTCCCGGGATATGTGGAATGAAAGAAGTGGCTCCGGTGGCGATCACCAGGTAATCGTAGGATATTTCTTTTTCAATACCCATATACCGGTTATTTAACCGATATTTCAATTTTTTCTCGTTGTTTGTTACTTTAAATACTTTTGCATTTGTTATTACTTTTATGTCCTTCTCCAGATAGTCTTCTGGCTGGTGCATCACTATATCTTCAAAGCTTTTTACATCTCCACTTAAAACGTAGGGTATAGCGCAGGGAGAATATGCTATCTGGTTTTCCCTGGTGATGACGGTTATTTCCATATCTTCATCATATCTGCGGATGTTTGAAGCGGTGGAAATTCCAGCTGCTCCACCTCCGATTATAACTACTTTCATCCTGATTTTTCTCCTGGATTACCCGTAAAACCGGGCTTTATCTTATCTTTCTGTAAAATTTACTAATTTTTTTAATTGTAACTTTTTTATCTTTTTTGATATACAAAATTATCAGTTATATTGATATATTTAGATATATCAAATAGTATTACTATTAATACTATAAGTAATATATCATTATCCAGGATCAAAAGGATTGGAAAGAAATGGGATTTTTGGATATCTTCAAAAACAATATAAATTCCCTGAATAAGAAGGGTATTAAACTTTTAAATAAAGGAGACTACCCAAGAGCTCTCAAATATTTTAATAAAGCTTTGGAAACAGAACCAGATTCATATAAAACCCGTTTCAACCGGGCAATGACACTCTGGGAATTGGGGGAAACCTGTGAAGCTATAAAAGAATATGATAAAGTTCTGGATATTAATCCGGGGCATGCCGGGGCATGGTTCAACCTGGGAGTGATCATATCCATATTTGGAAGATACGAGGATGCCTTGGACTTTATCGACACTGCACTGGAACTCGAACCAGACGATGCTCTAGTATGGTACATCAAGGGTCTTATTTTAGAAAAAGTTAACAGATCCAGCGAAGCCTTAGAATGCCTGGAAAAGGCTTTTAAACTGGATCCAGGGCTCGAATCCCTGGAAAAGGTTAACGATTTATCGAACTGCTTTAATACCTCTACAGCGTATTAATTTCCTAAAGCATAGCTATTCCCCTTCCAGTACCGTAAACCACACTTACTATCAGGATAGTCCAGAGGAAGATGCTTAATAAGTTGGTGATCCTGTTAACATTTGGAGTTGACAGTTTGTAATCCAGTAACTCAGAAAGCATCAGTCCACCGTCTAATGGGCGTGCTGGAAGCAGATTTATAGTTCCTATGGCGAAGTTTAAGAGGAAGATCCAGTAGAGTAAATCTATTAATGGATTTAAAATCCACTGAGTCAAAGGTTCAAAGTAGGAGGGATAGCCACTTTTTAACACCAGGTTTGGTTCGGTCCCGATACCGATGTATGAGTTGGTATTGTTATTTGGATTGGCTGCCGTCTTAACTTTATAAACCCCCTTATCAGTTACGAATGTTAATTCATCTCCTATATGGGTGGTACTTAGGACTTTAACGTAACTACTGGCGTCACTGGTACTCATACCGTTGATACTGTGGATAACCATCCCTGTGGTTAAAACACCCTCTGCCGGACTGGAGGGAACAACCCTGGTGATCTCCATTCCGTCTGTCTGGAAAGCAGGGGCTATTACGAAGATTGACAGTAGATTTAATATTATCAGGGCAATGGCTGCTAATGTTAAGTTGAAAACAGAACCAGCAGCGTAAAGTCTAAGCCGAGATTTCTTACTGGCCTTCTCCACATCTTCCTCATCAGGCTCCACAAAAGCACCGGGGATCACAGCGAAAAGGGCTAGTCCAATGGATTTTATACGTATCCCTTCTACCCGGGAGATTATGCCGTGTCCGAATTCATGCACCACCAGCACAGTGAACAACGCGATAAGCCCAGATGTGATGGGGACATATATGGCCTGCCCGGGCAGATCAACACCAGGTAGAACAACCTGAACCTGAGGTGCCTCTAAAAGAGTTCCCAGGGAATATACTAACGAAAAAACCATCAAACCCATGAAAAAGACACTAATCGGTATGCCCGCATTTAAGAAATACCTCCAGAAACGAGGATGGCTCTGCGCTATCCTGTCAATCAATCCCCTTAACCTTTTAGTTCTTCTTAAAAGGAACGGACCTTCCACATCTATTTTCAGTTGTTTTCTAAATAATATAGCTAGTATCCATATGATAATGAATCCAATGGCATAGTACCATAAAGCTTCGTTAGCCAAGTTATCACCTTTCAGTTAGAGTCAAAATAATTTTTTTAAATAAATTTTAAGTTATGAATTGTCCAGTTATATTGTTGATCGGCACTGATTTTAAACATATAATCTCCAGATATTTAAACCCGCAGGGAATCGTAAAGGAGAACATCACACTCATCTCCCTCTGCAACCCCTTCCAGGTTCTCTTCTATGACGATGTAGCAATTTGAATCAACCATGGATCGAATGATTGTGGAACCTTTAATATTCAGTGGTGTTACTATGTCTCCATCAGCTTTGGCCCTAATATAGTCCATCCTACCCAGTGTGGATGGAATTTTACGGGCTGTGGTTTTCTTCACCAGTATGGGCGGTTTATATATGTTCTGCATCTTCTCAATATTTTTCCTCACCAGAACATCGTACTGGACCATGGCAGCTACCGGGTAGCCCGACAACATGAAAACAGGCTTACCATCAACTTCGGCAAAAGCGAAGGGTTTACCCGGCCTCATGGCCACACCATGAAAGAGTACTTCGCCCAACTGGTCGGCTACTTCAACCACCACATCTCCCTTACTGATGGCCGTACCACCAGTGGTTATAAGGGCATCATGAGTTTTAAGAAGCCTTTCAAACTCATCTTTCACCTTAAAAGCATCATCTTCAACATGGTTGAGGGTGGGGATCGCCAGACAACTCTCTACCAATCCTTTCAATGTATAATGGTTAGAATTCACCACTTCAGCGCCCTTAATATCAGGACTAGGCATCACCAATTCACTTCCGGTGTTTAAAACAGCGATTCGGGGTTTCCTATGGACTGTGACTTCACTGTACCCTCCCGAAGCAATTATGGCCAGATCCTGGGGTTGCAGTAACTTCCCCCCTTCAATTATAATGTCACCCTTCTTCACATCCTCCCCCTGGAATGAAACGTTTTCACCAGGAGTTAAAGGGGATTCCACCTGTAATTCGTCACCCTGCTCTTGAACGTATTCATCCATAACCACGGCATCAGCACCTAGGGGCAGTGGTGCTCCGGTGGCTATTTTAACTGCTTTACCTTCTTCAACAACTGCATGGGACATGGTTCCTGCACCTATCCTGTCAATGACAGTTAGTTCAACCGGGCTGTTTGCAGAGGAGCTGAAAGTATCCTCGGCCTTCAAGGCATAGCCGTCCATGGCCGACCTGGAAAATGGGGGTGAATCCAGCAGTGATCTTACATCTCCAGCAATCACCCTATGATAAGCATCTTCTAAGGAAATTTTTTCTGTATCAGTAGGTTTTAAGGTGTCTTCTATGATTTTAAGAGCCTGCTTGACTGGTAAGAGTTTTGATAGGAACATGGGGTGACCTCTGTATTTTACTAAATTACCTCTCTTGAAAAAGTTAATGAGTCATTTTTTTTAATATTTGTACCGGTTCATGGAATTATTTTGATCAATTTTTCTATATTTCACTCTTAAATTGATTAATTTTCTTATATTTTCCCC
>WOYJ01000056.1 GCA_011620845.1 Methanobacteriaceae archaeon
ATACTTGCTCCAGTTGATGGTTTGTTTGATCAGGGTTATAAACTTTCCTATTTTTTGTGAAGGTTTATCGAAATATGAGGAAAATCATTTAAAATCGGTTGAAAGAGATGATAAGGTATTTAAATCATTGAACACATGGTATAAAAGGGATGTTTTTCATATCGAGATGTTGGTTCCTTTTTGTCCGGAGTGTTTCAGTAAAATCTGTGATTAAAAATGGATTTAAAGAACGAAATCTTTATTTTTATCGTGAAGGAGTATATTATCGTAGCTGATGAAATATACTCTGAAGAGAATTCTACGAATATACAAGAGTTTCTAACTGAATCCACCCTTAATAAAAACAAAATAGTAGTAACGAGTGATTTAGACGATAAATACAAACCAATCATCGAAGAATTAGGTTTCAAACACCAATGGTGTTTATTCCATGTATTCAAAAACATAAACAAGAAAAATACATGACTACATACGACATAAAAACCTATCAAAGAGTGAGATAGACAAAAATACGGCAAGAAAAAAACTAGAGTTATTCAGCTTATTCGACAGTGAATCATTTAAAAAAGTAGAAACAAAATGAATGAAATATTAAATCAAATCAGAGATTATTCAAAGGTTATACAATCAATTATCATGGATTCATTAATGCCCTCCTTCAAAACATACTTCGCATACCTTGAAGATGAAAATATCGAACGAACATCAAATAAATTGGAAAACAAATTCCAAAAAACATTCCCCAAAAGCATTAAAAAGAATAATGAAGATTAAAAAAGGCGCAATGTCACGAATAAACATCAGAAAAGAAATCCTAAACCAGAAAAACGTTTTAAACACCCAACCACCAAGTTTTTGACAGAGCCAAAAAATAAAATAAAAAAAACTTTATATATCACAAAAAAATGAATATTATTATAGATATCATAAAAATGGAATAAATATTATTATAGATATCATAAAATATGGAATAAATATTATTATAGATATCCTAAAATATGGAATAAATATTAAATAGCGAGGTGTGACATGAAAAAGTTTCAAATAGCTATACTAATTTTTGTTGTTGTTTTTGTTGTAGTAGTATCTGGATGCACTACAACTAATACGTCAAACACATCGAGTTCCAACAACACTTCAAATTCAAACGCTTCGGCTTCAAATGACGTTAACATCGTTGTAAGTTATCCTGGTAGTTGGGCAGTTGATGTAAGCGGACCATTCGGATATCGTCCACTTCAAGGTACTGGAAATCAAACAACTAACATAGGTGCTGTAACTGAATCTGTAACTGCTGCTGCCCGTAAAACAGATGGTAGCAGTGACGTTTTAACAGTTACTATTACTAAAGGCGGGAAAACACTGGCTTCACAAAGTACCTCTGCTCCATATGGAGGGGCTACTGCAGTTGCCGTAGGTTTCTAAAGAAACCCTATATTTTTATAAAAATTAGGAAAAAAAGTTTTAGGAAATATTTGGGGGAACAATATTTTTTGTTCACTTTTCATTAATTATAGGTGGAAAATATGAAAAAAAGGACATCAAACAGATCCTTTGCAGCCATATCCATTATTTTGATTCTATTTTTGAGTTTTAGCCATGTTTCAGCTACCCAATGGAATGTTGGGACTGGAAAGAATTTTACCAACATTCAAGAGGCTGTGGATAATTCGAGTGTTGCTGATGGAGATGTTATAAACGTTTTTAATGGAACGTATAAAGAAGACATTGTGGTGCATAAAAATTTGACCATTAAGGTCAACAACAAAGACATCGTTATATTAAAACCAATAAATACTGGTTTTACCGTGGTAAACGATGCAACCGGCAATGGTGGTGGAACTTCCATAACTGGATTTATCATCAAACTATCAACCAAAGGATTAGGTTTTAATATCACTGCAAATGATGTTAAAATCGAAAATAACAATATCACCGGCGGGAAAAACGGCATAATAATCACAGGTAATCACACCACGATACAGAAGAATATCATATCTAACGTATTAAATACCAGTATCAACGCGGGTCAATTATCATCAGGTAATAACTCAACTCTGGTCGATAAATTTTCAAATGATGTTTTAATCTATGACAACATCATTTCAGGAGGACAAACCGGTATCAATGTTTATGGTGATAGCACTAACATCGCCCGAAATATAATATCCAATGTTTTAAACTCAGGAATATTCTTTTTAGGAGGTAACCCTACCATCATTGGAAACATCGTAAGGGATATGGTGGGCAGTGAATCAAAGGCTGGAATCGTAGGTGAGTCAATAAAATTATCAGGCACAACCGGCCTTACACTCATGGGAAACATTATATCTAACATTCACAGTACAAACGGCGGAGTCACAGGGATATCTGCATTCACCATGACCATGGATTCATCAATAAGGAACATTTTAGTTAGTGGAAATACTATTTCAGACTTATACGGAGTTGGTTCAAGTCTTGCCATGTATGTGGGGACTATGGCATTACAAGGAGATGTTTACAGCCTGAAAGTTATGAATAACACCATCAAGAAAGTGGTAAGTACGGGTGTAAATAGCACCAGTACAGCTATAAGCTGTGTACCAATGGGATTTGCTAGTAACAACTACACAAACAACAGTACTAACAACAACACAAAATCAAAAACCTTGATGTTATCCCAAAATGATATCAGTGAAATTCTAGCTGAAGGTGAAAACAGTACAACTAAAGGAATTTCATTCACCATGTTAGTTCAAGGCAATCCTTTCATTTCTGAAAATAAAATATCTAAAATTGAAGCAGATAAATTGGCAGTCGGACTTTCATCTATGGGGGTGGATTACACTACCTTCCAATCGAATATAACCATCGATCAAAACAACATCACAGATATCCATGCAAATGATGAAGTAGATGGAATTCAATCAGTTAACATTGGAAACACATACATCCTGCACAACAACATATTCCGGTTGGATGGTGCAAATACAACTTACATAGAACAACTAAGCCCCAACAACTTTATAAGTAAAATAATCCCCTTCATAAAACTACCCCCATTTGGAGCTGTGATTATAGGGAATAATCTTGAAGGAAACGGAAAAGATATTGGTATCGGTGTTTTTGGAAACAACACTACCATAAACTACAATCGAATTGCAAACTTTCAGTATTACATTAAAAACATGGAACTAATGGACTATGCAAAATCCTATAACTACAGTGATCAGGATATCCGGAATTACCTAAAATCATTGAACTATACGAAAAAACAAATTGAGGAAGCAATAGTAATTTACCATAGTATAATGGATAAAATAAACAACATCCCCAGTTACACTGACGCTCCATACAACTGGTATGGTACCAACAACCCCCAAAGCAGTAATTTCTTACCAAGAAATGGAACTCTCAATTACCAGCCTTGGTTAATTTTAAGTATAAATGCGGACCCATCCACCATACATGTTGGTCAAACTTCTAATATTACTGCAGACGTGTACCAGGATTCAGGAGGTGGTGATCACCGTGCCGACGCGGCTCAGTACTTCAGTGGACCGCAGTTAATCTTCACCACTAACCTGGGTAACATAGGAAGCAAATCCATCACAGTTGACTGGGTTAACGGTCTGGCCACCGCGATTTTAAGGGCTGATGAGGGACCAGGCATCGCCACAGTAACTGCCACAGATTACCAGACAGTTCAAGCCTTCGTAACCATACTGGGTGCGCCTAAACCACCCACACCAGTGAATCCTGTCATAGATATGCAGGATACAGGAACACCAATAAGCTACATAGTAATGGCTTTAGTATTACTTATAAGTGGATTAGGGCTGTCTAAAAAGAGATAACTGAATTTTTTTCCTTTTTTTTCAAATTTTTTTTCTTAATGGCATTCATGATTACTGGATTTAGAATTATAGAAGGTGATGAGATTATTATGAAGATAAAATCAGTATATAGTATTTTTTTGAAAAGTTTTTAGATAATGAATTTTTGTAGGAATTGTTTGGCTAGGCTGACTGTTTTGGTGTATTTATTGTA
>WOYJ01000050.1 GCA_011620845.1 Methanobacteriaceae archaeon
TTATTAAAGACTATTACCAGAGAACATGAATTATATATAAATTTCTAAAAATTAATAAACGAAAATTTTAATTTTAAGCAGAGCAAATAAATATGGTAAAAGAAAATTTAGGTAGTAAAAAGTCGAATTTTTAATCTACTTATAAAAATCATTTCGAAACTTACAAAATTCTATCGAAAATCAATATTTGAGGAGGAAATATGGATTCCATAAATGCACAACCATTAGAAATCCTTCTAGTTGAAGATAATCCGGGCGATATACGCCTGATTAAAGAAATATTAAAGGAAACTAAAATTCGAACTAATATACAGGTGGCCATGGATGGAGAAGCTGCTTTAAAGTTGTTGTTCAATACGGAAAACTTAAACGCTGCACCCCGTCCGGATCTGATACTTTTAGATTTAAACCTGCCCAAGATAGATGGTAGGGAACTCCTGTCGGAAATTAAATGTAGTGAAAACCTCAAAAGTATACCAGTGGTGATACTGACCACCTCTACAGCCGAGGAAGATATAATAGAAACCTATAATAATCATGCTAATTCATATATCACCAAACCAGTGGACCTGGATCATTTCATTAGAGTGGTTGAATCAATCAAGGATTTCTGGCTTTCTATAGTTAAGTTACCCCGGAGTGACGAAACATGAAGTGCATCAAAGTCCTTCTAATAGAGGACAATCTAGGAGATGCCGTTCTGATACAGGAAATGCTCAAGGATGTTAAAACTACTAATTTTCAAGTTAAACATGCCCAAATACTAAGCGAAGGAATAGAATATCTTCAAAATGAAGATTTCGATATAATATTATTGGATTTAGCCCTTCCAGATAGCCAGGGGATTGACACCTTTAACCGAGCCAATGAACATGCCGCTGAATTACCCATAATAATCCTGACCGGCCTGTCAGATGAAGAATTCGCCATTAAAGCCGTGGGAGAAGGGGCCCAGGATTACCTGGTAAAGGGAGAAGTGGACAGCAGACTACTGGCCCGGTCCATGAAGTATGCCATTGAAAGGAACATCATCGAAGACAAACTCAAAAAGAGCGAGGAACGATACCGGATCATGGTGGAAAAAACCCAATCAGGAATCTTCCTGATAAACCCCTATAACAAATTAAATTACGTTAACCAGCAAATGGCGGATATGCTGGGTTATAAAGTAAATGAAATGATAAACAGGAGTATATTTGATTTTATGGATAAGG
The DNA here is from genome assembly GCA_011620845.1 of Methanobacteriaceae archaeon. Lineage (GTDB taxonomy): Archaea > Methanobacteriota > Methanobacteria > Methanobacteriales > Methanobacteriaceae > Methanobacterium_A. Next base: position 1,215 of record WOYJ01000050.1, read on the forward strand.
AAGGGGAGAAAGCCCTCAACGACCATTTAAAAAAGATTGGTAATGGTATTGGAAATATCTATGAACTGAAATTCAAAAACAGAAGCGGCGCACAACTCTGGGCCCTAACCTCTACCAATCCAATCTATAAAGGAAATGGCGAATACCTGGGTAGTGTCTCTATAATCACCGATATAAGCGCCCGTAAAGGTGTGGAAAAAACCATAATGGAAGCCATGATTGAAAAGGACAACAATTTCCGGATGATCATCGCCAACATGATGGAGGCCATAAAACCCCTGATTGCCCAGGAATACTCGGAAGAATACCACGACCGTTTAACCTGAGACTAACGACCAGAAATTATTAAAAAACCAATAACCTGAAATAATAGATTTAAAAATATAATTATCTTTGACACACCATTAAGAGGATCCACCATGCGTATAGATTTATTAATTGCCAGCCTGGTTGTAATGGTTATAGGTCTGGTAATCTCAGGGATGATTGGAAGCCTTATTTTAGCCGTGGGAATTATACTCATATTATATGTTATCCTCTCCAGAGAGGAGGCCGGAGAACCGGAACCAGCCAGATACGTGGAACCCGAATATCACAAAGAGACACCCCGTCAAAGTGAAAGAAAGAAAGAAAGAGAATACGAAGAACCCAGACCCAGAAAAAGAAACGTAGACCGAGCTGAAAGAGAATTAAGAGCCTGGAGTCCAGGAAAACAGGGAAAACGTTGCCCGGAATGTGGTTCCACCAATAATCCATCTGATGCCCGGTTCTGCGTTGATTGTGGGAGTAAAATATAGGTTAGTAAAATTTAGTTAAAAGCTCATTCTCATCTTCTATTATTTAAAATCCCTTTTATACTTGAAAATCCTCTTCTATTATTTAAAATCCACTTCGATTTTTTTTAAAATCTAATTCTCCCTTTATGTTTAAGGTAATAATATATGAACCTCACACCAAGTACTAAAAGAACTAAACCGAGGATCATGATTATTAGATTCCCAATGAAGCCGAAACGGTCGGGATATAAGGAAAGTGCAAATATCACAAAGTAAATGCCGGCTAGGGCAATGTTAAGGGCTCCGGCAAATTTTATTTTCAAGTTCAGGGAAAAAAGGTTTAAAAATCCAAGTATCAGGGTAATTGCACCAAAAAGGTATACAATCAGATACTGATTGAAATTTAAAAGTAGTATAAGGATGCCGAATGCAATTAAAGACCGGCTTACATCCCTCACCGCGAAAGTCTTCTCATCAGTCTCCATGGAACTCCCTCAAATGAATTTTTAGATCAGTGTTTTTATCTATCAATGATAATTTTTATATCGATGCTCTTTTTGTTCGTTTTTATATCAATACCCTATTTATTCGTGCTCATTTTGAGATTTCTCAATTGCCTCTAATATAAACCTGATCCTGTTACCATACCGTTCAATATACGATCTGATCTCTTCCTCCTCCACGTCAGGGATCCGTTTTTTAACTATATCTATTATCTCAGATTCGCTGTAAGATATCTCCACCACCTCAAAGAATAACTTCAAAAGGGACACCATAAGCCTGGAAAACAGGCCGAAATCCGTGAACAGATCCTTTTTCACTTCCCGGGTCCTGAAAGTCCAGGCAGTCTGGAAGACCAAGTTAACCTTTCTGAACCTGGATAAATTTCTAAAATAAAGGATGATAAGTGAAAAATAGAAAGGAAAACTTCCAAAACCTTTGTTATCCATCCATAAACTGAAACCTACCTTACCTTCATATAGATAGTGGGAATCATGAAACCTATCAGCCAGCAAAACTGCATCATACTCAGATGCCTTATCTAAAACCCCATCTATACTGTTAACCTTCATATCCTTCTTTAGGGTATCGAAGAATTTATTGTAAACTTCAGTAGAGCTTTGATGAACATCATCCAACGCCAGAACCGCATTATAAACATTTAAATCCAGATCCTTCACGGCTTGAAATATGTTGGCCGACTTTCCAGTGCCCGGAGCACCAACAACATGGATTATCCTGCCTTTACGGGTTTTCAAATCCTTTAATCGTGCATATAATTTTTTGTAGGCCGTGGTGGCTCTAAAATCCTGGTCATCCTCTGCTGTGTTCACCTTAAATTTGACCATAGAACCTTATATGAAAATCATATAAAATCAATTTATGGGAATTATTGGGGAGATAGGAGTTAAAAAAACCAAATTCTACTAGGGAAAATTGAAGTTAACAAAAACTAAATCTACAAAGAAAAAATTGAAGTAAAAAAAACCAAAATCTTCAAGGGAAAAAATTAGATTAAAAAAATTAATCTATTGGGATTTTTTCGTGAATTTAAATGTTACCGTACCTGCCTCTGAATTTTTGGTGGTGGATCTTAAAATGTAAAACCCAGTTAATCCCCGCCGTATAAGATCATAGGCCTGGGCTGGATCTTCACCCTTATCCAGTTTAACAGTTATCTCCATTTGATTTAACCTCCCACATCTTGAGCAGACATGTAAGCATCATATATGGCGTAAAGCCAGACAATTATGTATATTATGATTCCTAAAAAAGAAATTAAAAAAATGGCTAAGGTAGAGATAATAAAGGTAAGAACGATTAAGACCAGGCCAAACACGGTTTTACCCACATAAATTTGGCCCAAACCGGGTAACAAGAAAGATAAAAACGCCGCTAGAATTGGATTTTTTGCCATTCGAAACATCTCCAGTTATTTATTTTCATATATTATTTTATTCTTTATAGCTATTCTACCTATCCAATAACTTGGTTAATTCCCTGAGATTG
>WOYJ01000011.1 GCA_011620845.1 Methanobacteriaceae archaeon
CGAATAAAAGTGAATCGGTAATTCCAAACAGCGTTAAGTTTAATCCACTCCACATCAAAGATGTAATATCCACTATAACGACTTTCTGTTTCTATTTTTGGGATTTCATATTCGAGTATCCAGTTTTCTATTGTTTGTCTTGAAAATACTGATTCCTGTGTCTTTTTTAACTTTATAGGCAATTTTACGGATTGATCCGGAGAATAAACCCGCTAATTCAATGCTTTTTTCTTTGAAATTCATGTGTAAAAGTTACTATTACTGTTTTACAATGTTTGATATATCAGTTTTAAACTTTTTACCAGATTTTTTTACACTTATACGCTTGAATTTTCACTGTTAGTAACTCCTTCATAGTAAAAATTAAGGGTTCTATTATTTATCAAAAACACAAAATCAAAAACACCCAAGTTTTTGACAGTCTCGATAAATCTTAAGCCAACATTCAAAGCTTTCAAGGAATTAAGTGGTCTAAAATGAAATGAAATTGATAAAATGTCCTTAATTTTTTTCTAAACTGGAGGGTGTGTATTTTTTATAAATTTTAATATGCATAATTATTTATTTTACTATTTACATACTAAAACTGTCTTACCACAAATTAAGGATTGGATATGATGGAAAAAGAACCACATAACATCGGTAATGGTAAAGATTTCAAGAAGGTACATACTGAAGAAGATAATCTGGTTAAGTTAATCGACAAAAAACTTAAGGAGCTCGATAGATTAGAAAATCTTTTAGATGGAGGGGGAGAACTTTCCAAGGTTTATGCAGAGGCTTTCCGGTTATCTGGATTTGGTTTCATTGCCGATATGTTAGATGAATATGGTGAAGAGGATTTATTTGCCGATCGGGGGAACTTGGGCTATTTATATGTTCCACTGGTAAATGTCAAAAGAACGCTACTCTATTTTAAGGATAGTTACCAGATTTTATCTTTAGAGCTTATAAGGGAAGTTTACAGGTTTAAAGAGAGAAATAAAAAGGCTCATGAGGAAGGCAGGGAAAAACTTCCCCAGGAAGCCATAGAAAAGTTGGATGAAAAGGTTCTTAAAATAATGGAGATATGGAGAGGAAATTACGAATAATGATGAAATTATACGAATAGAAAAATTATGAAATATACGGATAGAAAAAATGAATGAAAAATTCATGCGACCTGCTACTTTTTATCCTTCCTATTACTTTTTATCCTTCCTATAGTATTACAAAAACCCCGATCCATATTCAAATATATAACCTTTTCGAATTTGTTTTATAAGTAACCTATATATTAGCTATTTTTATATCCATATACTAATGTACTCTAATTTGGTACATCTACTAAAATAAGGAGGAAAACTCTATGGCTGAGGATGATATAAGACTAGTTATGTTTTGTTGTAACTGGTGCTCCTACGGAGGAGCAGACACCGCTGGTACTGCAAGGATGCAATATCCTCCAAACGTCCGTGTAATAAGAGTGATGTGCTCTGGACGTATTGAACCGCAATTTATTTTTAAGGCATTCCGAGAAGGAGCCGACGGTGTTATCGTAGCCGGATGTCACCATGGTGACTGTCACTACGACGCTGGAAACTATAAGTTAGACAGAAGAATGAGATTGATTTACAAACTGGCAGATGAGCTAGGAATTGGAAGAGAAAGAATACACCACGACTGGATATCTGCATCTGAAGGAGAAAAATTCGCAGACACTGTGAAGATGATGGTGGACAGAATTAGAGGTCTTGGACCATCACCACTGAAAGAACAGCTAGCAGTAGAAGCATAGAGGTGAAAATATGGCAGAAAAAGCAAAAATCGCAACTATGTGGCTGGCCGGATGTTCCGGATGCCACCTTTCCATCGCTGACCTACACGAAGCTCTTTTGGATGTATTGGAATTGGCAGACATTGAATTCATGCCTGTGTTGATGGACGTTAAATATGATGAAGTCCCAGATGACCTGGATGCCATCATAATAGAAGGAGGAATCCGAAATAATGAAAACCGTGAACTCGCAGAAATGCTCCGTGAAAAAGCAAAAATCGTAATCGCTTACGGTGTATGCGCCTGTTACGGTGGACCAATAGGGGTGGGAAACCTCCACACACCTGAAGAATTAATAGAAGAAGCTTACATTAACTCACCAAGTACCCCCAACTCTGAAGGTGTTATACCACACGAAGACATACCACACCTGGAAAGCAGAGTAAGACCACTTTCAGAAGCTATCGACGTGGATCTGGCCATCCCTGGATGTCCATGCAGATCTGACGTTGCTGCAGAAGCAATCGTAAACTTGCTCACCGGTAAAGAAATAACCCTACCAAAAACCAACCTATGTGAAGTATGTCCTCGAGAAAAACCACCAGAAGGAATGGCTATGGACAAGATCGTAAGACAGTTCGAGCTTGGTGTACCAGAACCAGATTTATGTCTGGTACCACAGGGACTGATCTGTATGGGACCAGCTACCACCTCAGTATGTGGAGCAGAATGTCCTTCCATAGCTGTACAGTGCAGAGGATGCTACGGACCCACACCCAGCGTTATAGATCAAGGAGCCAAAATGATCTCTGCAATAGGATCCGATTTCGGTGTAGAAAGAGACAAAACCGTAGATCCTGAAGAAGTTGCCAACGAGGTGGATGATATGATTGGAACATTCTACCAGTTCACCTTTGCATCATCACTTGTACCCTTTAAAGTCCGCAAGGAGGGAAAATAAATGGTTAAACTTACAATGGAACCAGTGACCAGAATTGAAGGTCACGCTAAAATCACCGTAGAACTGGACGACGCAGGAAACGTACAGGACACCAAACTCCACGTTATGGAATTCAGAGGATTTGAAAAGTTCCTGCAGCAGAGAAACATAGAAGAAGCACCACGAATCGTACCAAGGATCTGTGGTATCTGTGATGTACAGCACCACTTAGCTTCAATTAAAGCAGTTGACGCATGTTTCGGATTCGAAAACGGAACCGATATCCTTCCTACCGCTTACAGGATGAGGGAAATCGAGAACTGGGGATCTTACATGCACTCCCACGCTCTTCACTTCTACTTCCTGGCAGCACCTGACTTCATAGCAGGCAAAGACAGGAAAACCAGAAACGTTTTCCAGATCATAAAAGACGCACCAGATTTAGCTTTACAGGCAATAGAACTCAGGAAAAATGCATTAGACATAGTTAAAGCCATCGGTGGAAGATCGATACACCCAACTTCATCCACTCCGGGTGGAATAACCACAGAACTGGATGACGAAACCCAGAAAGACCTTCTACAGAAAGCACAGAGGAATATTGAACTGGCTGTAGCTACTATTGAAACAGCAAAACCAATATTCGAGGAAAACATTGATTTAGTAAACTCATTAGGTAACATTGAAACTAAACATATGGGACTAGTTAAACCTGGCGGAGTTTGGGATGTCTACGATGGTGATGTGCGAATAAAAGATGAACAGGGAAATGTATTCCGTGAATTTAAACCAGCAGATTACCTGGACACAATAGCAGAGCATGTTAAACCCTACTCATGGCTTAAGTTCCCATACATTAAAGAACTTGGTTACCCAGAAGGTATATACCGAGTAGCACCACTTTCCAGAATCAACGCATCCGACAAAATGCCAGATGCAGCACCACAGGCACAGGGATATTACAAAGAGTTCAAAGACACCTTTGGATACGCGCAGCAGACCCTGCTGTTCCACTGGGCTCGACTCATAGAACTGGTTGCATGTGCAGAACTAGCAGCCGATGCTCTGGAAGGAGACTTATCCGGCCAGAAATTCCCAGAACCAATGGAAAGACAGGCTGGTGAAGGTGTAGGTATAGTAGAAGCTCCAAGGGGAACTTTAACCCACCACTACGCATGTGATGAAAACGGACAAATAACCAAGGCAAACATCGTAGTCGCAACCATCCAGAACAACCCAGCAATGGAAATGGGTATCCAGAAAGTTGCAAAAGACTACATAAAACCAG
>WOYJ01000109.1 GCA_011620845.1 Methanobacteriaceae archaeon
TTAAAATTTATATTTCGATAGAACTATTTTCTAAAACATAAAAATTAAATTATAAGATTGATGATAAATTAATAGTTTGATATCGAGGATAAATTTAATTAATAATTTGATTGTTTTAAAGAAGAGATTTTTATGGCTTTTCATGTGATGATAATCCCCACACTGGGCTGTCCTTCTAACTGCAACTACTGCTGGAGCAGGGAGGAAGGATCACCCCTGATGTCCCTGGAGATAATTGAAGAAATGGTGGAATGGCTTAAAGATTTCCGCAAAGAACCAGTAACCTTCACCTTCCATGGAGGCGAACCTCTGTTAGCTGGGTATGAATTTTTCAAAGAAGCGTTACCCCTGTTAGCTAAGAAACTAAGCCACTTAAAACCAGCATTCGCCCTGCAAAGCAACCTCTGGAACTTAACCCCGGAACTAGCCCGGTTATTTGCTGAATACTCCATACCTGTCGGTTCCAGTCTGGACGGACCAGAGGAACTAAACGACTTCCAGAGGGGAGAAGGATACTTCCAGAAGACCATGAAGGGCTACCAGATCGCAAAAGATAATGATTTACAGGTGAGCTTCATCTGCACCTTTACCTCCTATTCCATAGATTTTAAAGAAGAGATATTCAACTACTTCCTGGAAAATGGATTGGATTTGAAGTTACATCCAGCATTACCATCAATACGGGATGAAAACCCTGAAAAATGGGCCTTACCACCAGAACAATACGGTGACCTATTAATATATTTACTGGACAAATATCTGGACAACATGGATAACATCAAGGTTAAAAACATCGACCATATCTGCAAAAGCATCTTCACCCGCCGGGGAGCGGTCTGCACATTCGTGGACTGCATGGACGACACCTTTGCAGTGGGGCCAGACGGGAGCATATACCCCTGTTACCGCTTCGTTGGAATGCCGGAATGGGTGATGGGCAATGTACGCGACCATCCTAGCCAGGAAGAATTGGCAGATTCGGGGCCACGGAAATTCCTCCAGAAATTCAAGGAGTACGTGGATGAAAACTGTAAAAGATGCACCTATATAAAATTTTGCAGGGGAGGATGCCCCTACAATGCTCTGGCAGAAAGTGAAGGGGAAATAGATGGCGTGGACCCTCACTGTCCTGCCTATAAAACCATATTCAAGGAGATCACCAAAAGGGCCACTAAAGAAATGTTAGGCAACTCCGGATTAGCGGTAAGTCCACAAACAGGTGATAAAAAAACCAGGCCCGGTGTAATGGCCCTGATGATCAGGCCGTCTTAAGCAATACAATGGGGATCAATTATGAACATAGGCAAATTAAATGAAAAATGTCCTAAATGCGGTAGTAAAGATAAAACAATGAACAGGAAATTCGATAGGGAATTCCAGGCACATGCGACTACAAATTCACTTGTCTGCTCCAAGTGCGGATATGTATTTGTAACTGGTGAAGATGAAGAATGAAAAAATTCGGGGGAAACTTTTTTAAACCAGATTATAAATACTTGAAATTTAAAAATAATAAAATTCATTAGTAGACAACCAAAATCGAGTAAGATGATAATTATGAAGGTAAATGAATGGTGTATGTACTGCGGGGAATGTGCCGGTGTATGTTCCCGATCTCTCATCGAAGTCAGGGAAAACAGCTTAAAATTCGATAAGAAAAAATGTAAAGAATGTACCATATGTATCCAGGTCTGCCCAGTCCAGGCACTGGCTAAAGAAGAATAAAGGGGAGAAATACTGATGCTAATAGAAACCGATGTACTGGTAATAGGAGCAGGACCTGCAGGATCATCAACCGCAAAACACGCCGCACTGAATGGTTCCGATGTGATCGTGATCGATAAGAAATCCGAAATCGGAGCCCCTAAAAGGTGTGCCGAGGGAGTGTCCAAGGAAGGCCTGAAGAAATTAAAAATAGAACCCAGTAACAGATGGGTGATCAAGGAACTCAGCGGGGTGCGGATGATAGCACCTGACGGTACCAGTGTATGGCTCAACGAAGAGAAAGTCAAACTACCCGAGGCAGGATACATCCTGGAGAGGAAAGTCTTCGACAAACACATGGCCATGGACGCTGCCCGGGCCGGTGCTAAGATCATGGTTAAAACCCTGGCCAAAGGAATTAGAAGAGAAGATGACCACCTGGTTACGACCCTGGAGACCATGGGCGAAGAGTTCGAGGTGAAAGCCAAGATCGTGGTTGGAGCTGATGGACCAGAATCAAGAATGGGAAGATTTTTAGGGCTTAAAACAACCCTGAAACCCAAGAACATGGAATCCTGCGCCCAATTTGAGATGGTGAACGTTAAAATGGAAGACCCCGACTCCATAGAGTTCTACTTCGGAAGCGTAGCACCCGGAGGATACGCATGGATATTCCCTAAGGGGGATGACATAGCAAACGTGGGACTGGGAATTTTAACCACCGAGACAGATAAAAGCGCCTATGATCACCTGCTGGAATTCGTTAAAAACAATCCATCCACCCAGAACGCCCAGCCAGTTGAACTCAACGTAGGAGGAGACCCCGTTGGTGGAATGCTTAAGGAATTGGTGACAGACAACTTCATGCTGGTGGGAGATGCGGCAAGTCAGGTAAACCCCTTAACAGGTGGTGGAATCATCACTGCCATGGAAGCAGGGGTATATGCCGGTGAAGTAGCAGCTGCAGCTATTAAAGACGGTGATTACTCAGCTAAAAAGTTAAGCAAATACCAGGAAAGGTGTGAGGAGAACATTGGTGTAAAGTTCAAGAGAGATTTAAAGGTTAAAGATTACCTTCAAAGTCTTTCTGATGAGGAATTGAACTCCATAGCCGACGCCTTCCATGATATCGAGTTGGACACCATAAACACGGCAGAACTGATTAAGCAGTTGATTAAAGTTTCTCCCAAGGCGTTGTTGAAGCTGGGAAAACTTTTCTAAATCCTTTATTGACTTTTTTTTAATTCCATAAATTATTTTTTTTTCAATTTTCTAATTTCAGAGGCTCTCCCTCTAAAAGAAAAGGATATACACGATACATATCAGGAAAAAGACCAGTGCAACTTGATGATAGAGTATATCTGCAAGAGAGGACATCCTGTCTTTGTCGAAAAATAGGGACAGGTATAAGGGAATTCCAGCTAAGATTGCCGGTAGGATGGCAACGGCCAATTGAACTAGGTTCATTTCACCAAAGTACAGTATGTAGATCAAAATCCCCCCGGCTACCATCCCTACCAGGCTGGCTAATTTAGGAATACCCTTGTACATCAGGTAGGTTCCTAAACTGGCGGTGTACATAAAGAGATACACACTCACCGGAACCAGGAACAGATCTCCCAGGAGCACGCAGCATGCTGCGATCCTTAAAACAGAGTTTGTAGCTGTGCTTGCAAATGGAGCTAACACAGTATCTTTAAGTCTTATGGGAGGTACGGTGTATATAAGCTGATTTATAACCATCAACACCATGATGATTGTAAAATCAACATTTAAGGTGAGTATTGATATTATGAAAATTAAGCAAATCAGACCGACTATAAAGGTTATGATCCATTTCCGGTCAACATAATCCCTGATAAAGGCCCGGTCCTGTTTTTCCGGATCATTTTCATCGGATTTTATATCGGTTAAGTCGTTAAGACTGTAGAGAGCACCCCAAAGGGCGCAGACCAGGATCAGACCCTCCACTATCTGCAGGGGATTGGTGATGGTTAAACTGGAAAAGTAGGCGTAAGTCAGGGCTAAAAGAAACATATTCACTGTTTTGGATGACCAGCTTATCCTGGTTGATCTTAGAAGGGTGGTTAACATGTTCTTCATTTAGAACTCACTAAATAAGTTAATAACACCTGTGTTATCCATGGGAAAATTCTATTTTCCGGGTTTATATTCTTATATCTCTTCTGCTTATAAAGATATGGGATATTTAATAGGTTGAATGACTTTTTTCTTAATTAACCACCCTTTTTAATGTTTGAATTAGATATTTTTA
>WOYJ01000145.1 GCA_011620845.1 Methanobacteriaceae archaeon
TGAATCTATGTACCATAAAATATTGTTACCTACAGATGGTTCAAAATATGCCGAAAAAGCCGCAGAACATGCTATATGGATTGCAAGCCAGAGTGATGCAGAAATCATAGTTTTAAATGTGGTGGATACTTCCTCATTGGTAGGACTTCCTGCAGAAGACATTACAGTTAGAGTTACGGAAATATTGAAGGAAGAGGCCCATAAGTCCCTGGATAAAGTGGAAGATCTGGTTCGAGAATCCAGGAAAGAGAAAGGTCTAACTAAGAATATCAAATTAATTAAAGAAATTAAGGAAGGATCTCCGGCTGATGTCATATTGAAAACTGTTGAAGATGAAGGAGTAGACCTCATAGTAATGGGAACCTCTGGGAAGCATGGTTTAGATAGATTTTTACTGGGAAGTGTAACTGAAAAGGTGGTAAGATCAGCTAATTGCCCTGTTTTGGCAGTACATTAAATTTTTTTTAAAAGGATTGATTTTAATTAAGGACTGGAGTATCCAAAATGCTAATTAAAGATATTATGTCAGAGAACGTATATCACATTCATGTTCCTGGAAATCGAGCTAATGCAATGGAATTAATGAGAGAAAAGAATGTTTCAGGGTTACCTGTGGTGAAAAACAGTACCAATAAACTGGTAGGTATTCTTACCCGATCTGATCTGGTGAAGAATCCTGATGAAGAACAGATCGCCCTTATCATGACCCGGGATATTATAACCGTGAATCCAGACGATGATATTAAAGATGCGGCAGAAATCATGGTTAAATATGATATTAGAAGGATCCCTGTTGTCGAAGACGGCGAACTTGTTGGTCTGGTAACCGCATCGGATATTATAAACAAGGCACTGTGGAAACTGGATGTCAAGGATCCGGTGGAAGACTACATGATCAAAAACATACCCACCGCCTGGGAGAGAACCCCACTAAACATAGCCTTTGAGGTAATGACATATTTCAACCTCAAAGTTCTCCTAGCCCTTAATAAGGATGGTAAGTTGTCCGGGATATTAACAGAAACAGACTTCATAGAAGAAAGTGAGATAATATCCGAGCGAACTGTCCACAACACATCTGTAGGTACTGAAGGGGACAAATGGTCTTGGGACAGTAAAAATGTACTCTACGTCATTAAAAATCATCTTAAATTCTCAGATAAGGAAGTTAAAGATGTTGCCGCCACTGATCTGGTTATAGTAACCACTAAAACTTCAGTCAAAGAATGTGCCAACAAGATGAGGCAGCGAAGCATAGAACAAGTACCAGTTATAGATGTTGAAGGTGAACTAGTTGGATTGGTAAGGGCAACCGACTTAATTAAGGCCATAAGCGATTAAAATGTCTGAAACTCCAAGTCCTGAAAGTAACATATCAGATGCTAATTCTGAAAGTAACATGTCTAAAAATGATATTTCCAAATCTACTGTATCTTCCGAATCTACTGTGTCTGAGATGGAAGCACTGAAAACTCCCAAGCCTGTTTTAAAGATAAAATCCCATGATGGGGACATTAGTATAGTAGCCAAATATATAGGTGAAGTATCTATAAAGCCTATAAACCTGAAGTTCATCATGGCTACCTTATGGTGGGAAAAAGCCCCTGAACTGGAGACCTTCTTTAATGTCCTTGAATTAACCATTAAAAGAGCATTAAAAGAAGTTTATCCCCACAATAAACTTTCAATGAACTATCGTTACTGTGCAAATGACCACCTGGAAGACGCATCAGAAATAATAGTGGAAATAGAATCCCTCACGGCTGATGATACAGAAGTGAAAGTAGAAGGGGACAGCATAGTACTTATGGGAAAGGATGACCGTGGATTTTTCAAAAAACTCACCAGTTTCCGACGAAAAATAATTGAAGAAGTTCACAAAGAGATTTAACTGCAAATCTCTGTTCTTATTTTACCTCATTTTTAAAAAAATTGATTTATAGATCATCATGAGAATCAACACCAAATTAACCGTGATATTGCTTACCTTCCTGATAGTGGGTTACATGTTCATCGAGCCCTACTGGGTGGAAACAAAGGAGATCACCATTGAATCTGACCAGATCCCCCCAAATTTTGACGGTAAAAAGATAATCTTTCTATGCGATATTCACGCCGGCCCCTACTATAGTAAGGAAAGGGCGGATAACCTGGTGGGGAAGGTGAATGCCCTGAATCCTGATCTGGTTTTACTGGGAGGGGATTATGTGAGTGGTGAAAACACCTACATCAACTCAACCATCGATTCATTATCCAACCTCCACGCTCCTTTAGGTGTTTATGCCGTACTGGGTAACAGTGATCCCCAATACTTCTCCTGGCAGGCTTTAAAAAACTCAACCACCATCATAGATATTGGTAACCTGGGTGACTGGGTTGGAACGAGCGAGGGCAGGGTAAGGATTGGCGGTGTGGGAGCAGAAAATGATCGACAGAGCCCTGAAGTTGCCATCGGCAATGCCCAGGCCAGTGATTTTGTCATCCTGTTGAAACATGAACCTGACTATTTCACAGAGGTAGATAAATCCCGGGTGGACCTGGTTTTATCAGGCCATACCCATGGAGGGCAGGTGACCTTCTTCGGAATCTGGGCACCCATACTCCCAGCTAATGGGAGAAAATACGTATCCGGTGTTTTTAAAGAGGATAACAGCACCCTAATTGTAAGTAATGGTATAGGAACTATTGGAATACCTATGAGATTCTTCGCCCGCCCCCAGATCATCGTGATTAATCTTAAAAGGACGTAGATTTATATAAATAAGGTAAATCCTTATTTAAAGTAAGTAAATCTAATTTTTTGTTTAAAAAGTTAAATAACTCTTCTAATGTTAAATAACTCTTCTTATAAGCGGTAACACTCTGGTCATTAATTCTTGGGCTGTATCCTTATCTTTAACCCGTCGAGCCACGATTTTGCCCTTACCGAAGATGGTGATGTTACTTTCATCCAGATTTATCATGGCTACTCCCATCTTGGTTGAGCATTTGACTTCTCCCAGGTTTTTCAGTTGGTGGCAGGTTTCCCGGATATCGATCTGGTAGGGGAGCTCTGTTTCAAACATTATCTTGTCTGCCTCGTCCCGGCAGGGTTTATAAATAACCAGTTCCTTATCTGAGCCACCATAGGCAGTTACATCGAGTAAAACCTTTTTAAACCCAACAGCACTTAGTTCTGAGTTTATATGATTTAATATGGAACTGTTTAAGAGTTTATCAACATCAGAGATTTCTATACGTGCTTCTCCATAGTCGTCCCGTACTCTAACCATTTCCAGTCCGGTGATGTTCTGGATGAGGGTCTCTGCATATTCTATCCGGTTGATCTTCTTGGTGGTGAGTTCCGTGCCGGTGGGTATTCTGGTAGCGTAACAGGTTGTCGACTGGGAATAATCCAGATTTAAATGTTTCAGGGTTTCCCTTACTTCCTCAGCAGTGAGTCCAGCATATACCAGGGGTGTCGATATATCCTTCTCGTAATTCACCATCACTCCGGGACGATCTTCTAATAAATCGCTTATATTAGTGCCGTCAGCGATTGTATCAAAACCTTTGTCCTTTGCATATTGCTCGAGTATGGTGTGCATCTTATTTTTACATATATAACATCTTTGGGGCGGATTCGAACGGAATGATTCATCTTTTAAGAAATTTTCCCTTAAAACCTCGTGTGGGATGCCTATTTCTTCTGCGATTTTATGGGCTTTATCTTTGAAATTTTTAGGTAGAACTCCACTATCCACCGTTACTGCCACAGCTTCAGGTGCTGATTCAAAGGCCAACTTGGCAAGTAACGTGCTATCGGCACCGCCGGAGAACGCTACCACTACCCTTTTATCCTTCAGGTAATCTCTGACTTTGTCCAGTTTTTGTTGTAGTTCCAAAGGTAATCAGCCCCTTATATTATAATATAAATTGTTCAAAATTAAATTTTCACCAATTTTATTCATGGATTAATTTTTGCAAATTCATTCAT
>WOYJ01000031.1 GCA_011620845.1 Methanobacteriaceae archaeon
AATCCATTATATTATATTTAAATCCATTATATTATATTTAAATCCATTATCTGAAACCTGCTATATTTACCTGAAATTCTCCACGGCAGCGAAAATGGTAGGATATTAATTTTTCAATGTGGTAATAAACTAAAGGACAGTGAAATACAGTGAAAAATGATAAGTCATCATCAGAATCTGATCATACATCTTCTGAGTTTCATGAACTGAAAGGGAGAACAGAAGGAGTCAACCTGATTCTAGGAGACCCTAAAAAGGCGGTTATCAAACTTTCCGGGCCGATGATCATTGCCATGATTCTTCAAACCACTTATAATCTTGTTAACGCTATTTGGGTTGCTGGTCTTGGGGGAGAAGCCCTAGCTGCTGTAGGGTTTGTCACACCACTTTTCATGATAATGGTGGGTCTCAGTAACGGTCTGGGTGCTGGTGCCGCTTCATCTGTAGCTCGTTTTATCGGTGCCGGTGATAAAAGAAGTGTTAACAATGCAGCTATTCATTCTCTGTTAATTACCATCGTGATTTCAGTTATCATAACCTTTCTACTTTTGATATTCCTGGAACCTATTCTGGTTTTCTTAGGAGCAGGAAGTACCTTGGATCTGGCGGTGCAATTCGGGCGGGTGACCTTTGCAGGTACAATTTTCATGTTATTTACAGGCGCGGCCTATGGTATTCTCCGGGCAGAGGGAGATACAAAAAGGACCATGTACGCCATGGCAGTTTCATCAGTTTTAAACATGGTATTGGACCCGATACTTATATATTCCGCAGGGTTAGGAATTTCAGGAGCTGCATATGGTACAGTGATATCCATGGCCATGGTGTCCATGGTAATTTTATACTGGTTCCTGGTGAAGAAGGACACCTTTGTATCATTCTCACTTGAAGATTTCCTACCTGATTTTAAAGTGGTTAAGGATATCTTGGGTGTAGGTCTACCAGCCAGTGCAGAATTTCTCATACTTTCCATAAACGTGGGAATCCTGAATGGATTACTGGTTTTAGTTGCCGGGACAGATGCAGTAGCGGTCTATTCGGCAGGTTGGAGGGTGGTTATGATGGCAATACTGCCAATAGTAGCCATTGGAACGTCCGTTATTACTGTTGCAGGGGTTTCATTTGGTTCCAGAAAATTCGAAAACCTTTCCATCACTCATAACTACTCTGTTAAAATAGGATCCATAATAGCTTTAGTCGTAGCTATTTTAACCGTTATATTAGCGCCTTACATGGCGATGTTATTTGCCTACACTCCACAGAGTGCCTATTTAGCACCGACCATCGCTGCTTTCCTACAGGTGATGTGTTTCTTCTATATCTTCATGCCTCCCGGGGTTATGTCCGGTTCTATTTTCCAGGGAACAGGTAAGGGAATGTCTTCATTGACCTTGGCCATACTTAGAAACATGATACTGGTGATTATCTTCGCTTATATTCTGGCCATCTCACTTAATATGGGCGAAAGAGGAGTTTGGTGGGGTATTGTGGCGGGAGATATTGCGGGAGGTATAGTTGCCTATGTCTGGGCGCGGTTCTACATAAGAAGACTCCAAGGTACTTATAAAGAGGAAGTTTCCTCCTGAATTAAATAAAATCAGTTACCCCTATTATGAAATCAGTTACATCTACTTATGATATCCCCCGGTTCAAACTCATGTAATTCCTGTCAGGGCCCAAAACCTTTTTAAGGTGTTATGACCAACACTTGGTTACTGTAAATTTAAAGTATAACCTACTTTTTTTAGGGACACTGTCCCATGGATGTGGCGAAAGCTGAACAAAAAGAGGTGTTTTAATTGTATAAATATATTAGACAAGCTTGGAAAAATACTGACGACTCCTATATCAAGGAGTTAATGCAGAAGAGAGCTCCAGAGTGGAGAAAAGAAAACGTAATTACAAGAATTGACCGACCAACCAGACTCGACAGGGCACGATCCTTAGGCTACAAGGCCAAAAAAGGATACGTACTGGTAAGGACCCGTGTACGCAGAGGTGGAAGGAGAAAAACCCGATTCAAAGCTGGTAGAAGGCCTAAAAGAATGGGTGTAACCAAGATCACCCCTCAAAAATCCATAAAAAGGATAGCCGAGGAAAGGGTGGCCCGGAAATACCCCAACTTAGAGGTTTTAAATTCCTACTGGGTATGGGAAGATGGGAAATTCAAGTTCTATGAAGTTATTCTGGTAGACCCAAACCACCCCTCCATTAAGAATGATAGTAACATCAACTGGATTGGGGAAAAACAGCACACCAACCGGGTTTTCAGAGGTCTTACCAGTGAAGGTCAAAAGACCAGAGGCCTTCGAAATAAGGGTAAGGGAGCTGAGAAGGTCCGGTAAATAATGATCCATAACGTCTCTTATCGAACCTTTGTTTATGGAACAGAAAACGAGGAAAAAGTGAAAAAAGCAGTTAAAACTCTTTTTCCCAACTCCTCACCCCAAAAGGAATACACTGAAGGCTACTGGAAAAATCCAGTACTAATTTTACACGATAAAATCGAAAAAAAGAGAGAAATCAAAGATTTTATCGAGACACTCCAAGATACATCTACTGCAGATAAAATCCGGAAGGATCTAGACAGGAAGATGGATGATAAAGGCAACTTATTTCTCCGTTTTGATAAACAAAGGGCCTATCTTGATGAACTAGAGATAGTGGAACATGGTGACTCCATCCATGTTAAGATCAAAATCGCAGCATACCCGGCCCGAAAAGAAGTTGCCATGAAACTCGCCAGGCAAATTTGGGGGTGGAGATGATTTTATTTTTTGATTTCCACGTAAAAGATGACCCTGAACTGGTTAAAGAAGCTGATAGATTAGGGTATGCTGGTTTAACACTGTTTTCGAATGGAAATGGGAATAATTCTAATGGAAATGAGAATAAAGTTGAAGTTGCAAGTGGAGAAACAACAAACCAGGAAAATTCCACCAAGAAAGAAAATCCCATCAAAACTTATAAAGGGATCTTCATTTCCGCGAAAAACCCAGAAAGCATAAGGCAGAAGGTTAAAAAGTCCAGGAAAAATGCCGATGTTATCATGGTGCGTGGTGGTGACCAGAAGATAAACAGAGCGGCCTGTGAAGATCCCCAGGTAGATATACTATCAGCACCCTACCTCAAACGGAGGGACTGTGGCATCAATCATGTTATGGCCAAAAAAGCAGCCCTTAACGAAGTGGCAGTTGAATTAAACATTAAATATCTGACTAAAACTAATTCTTATCTACATTACACGGTATTATCCCATTTTAGGGAGATAATTAAATTGAAAAGGAAATATGGCTTCCCCCTCATCATTACCAGCGATGCAGAGTCCATCTACGACCTGCATACGCCCCAAGATCTCCTGGCTTTATCGGGATGTTTTGGGTTGGATCGGGAAGAAGCAGAAGCTGCACTTTCTAAAACTCCACAGAAAATTATTGAAAGGAGTGAAACTAGAGATAAAGTCGTTGTAGATGGAGTTAAGATTATAGAGTAAGATTGTCGACATCATAGAGTAGGATTATTGACATTATAGGAGTAGGAATATCATAAAGTAAGATTGTCGATTTTACCGTGGTTTAAATGAAGCTTAAAATATTACCCCCGCATCTCAGAAATAAGAAGAGATACCTGGCATTTGAAGTCCGGTCGCAAAATCCCCTCACCCGTGATGAGGTAATATCTTTAATATGGGGGGCTGCGGGAGGTTTATACGGCTCTTGTGGTGTCAGCCGCTTTGATCTGTGGGTGGTTAAGGTATGGAAATGTAATTCATCCGGGCAGAACATTACTAAGGGAATTCTCCGCTGCAGGAGGGAGGAGGTCGACAGGGTAAGATCGGTTTTCCCAGTTATAAATCGTTTTAAAGGTAAAAGAGTAGTATTCCATACATTAGGTGTTTCTGGGACAATTAAATCAGCGAGACGTAAATTTATTAAAG
>WOYJ01000003.1 GCA_011620845.1 Methanobacteriaceae archaeon
TCGCATAATGTACATAATATTAATGTAACATTTTATTTTATTTCATAAAGATATGATTTAAAATTTAGTTAAAAAGATGGTGGTGGTTGAAATTGCTCCTTGAAATAACAGATTTGGCCGTAGAAGTAGATAATAAAGAAATTTTGAAAGACATCGATTTGTACATAGATGAAGGCGAAACCCACGTACTTTTAGGGCCTAATGGGTCGGGTAAAAGTACGCTATTTATGAGTATACTGGGTTTTCCCCAATACAACATAACCAGGGGAGAGATCATCTTCAAGGGAGAAGACATCACCCACCTGGACACCACAGAAAGGGTTAAAATGGGAATAGGTGTTAGTTTCCAGAACCCCCCTTCAATAAGAGGTGTAAAACTAATGGACCTCCTGAAAATCGAACATCATGAAGATGTTAAGGAGGAGTTAAGTCCGGAAATGACGGAACAGGCGAGTAAACTTAAATTTGATGAAAGATTCCTGGAAAGAGATGTGAATCTGGGCTTTTCCGGTGGTGAAGTTAAAAGATCAGAAATATTACAACTCCTGGCCCAGAAACCCGACTTCATCATGTTTGATGAACCCGACTCCGGAGTGGATATCGAAAACGTGGAACTTCTGGCAGAGGAGATAAACACCCTACTTAATAAAGATAAGAAGCCAGGATTAAGAAAGAATTCTGGTTTACTCATCACCCATTTAGGATATATTCTAAACTTCGTCACTGCAGACACCGCCCACGTGCTAATGGATGGCAGAATAGCCTGTTCAGGCAATCCCGATGAAATTTTAGAAGATGTTAGGAAAGAAGGATTCAAAGGATGTGTTGAATGTTGCAATCCGATACACTGAAGAAAAGAGCTCTTAAGGCCAGAGAAAAGAAAGCTACCCTAGGTAAGGATATAGAAATTGAAGAATTCGAAAAAGAAGAAACTGGTG
The DNA here is from genome assembly GCA_011620845.1 of Methanobacteriaceae archaeon. Classification (GTDB taxonomy): domain Archaea; phylum Methanobacteriota; class Methanobacteria; order Methanobacteriales; family Methanobacteriaceae; genus Methanobacterium_A. The sequence goes on from WOYJ01000003.1 coordinate 939, forward strand.
AACATGAAGAAATGGAATCCCTGGAAGAACTTCCGGAAAAATATAAAAAAGACATACTTAACGTGGGAGTTGAACCAAGCGGGACCGGTAGATCAGGTACATTCCTGCAGATCGACCAATCAGGAGTCTGCACCAACTGCCAGTCAGAATCCATAGAACTAATGAACATGAAAGACGCATTAAAAAAACACGACTGGTTAAACGATTACATGTGGAAAGCTGTAGCAGTGGATACTGATAAATACACCGCTGAAACGGCTTTAAGAGAATCAGGCGGCTATTTCATCAGATCCTTACCTAATTCTAAGGAAATATTCCCAATCCAAGCCTGTATGTTTATTGGGGGTGCAGACGTAGCCCAGACGGTCCATAATGTAATCATCGCCGAAGAAAATTCAGAACTACATATCATAACTGGCTGTGCCACTGGATCTGACATCCAGAGAGCCCTTCATGTAGGAGTTTCAGAGTTCTACCTTAAGAAAGGTGCGAAGATCACCTTCACCATGGTACATAACTGGGCGGAGGAGGTGGAGGTGAGACCCCGTACCGGTGTAATCTTAGGGGATGACTCCACTTATATCAATAATTACATTCTAACCAGTCCAGTCCGTACCATCCAGACTTACCCTACAGCTTACTGCCAGGGGGAAAACTCCAGAGCAGTGTTCCAGACAATCTTAAGTGGTAAGAAAGATTCCATCCTGGACACCGGTTCCCGTACCATACTTACCGGAAGGAATTCCAGTACCGAAATGGTTACCCGTGCCGTGTCCAACGATGAATCACAGATCTATACTAGGGGACACTTATCCGGCCAATCACAGGAAGTGAAAGGACACCTGGAGTGTATGGGGCTGGTTTTATCGGATGATTCCATGATTTATTCAGTACCCGAACTGGAAGGTAGTGCTACCAACCTGGAACTGTCCCACGAAGCTGCGGTGGGTAAGATCGCCGAAGAAGAAGTTCAGTACCTGATGTCCCGTGGTTTAACTGAAGATGAAGCAGCTTCCATGATTGTCAGAGGATTCCTGAGTATGGATATAACTGGTCTTCCACCGGAACTTGCTGCAGAGACCAAGAAGATGCTGGATCTGAGTTTACAGGGTATGTAATCCCCCATTTTATATTTTTTGTATCATTTTATGTATAAAAAATTTACAAGAGGTGTATTTTATGTACTTAAATGGTGAAGCGTTGGTTGGCGAAGGAAATGAAGTAGCACATATAGATTTATTGATTGGAGATAAATCAGGCCCTATAGGGCAGGCCTTTGCAAATGCACTTACCAATCAGGTGGAAAAGCACACCCCACTTTTTGCAGTCATCGCCCCTAACCTGGTTTGCAAACCCATAACCATGATAGTGCCTAAGGTCAGTATCAGGGGAATGGAGGATGCTGTGCGTAACTTCGGACCGGCCCAGAAATCTGTGGCCATGGCCGTGGCAGATTGTGTGGAAGAAGGCACCATCCCAGAAGGTGACGTAGAGGACCTGTGTATCATCGTCGGGGTTTTCATCCACCCGGCTGCAGAAGACAACGATAAAATTTACCGCTACAACTACGAGGCAACCAAATTAGCAATAAGAAGGGCTATGAACCAGGAGCCATCAATAAAAGAGATTCTGGATAAAAAAGACAGTGCTGAGCATCCATTTTATGTGCAAAAATGAGTAGTCCTATGTAAGATTGAGTAGTCCTATGTAAGATGAACAAATCATCTATTATATTATTTTTTTATCAAAAAATCGCTAATTTTAGAGGAAACAGTTTAAATAAGCAAGAAATAGCGTATTTAATTAAAAAAGAAGATTTTTTTTATTCAGTGATGATTATGAACTCACCGACTTTTTCCACTTTTCCGAAGGGAACCAATAAAGTGTCTCCTTTCTTTTTAGCGCCTTTGACGTTGACGTTTCGGCCTTTGTCTACCCTGATAACTACATCTGTTATTTTACCGGTTTTACCGTTGATTATTAGTTCATCGAGTTCACCGAGTATTCTTGCGTTGTTTGTAGCCACCTGGTAGCCCTTTATTTCACTCCAGACCTTCTCTTCCCCTTTAATTAATTTCCGTTCTTCAACCACTTATATCACCCCTAATTTATTGCCTGTTTGAAAGATTTAAACTCAAAATATTTCTCTAAGGATATTAGATCTTCTGGACTATTAATATTTAACGCCAGCTCAAATTTCCTCAGTTCCAATACTTCCTCATCTTGTTGTGTGTTGTTTCTTCTTAATATATTTAATCCTGAAGGTACCATATCCCCCATTACAATATGTGGTTTCAGATTATATTGCCTGAAAAATTCCAGTGGCACAGCAACACACATGGCTGGTTTACCGCAGTTTCTATATTCTGTAATTACCTCATCCAAAATTTCCCCTGTGATGAGGGGTAGATCTGCGGTTATGGTCACCAGGATATCGTCCTGGTTATTGGTTTTGGGGTCATAAGTTGAGAGTTCCCCTATTAAAAATCTGAGATCGTTTACATAACCTTCCCCTGGGGTTTCTATAACTTTCATGCCGGATTTTCGGGCAAAATCCGTGGTGAGTGGTGTGTTTTTACTGGTGGCCACCACTAAATCATCCACTTCCCGGGACGACCCTAGGGCTTCGCAAACGTGCCTGATCATGGGCTTGCCCCGGACGGAAATCAGGGGTTTTTCACCCTTAAATCCCATCCGGGTTCCTTTACCACCGGCCATGATTACTGCAGTTACCATATTATTTTTCCCCTATTAGTCAGAAAAAAATTTTATTTAAAATCCTTCTTGAAAATTTAAAAAATCGTTATGTGTTATTTGTAGTTATAGCCCCATATTAAAGGTTTTTATTTAAATACCCTCAGTCATTTCAGTAACCAGGATACAGTTTAGTACATTTTGCTGACCAAAATGTATATTATATTATTAAAACAAGTATGGTATGTAGAAAAGTTAAGGGTGATAGAATGGTTTTAACTCAAGAGATGATGGATGCAATAGAAAAAAATAACATAGTTTGGCTGGCAACTGCCAGTACCGATGATGTACCTAACGTGGTTCCTATAGGACTGGCCAGACCATTAGATAGTGGAACAGTTTTGTTGGTAGCTAACTTCATGAACAAGACTTTTAAAAACCTTAAAGACAATCCCAAAGCATCAATAGCTGTTGGTAACGTATCAGAATGCCCATATCAGTTTAAAGGAGATGTGGAGATATATGAATCTGGTAAATATTTCGAAGATGCCGTCCAGTGGGCTAAAAGTGTTATGGCACAATTAAATCCCAAAGCCGCAGTCCTGCTCAAGGTTAATGAGATATATTCTGTACAACCAGGCCCAGATGCTGGTAAAAAGATAGAATGAATTACTTAAGTTAATATCTGGCCTTAGGTTTATGACCTCCAGAGAGGGAACGGGTACAACTCGTTCTCTTTTTTTTAACCAATAAAATATAACGATAGTTAAGAAATATAACGGTTAAAGATATAACATGTTCAGGAGATGCATGTCAGAAGATAATAAATCAGAAGATAATAAGCCAACGAGATACAATCCAAAAAAACAGCAAATCAGAAGGTGAAATCATGAAAGTGAAAATTATAGATGGAATGGGAAATGATGAAGAGATAAACATCGAATCAGATGTATTAACTGGAAAAGAACTGCTTGAGAAGTTAGATATCAATCTCTTGCAGCGGTGATAGAAAAAAATAATGTAAAATAATGTGATAGTTTCAGAAAGTGAAATATTAACCAGTGCAGATAATATAAAAGTTTTAAATATGATCCACGGTGATTAATAGCTTAGGTGTTCCTTATCTCTCTGTAATTTCTTCCGGGCACCTAAAATACAGGCTCCACCGCGCAAACCACCCAGCGGAACTTTAGGTGTCCCCATGGAGTTCATGCAGCGGGCCATTACAGCGGCACCAAGGGCCAAAGCATCGGAGACAAATATAACATCTTTAAAATGGTCTTTAACATATTCCAGTACTAGTTCTGGTTTCCTACCGGTTATCCCTGCCCGGCCAGTGACTCCCAGGACAGAACCCTCGGTAATTACCTTTTCATCCTCCACTTCATCTACCAATCTTTTAACGATGAGGGCGCTTACATGATCGAGTGTCGCAAATAGGGTATGTACTCCGACATCCTCATAGATCTCATGACCTAAATCAACTAATTCAGGAATTTCATCACCATTTTCTCCGATGTCACAGCCGATAAGTGTGGTACCCGCACTGTAGGCGGCTTCCGGGTCGACTGGCACCGTTCCAAACCTATCCCTTCCCTCAGGGACCTTTCTTATATCCACGTGTTTGTGTATCTTTTCTGCGTATTTTCTAGCGGCCTTCCAATCGGCGTTTTTAAGTATGTCCCTGGTGTAAAGGTCCAACGCGGCCCCCCCCCTCTTATCAACCCTTTCAGTACCCCTGATTATGGAGTCTGATACTGCCCCTGCGAGTCCACAGAAATTGCCAACGGTACGGGCGTATGGTACATCGGCATTGGTTATTCTACCAGCGAGAGTGGTTCCGAAATCCATGGAAACCACAGGGTTACGGTAGTCCACATCAGTCCATTTGGCACCTGCTTTTATGCCTGCAGTTACCAGTTCCCCTTCCATTTCATTTGCAACCACCACCTTACCTGTGGGTGGTACTACGCTTACCACCGCTCCGTCAAACATTACCTGATCTATAAGGGTGTATCCCCGGAGTCGTTCCGGAAAGTTATCGATGGACATGGCCGGTGACATTTTACGGGGAGGTATACCTGCGTCAAGGCAGCCGTTGGCCAGGGCTATTATCAGTTGTCCCACATCATCTGGATGGGCAAATCCAGCGGTCACCCCAGTTGAACGGACTACAAAATCAAGGTCTTCATCAATATCTATCCTGGCCCGTTTAACTGATTCTAAGATGGTGTCTTTGATCAGTTCAGCCACTGATTCCTTGGTAAGCTCTACTTCCCAGACAGTCTCCCCGAAAACTTCTTCCCCCTCCTTTGGAGGGCGGATGTCCCTGGTCATCTTCACGGTCTTATCCAGCAGATAGGTGTGACTATCGGTGAGGTTAGTGGCGGTCAGGATACATTTAGTGGTGGTATTTCCCAGTTCCACCGACCCCACGATATAATAGGTATCCGGGGTCATGCTTATACCAGCACCTACTTTTCTCTTAACACTATAAGGATTGTATTTTATATCATCAAAACCTATGTACTTGCTTTTTGCTCTGACTGGCTTTGGGCTTCTTGCAAATATTTTCTTAAAAGGGGACAAAAGGATTACCTCCAGAAATAAATCAACAAGTTAAAGTTTTACTTAAAATTAATATAAAGGTTATGAATTTATTTTAATAAAAAAGAAGTAGGTTGATCTAGTTGATCCTTACCAGTAATACACTGCAGGGGGCAGAGTGAACGACTTTTTCAGATACGCTTCCTAACAAATGCTTATCTACCCTACTTTTTCCCGTGCTCATTACAATAAGGTCGACAGCTTCATTTTCAGCAGTCTTAACTATTTCCTCCGCCGGGTTGCCCTCTAATAATACCTTTTTGAACTTAATCCCCTTACATACCTCTTGAAGTTGTTTTTCCATACTGTTCAGTATTTCCCTTCCCCTCATGGTTAATTCCTTGTGCATCATATTTTTAACCCTAACTGGGGTTAAGAAAGGTACAGAGATATCTACTACGTATATACCTATGATTTCAACATCTTTACCTGAAACAACATCAATTGTGTTTTCCAGTATCTCATCCATGTATTCGCCCATGGTAGCCACAAGTATCTTTTCGTACATTGCTTAGTCCTCTCATACCAGTATAAATAATCTGAATACAGCGTAGGTTATGTATGAAGCCACTAATATTATTCCTGCTATCCGGTTTAATTTCATTTTACCTGCTCTTATCAGTACCATCAATAAAATGGTGATAAACAGCATCACTGGTGCGTCGAAGGTTAAAGAAAGTGGTTCAACCGGTACTGTCATTACCAGTGCAGGAATTCCAATCCCTATGAGTATGTTGAAGGTGTTACTGCCCAGCACTGTTCCTATGGAGAGATCGTGCAGTCCTTTCATGGCGGAAGATAGGGTAACCACCAGTTCTGGTATGCTGGTTCCAATGGCCAGGGTGAATAATCCCATGATCATGGCCGGAATGCCGGCTATACGGGCCAGTTCCACACCGCTGAAGACCAGTATCCTACAGCCAATAATAAGGCCGATCAAACCTATAACTACCAGTGCAATGGTTTTTTTATCTATATTTCTTTTATTCTGATTATTTCCCGATTCATCTATTTTTTCTTCCTCTGAAGAGTTAACGTGGTTTTGTTCTCTCTGTGATTTAATCAATAGATACAGATAGTAACCGTACGCAGCGACCATTATAATGGAAGCCGACCAGTGGATATCCCCGAAAAACATGAAAATTAAGAGGATAATTCCGGTGATTAAAGTCATCAACCAGTCTCTGGTGAGTCCCTTTTTATTTGTTCTAATTACACCAGATACTGTGGCAGAAATACCGAGTATACCGGCGATGTTCCATATGTTGGAGCCTATAACTGTACCCACACCGATATCTACACTGCCTGAAAGCGAAGCTATCAAGGCGGATCCAAATTCTGGTAGTGATGTACCGATGGCTGATGCAGTGACTCCCAGGATAATCTCTGAAATCCCCAGTGTCGATCCAATTTCCACCAGGTTATCCACAAAGACATCGGCGGATTTAACCACTATGATCAGCGATATGACCAGTCCTATGATGTAAAGGATTATATTTAACAAAAATATTCACCGGAAGTATATTTCCGTATCCCTATTGATAACCTTTTCTATTTAATTTTTTGATAATTACTCTTTGATCATTAAAAAATTAACGTGACATGGGCATGATAATCCCTTAAAATTGATTTAAAAATAAAAATAAAAGAAGTGGGCGATATAATCGCCTCAAACTTTTTAGAGCAGTTTGAATAATGGGTGTTCTTCAATCATTTCTGTTCCAAGGTCTTTAGCAGCTTCTGCAATGAAGATATCGGCCATTGCACAGGCAGGGAATGCCATGGAAGCGTTTTCAATAGGACCTATGAGAACGAAGTCTCCACCAGCCATCTGCATGATGAGGTTGGATCCTACGTCGGCCACAGGCCATGCTTCAGCGTGACCCTGTCCACCTTTTTCTACTGATTTTTTGTAGTTTCTCATCCAGTCCCATGCGGATGGTACGTTGTGTATACCTGCACCTGATGGGTATCCCCATTTGGCTTTCTGCATGAAGGATGTTCTGACTGCTGGTCCTGCTCCCTGTCCCAGTGGGGTAACTGCTACGTCCATGAGTGGTTTGTCGATTCCAGATTCTGCGGCCATCTCTAAGAGACCTTTATCCAGTACGCTTCCACCGTTTTCCCAGATGTCTAATTTACCCTGGGGTGTCATGTCCATTGCGTTGAACCCTAGAACTATGGATGCAGATAGGTCAGTTTCTCCTACTGCTACTATTTCTTCAGCTTCTGCTGCCATGTTTATAGAGTTGTAGATTGCTCTATCAGCTAATCCTACTTCTGTTGCGTATTTTGCTCCGGCTATTCTTGCTTCTGCAGAGGTTGAGTCTATGAGGAAGGGGTAATCGGAGTGTTCTCCTACAAATTCCAGATATTTAACGATTGCTTCTGGAGTCTGTCCGAAGGTGTGTACCCAGTGAGGGTTACCTGTTACGTCAGACATCTCTTCCTGTGTTTTCATTAAAGCCTGTGCTTTTTCTGCGTCGAATGTACCGGCCTTTTCATCTTCAATAATGTTGTGTCCACCATAAAATATGGTACCTGCTAAAACAGTTGGATATTCACCTGGCTGTCCTCCACATTTGACGCCACCAATATCTAAAACAACTTGTTCTTTGTCAAATCTAAACATACATAAACCTCCATTTTACTAGATTCCAAAGGCAGTTAAGAATGCTCCTACCTTAACCACATTGAATGCCACAAATAGGATTATTAGTCCTATTATAATTCCGTATAAAATACCAATATCTCTACCTATTTGTTGACCCATACGCTGGTTGATTTCACCCCAAGTGAATTCTACCTTGTCTTCCATGTCGTCTAATCTTTCATTTGCCTTGTTGAATGCATCTGCAGGGACAAGAACGGCTGGTACTATATCTTTATCTTCGTCTGCCATTTTATCATCCTCCGAAGTATAATGTCCAAATTACAAATGGAAGAACTAAAATTAAAGCCAGGATTACTCCTACGGCTATACCATAAATACGGGTGGCTATAAGCCCGGCAAATAATCTTTGGTCTCTACCTATCAGTTGTGTTCGGTATTTAACATCTTCTGCGACTTTTCTTATGCCTCTAATGTTAGGTTTATTTGATATCAAAACCATCTCGAAAACCCCCTATCTCAGGAATAATATAGTCCCAATGATCAGTGTGAAGGCCAGGCCTACCACTATTCCCTGAACTTTTCCGGCGTACATACCTGCGAATATCCGGTTTATACCACCGATTGATTTAATCTGGGTCTGGATATTACGCATTCGAGCTTCTATCAGTGCGGTTTCTGGGGCTACAGGTGGTACTGCTTCACCTTCTTCTTCCTCTTCGCCATCTTCTTCCACTTCGACTACCATTGCTTCTTCTTCGAATGCTCCGGGATCTTTTTCTATGCACTCTTTGATCTTGGATTGTATTGCTGCTGCGTCTTCTGTGTCAATTATACTTACTATTTCCAGTTGTTGTTGGAATCTTTCAATTCCTTCGTCGGGTATGTTTTCGATGAAGGGAATTGCTCCAGTTGCTTCTATAATTTTCCTCTTTTCTGGGTCAACTCCATTGGCATGAAGTGCTTCGATACTTTGACCTGTAATGTGCCCCTGAACTTCTGATCCACACAGGACCAGGAATCTGATGTTAGGGTTCGAGATCAGGTTAGCCATCATCTTCTCAATTCCGAGGTTTTCCGTTTTGCAAGGTCCGGCTATGGCTGCTCCGGCATCCACTGGGATCTGTTCGATGTGAGAAGCCAGTGTCGCGGCTGCAACTGGACTTTCTGGGTCTCCGACCACGTAGTCCCCGTTAATAACCGGCCATCCTTCTGCTGGTGCTTTTTTCTCAGCCAACTTTAACACCTCCTATAATAGTAGCGGTAGTAATGCGACCAGTAGAATTAACCCAATTATGAATCCGTACACTATGTTGGTTAGTTTACCTGCGGTAAAGTAAGCACCTTCTCTTCCAGGGTAAGCCCCTGCAGAGACTGTGGTTGGATCCATTGAAGTATATAAGTCTTCTACTGCCATCTCTAATTCATTTAGTTGTTCGTTCACTCCATCCAGGGATACCAGTACAGCTCCTTTCATAGCTGCTCCCAGTATACCTGTGGAGGGGTCAAGGGTTAAATTGGATTCAGGAGCAATTTGTATTAAAGGTAACATTTCTGCCATTTTCTATTCCTCCTTTACATCTCCTCTTCAGGCCACCAGCCAGTCCAAGCCACTGATGCTGCATCTTCGGTAGATGCTTGAATGAATGCACTGATTGATATAAACCAGGCTATTGCACCGATTATGGCGGTTACCCACCAGATATCTGAGTATCCAATTCCCATGATCCCTACTATGGCCATGGAAATGAAACCAGTTGCTGCGGCCAGTTTGAGTGTTCTAACTCTGTCTTCTTGTGGTCCTAAACAGGCGTTGAATGGATGCTGTATTGCCATTGTATTCAGGATGAATAATACACCTATAAATCCAGTTGATACCACTGTGGTCAATATATCTGCCATGCTTAAACCTCCAGCTATAGCTGCTGAAAATCCTAGTATGGATATGGCTGCTGCACCGGAAAGTTCCACTGTGCATCTAACCAGGATGGGTATTTTCATCTTGATGATCTTGGTACCGACTAAGGCTACTATGGCACCTACGATCATGGCTAAGACTACTCCAAATATGGGGCCTAGTAATTCTAAACCGCTACCAAATATCACAGCACCAGCTATTCCTGCCAGGGCTCCTATGACACCTATAGCCAGTGACATATATCCTATGGATGGTACACCGGTACCTAAACCATAACTGGCAACTCGAGCAATAGCGTCAGCTCCCCATATTATGGCGAGCACCGCTCCTAATGCTCCAAATAGTGGTCCTATAGTAGGGATAAATGGTACCAGATAAAGTAGTATAAGTCCACCAATTAATCCTAATGCTAAAATTTGTATTGGGTTTACAGAGGATTCTCCGCCTCCTCCTGCTGCTACTGACATTAGATCGCACCTCCCTGTAATAATAATACCCCTACAATTCCTATAACTATAGAGGCAACGATACATCCTAATGCTCCTCTAGGGAGTCTCTTAAATTTAGGGTCGTGGAATCCTTCAATGGTTCCACCTATATTGTAGGATGCTATAACTGAGTTAACAAAGAATACTGCTAATGCAAATATTCCAGCAGTCATTGCTGCGGCTGTAGATATTGAACCACCACTGGCTGCAAAGGCGGATATTCCTGATTCTATCAGTCCATTGTATAGGAAGTAATATATTAATCCTCCACCAATTCCACCCAGTAATCCACCGATTACTCCACTGACATAACATACTGTGGGTATTCCGTGTCCTTCTGTACCGGGGGTAACATATTTTTCCTGTTCAAGTCCAGTGATAGGGTCTTTGGTCACTTTAGCAGAAACTGGTACGGTTCCTACTCCCCAAATGTATACCCAGTTACCCACCAACATGGTTATGGCGATCATTAAAGCTGATCCTGCGGCACCTGCCAGTAGTACTAATTCGAGTGGAGATCCTGTGGCTGCTGCTGCGGTAATAAGTCCGGTCATAGCACTACCTGCTGCTAACATTGCAGTACCCGTTCCTACACCTGTTGCTGTTGCTATAGCCGCTGGAGCACCACCTACTGGTAAGAAGTGTACACCTCCACCAATGAGGACTCCTCCAATGGTTACAGCACCGATTAATAATAATGGGTCCATCATAAAACCTCCTTATTCCTTATATGGTCCGTATTTGTTTCTGGCAAATACTTCTAATCTGTTGTTTATTATGATTAATAGTATTACTATCACGAATAGGATTGTTGTTCCGACAGCAATCGCCGTACTACCAGGTCCAAGCATTCCACCAATTACTGTGCTCCAGAAACTGAAGAATACTATTAATCCGAAACATAATCCAGTTACGGGTCCACCGAATTTAGCAGTAAAGTTTACTACATCCATGGAGTTTCTGGCACCAAGTTCAGCTTTCCTGGTGATGTCACCATGAATAGCTACCGGGATTCCCCCACCAAATGGGTATTGCTGGTACTCCCTTTCTGCACCGTAGTGAACGTCTCCTGTTGATGAACCTATTGCACCTATCGTAATTCCCCAAAGTACTGCTAAAAACGGCAGTGCAAATGGGTGTCCAAATCCTGGAATTGATAAGCCCATAAGGTATGATAATCCTACTATTGAGAATGTTACTATGAATCCGTGGCCAGCAATTGGTCCTAAGTGAGTTGTAAGTACATCCAGGAACACTGGTTGATTGAACTGTGACTGGCTAACTATCCTTCCTAAGTGGGAAGTGGTAGTGTATGTAGCGTGAACCAATGCTGCTATGGCTGCTCCTCCTGCTATTGACATAATTACGGGTAGGTGTAGTGAGCCCATTAATACGAAAGCAACCGCACCGGCTATTCCTGCCCAGGTACCATAGGCAACTGGTTCTCCAGAAACAGCTTTGTTAACCATTCTGTGCAGATTGCCCATCTGAGGTGCAAGCTGAACCTGTGAGTTAGGGTTACTTTGTGAACCAACATCAGATTCTAGATCCTCTGCAGCTCCTGCAATAGTTGCAGCAGCGCCCATTAAAGCCGCAACACCTAATCCTGCTATTACAGCATCTACCATATAATTTCCTCCTTAATTTTTTTAATAAAATAAAAAAAAATAGGTGTTTACGTAACACCTATTATTTTGCTGGTGAGATAAGAGCTCTTTCACCGTCTGGTTCGAATTCTCTTAGTGCACCTTTAGCAAACTGAGCACGTACTTCTGCAAAGTCGAAGGTCAGGTTTTTGTCTGCAAATGTGATTTTAACCAGTGGGTTAAGCGCAAATGCGTCTCCACGGGCAGAGTGTGCTGCCTGGGATATACCTGCGTATTCTCCCTGGTGACCCACGTTCATTGCGTAGTTTGGATAGTTAGCTCCTCTCAGTTCAGTTGGTAATCCTTCGTCTCCTCTAATTGAGAACACGTTGGAGGCACCACACTGGTCCTGAAGGTCATAACCGTAGAATCCAAGTCTGGAGTGCTGTTCTTTGTGCAGGTACATGGAGAGGTACCATCCGCTTAAACCGGTCTGAGCGTTTCCAGTAGCAAATGCAGTGGAACATCCGGCTGCTGCTGCTACGATGGATGCTCTCTGTGATCCACCGAATATGGTTTCGAGTAATGCTGGGTAGTCTTCGAACTGTTCCAGTGCGTAGAAGTTAACTTCGGAAGCAACATCCAGGACTGTGTCCATTGTGTTTGGTGCTTCGGTCATTCCGTATTTGTCTTCTACGTACTCTTTACCAAAGTAGGTGAAGTCGTCAAGCACGTTGTCGGTGTAGGCAGCGGTTGCATACTGGGTGAAACCAACACCACCAGACATGTAAGAACCTAACCAGATCTGGTCGTAGAGCATAGCTCCCGCGGCCACAACATCTAAGGTCTGTCTTACTGGGTCGTCTGGGTATTTTCTTGGAGTCTGAACTATGTCAGCTAAGAAACCGAAGGCAATTCCGCCTGGTTCGTTTTCTCCTCTTGCCCTTCGGACAGGAAGGTAGGTACCCATGTGAATAACTTCTGCGTGTTTTGCAGCGTATGCGAAGTCACCAGTAGCGGCTTCTCCTGCTGCCTGTTTGTATGCAGAAATCATGGACATACCGATCTGCATAGCAGACCACCTGGAGGTGGTACCACCGTCACAGGTTCGGGATACTATGGTTGGTATCCTTACTATCTGCCAGATTCCGTCTCCTACTTCGTTTTTGAGTACTTCAGCCTGGTCAGCTGGGAACTCTTTGTTTATGTCTAACACGTATGCAGGGTCGATTTCGTCAGCTACTTCATCGTTACCTGTAAAGACTTTAACGTAACTGTCAGCCACCAGTAATGGGTGGGTTTCCACCATGTGCTCCTGTACAACTGCTGCACCAGGCATAGCGTGGTTTACAGTTTCCAGGTAGTGAGTTATGGTTTCAGGGCTAACTTCTTTACCTAACCTTTTTTCTATAACGGTGTGTGCTGTGTTTAATCCTACAATAACGGTTCTTCTTATGTCATCCCACATCTGCTGCATAGCGGCGTTGTTTACAAAGTGTAAATCGTCACCTTCTACAAAGGTGTCAGTTGTGGACACTTGGTAAGGCATAAGCACTCTCTGACCTAATGGAGTACCTACATCTGGGTCGTACTGAGGGATTCCTCTTTCAGCTGCTACTTTTTTACCAGCTTCAACAAACTCCCTTTTCCTTTCAGACTGTTTCCATCCTCCAAATTTGTAGAAAGTGGTATTTCTTTCATCTGGATCTTCTTTAAATGCTTTTTTCAATGCTTCTATAAACATTTTATCGGCCATATTTCCACCTCCTAATTATTCAGGACTGAACCCACCTTGTGATCGTAGTATGTGTATTCTCTGTAGTACTTCTACTGCGTCAGCGTCGTCTCGGTAGGCTTCACCATCTTTTCGGTAGATAGTGGTTTTTGCTTTGAGAGTTTCTTCATCTAATGGTTCTCCTAAAACTACTGGTTCGTCTAGTTCGTCACCGATCTGGTTTTTGACTGCTTCTACATTGCCTGTGTCTTTGTTTAAGATCTGTCTTCGCAGCATGTCGAACATCATACCGTCTTCGTCCAGTCTTACAGCGTGTCCGTGCACTGTTTTACCTTTAACAGCTGAACGGGCAGGGTCGAACCATTCTTGTTCAAGAAGTTCTTTAGCGTATTTTTCGAGGTCTCTTTCTCTGGTTTCGATGATTTGTCTTCCGGATAGTGTACCTGCGTCAGCACCTCGGAATCTCCAGAGGTATGCTCTGGATCTTACGAATGGTTGGGCTGGGGCGTTGTACATTGAGTCTGAAAACTGTATGTATCGGACTCTGTCTCCGGCTTTTGCACCATCCAGTGGTACTACAGTTTCCCTTATGATATCATCTGGTTCGTCCATTTCTTCCAGTGGTGGGTGTACACTGGGGTACTCTTCACCAGGGGCTCGGTGACCTAATATCTTAACAACATCTTCGTCGGAAATCTCCCTTAACTTTTCTAATTCTACATCAGGGTTGCTGAATTTTCTTCTGTTTTTTGCAACCTGACTTGTTCCTGGATAGAATTGTGCCATAATCATGCACCTCCTAATGCTAATCTTACCTTTTTTATTATTTCATCCAACTTTTCCTGGGGAGCTGTTTCTCCTCTAATAACTCCGCTAATAATATCCACGATTTCACCTTGAGTTTTAGGTTCTTCGGGCATTACAGCTTTGGTTTTTACACCAACCTGAGCGAAATCTTCGAAGTCAACGGGGTATTCACATATCACTATACATGGCTTGTTTACTTTCCGTAGAATTAAACGTGCCTTGTACACTATGTGATGCTTAACTCCTCCCAAATGCACTACTAATAGGCGAAATCTTTTGATCTGTTCTACCTCTTTGGGAGTAAGTCCAAAAAGGCTTCCCATTCCCGCTGTGGGTGCATCTGAAGGGACTCCAGCGCCGGCATTTAATACCAAAGTGCTGGTAAATATGTTAGCTTCCCGTAGGGCAAACGTGATTTCACATACTGGTTTGGTTATGTGTCTCCTCCCGGGGGACATAGCAATGGCCAGAACATCGTTTCCACACTCTGCAAATGTACCTCTCTGGGCGATTCCTCCTCCTTCACCCATTCCCATGGCTTCTCTGCAATCTACTACGTGTGTGGTCTTGCCAATCATTTTTTGTTCTCTTTTTTAATTATGGTGGCTCTTTCGCTGAGTTGAGCGTTTTGATCCGTCAAACCAACCACTTCATCAGATATTTCATCCAAGGTTTCACCGTATTTAATCTGGTCTGTAACTGTTTTCTGCTTTCTTATAAAGGTTCCAACATGTATGTTGAAGCCAAAGGGCAGATCATCTTCACAGACAGATCTAACTTCATCGATGATTTCCTCATCTTCAATATCCATTAAAACACGGCCAGTTTGAACCTGTAAGTCGATTTCTTCGCCTTTAATTGTGATTTTTTTGCGTTCAGGGTTTATGTCTTCAGAAGGAAGTCTTTGTCCTTGGATAACTATTTTTTTAATGCCTTCCACCATTTCTAGATCATTCAATAATCTTTCAGTGGTATCGGCGCTTAACAGTCTGTGCGGGAATATTTCAATGTCCATTTAGCTTTTTGCCCCCAAAGTTGGAAATTCTGTTTATATCTGGTTTTTAATCTCTGCTGCAGCTTCGTTCACGTATTTGAGTGGTTCTCGGAATTCGTCAACTTGGCTGTACACTTCTTTTATTAATCCGGAGGTTGATTCTGGGGAGAACATCTGAGTACCGGCATCTAATGCCATCGCTGCTGCCACTGGTGGTATAGCGAATCCTTTACTGTGTCTTGTAACGATGTGGTTTCCGTTGAAAATACCAGGACCTCCACCACCGTAAATTGAGTGGCTAAAGAAGGAGAATCCTACTGCTACACCTTCTGCTCTACCGAAGTCTACGCTTGGTAGTCCAGTTTCGAATTCTAGTATATCGTTGTAGTACAAGATTGTTGATGAAACACCCTGTGCAGCTCGGGCAGCTCCCTGGTTCACCATGGTGGCTGCTTGTAGACCGGCTGCTGCGTATGCGTTCCATTTTGCTAGGTCATCAGTTCCGTAGACATTAAATCCATTCAGGTCTTTTTCTACACCGATTACACCGTCAGCTTTAGCTTGATCTACCATACTTTCAATGACTGATCCTACGGTACCGTTAGCATTTTCTTTAACTAAGTCCAGTACCATGTTGTCAGCGTTCATTCCCTGGTATGCTAGTCCAAGAAGGTGCATCCTTTCAAATTTACCGACTGCATCACCCATTTCAAACATTGCAGATTGTTCTAATATACTGGATAGAGCGGTTGTCTGTAGAGTGTTTTTTAGGGTTGCTGCAACCACGTGGTTTACCATGATGTTTCTCAGTGCGTAACCTGGTCCTTCTAATTTCTGAGGCAGGTCAAGCATGGTTGCTACGTTACCTCCCAGGTATTCCACTGATTGTGGGTATCTACCGAGGATTGCTGCTTTTACCATGTTTGCATCATACATGTTCACGTCACATACGTCTAGTATTGCCTGGATGAATGCTGAAGCAGTTACCAAAGTGGTTGCTGAGTATTCAGCTGCTGATTCAAATCTAACTCTTGGTATTTGTACCAGTGCCCTTTTTCCACCAGCTAACAGTTGGACGTTTGTGTCATCATCTTCTTCAACCTGTATCATTGCTTTTGCTTTTTCTGCGATGGCTTCTGCATTTCCTACTATGTCTAAGTCAAGTTCTCTGCCCATTATTTTATTTGCGGGCCCACCGACTTTTGCAGTAGCTAAGGCATTTTGTACACCTTCTAGGTTTAAAGCTACGGTCCTTTTGATACCCGATACGATTCTTTTGATCGCGGGGTTTCTAAGTGGACTTAAAGCTTCCAGTGGCACATCGGATTCTACAAGATTGCCTCTAGCGTCGTACAAGTCGATCTTATCTTCAAACTTTGCCATTTTTTCCCTCCTACGAATTCTTGTACATCATTTTCTTATGCATCGTGGAATAAACAGCGATAAACTGCTTAAAACTGGTTTTTGATCCCAACGATACAATTTTTGATATACGAATCTCCATTTAATAACTTATATGATATGTAACTTTCTTTTTGATTCAAGTAGAAAGATTTATATGGAATAATTCTGTAAAAGTTAATTGTATTTACAAGATTTTTTTCTTTTAATTCGAATTATAACGACTTCTTTTAAGGTTAAAAAGTAGATAATATGCAAATAATAGCAGATGTAGGTGGTATGCCCGGCAAAGACTGCAGGGGCTTCTGTAAATATTGCTATTTTAGAAAGGTTAAAGATGGAGATCCCTTCGGGTGTAAACTGTGCAATCCTGGTAGAGTAGGATGTGAACACTGCGGCCCCGGGGTACGGGAGATCACCAACAACTTCATACCCCCATTCATGGTGGTTGGCTCCGTCCAGAACACCCTGATGATGGGAGGAGTCAGAGACCAGCATTTAAAGGTTAACATCAGTGGAGGTGGAGATGTAAGCTGTTATCCCCATCTGCTGGAGATTTCATCTGCCTTTAAAGATTTAAGCCTCCCCATCCACCTGGGCTACACCAGCGGCAAGGGTATCGATGACGCTAAGACAGCCGAAGATCTGATATCCCGGGGAATAGAGGAAGTCACCTTCACTGTTTTTTCAACCGACGCCCAGCTCAGGAAGAAATGGATGGGAGATACGAATCCAGAAGAATCGCTGAAAGCCCTTAAAATATTCTGCGAAAACAGTGAAGTACACGCCGCAGCAGTCATAGTCCCGGGAGCTAATGACGGTGAAGTTCTTTTTAAGACGGCAAGTGATCTGGAAGAATGGGGTGCCAAGGCATTCATACTGATGAGATTTGCTAACCAGGAAAGTCAGGGACTAATCCTCGGAAATGAACCCATCTTAGAGGGTCAAAAAACCCATTCACTGGAAGAATTCGAGGAACTGGTTAAACAGGTAAACCGGGAATTCAAGCTCCGGGTAACCGGTACTCCTCTCTGTGACCCTGAAAACGACACTCCCTTTGCTATAAGTAAAAATAAAAACCGTGAATACCTTGATATATTATCTGAAGTTACCTCCGAGGCAACCATACTTACCAGTGCAGTGGCTGCTCCCTATATCGAGAAAATTATTTTAAATATTGGCGCCGAAGATTTGGTAAATGTAGTAGCCGCCAATAAAGATATCGGCTGCTTAATAACCCAGAAAGACCTGGAAGAGGTAGATCTTAAAGATGTTAAGGAAACGGTGATGATCCCCGGACGGGCCTTCGTGCATGACCGGAAGGCAGAGGAAGTTCTAAGCCGTGATGGAGTGGGTAGGATAGTTGCCAGGGGACCAGACAAACTTTCCGTTGATGGAGAGATGAGCGGCACCTTAAGCCGTGAAGACGTTTTAAAGACAGAGTTGATCGCTTTTCAGGATCTGATAGAGGCTATAAATTTCTTTGGTGTAAGAAAATAATTATTATATAC
>WOYJ01000115.1 GCA_011620845.1 Methanobacteriaceae archaeon
GCACGGTCACATACATTTAGTACGAAGTCCATGTCGTGGCTGATGATTAGGAATGTTTGATTTAATTCTTCGCGGGCTTGTCTTATGGAATCTGTGACTTGTACTCGGGTTATGGGGTCCATGGTACCTGTTGGTTCGTCTAAAATTACGATATTGGGTTCTTTAATCAAAACTTGCGCTAATGCCACCCGGTGGCGTTCTCCACCGCTTAGTTCATCAGGAAATTTAATCAATAGATTATTAGCATATTCTTCATCAAAACCAACAGCTTTAAGTACGTATATGGCTTTCATTTTGGCGAATTCTGCTGGTAGTTCCAGGCTGATGGCTTCGGTGAGGTTGCCCAGCACATTTCTGTGGGGGTATAAACTGTACTCCTGGTGTAATATACCCAGATAAGGTTTAACTCTTCCCCTGCCAGTGAATCCTTTTTCAGTCATGTCTATCCATTCATCTCCCAGTTTTACAGCTATCTTACCGTTGCTGGGGTCTGTTAAACCGTAAAGTATTCTGGAGAGGGTGGTTTTACCAGCACCACTGAGGCCAACTATACCGAATATTTCCCCTTCGTCCACAGTTAAATTGATATCGTCCACGGCTTTTACCACGCCTCTTTCTATGGAGTAGTAGTATTTTTTGACTCCTTCCATTTTGATGATGGGTCCCCCTGTTTTGGCCACTTCTCTTTTCTCTGGTAGTGGTACCTGTGCCAGGAATTTTCCCACCACTTCTTCTGGTTCGCCTTCTTCTATTATTTCTCCCTTGTCTATCCATATTACATAGTCGGAGAGTTTGCTCATGACTTCTGGCCAGTGGCTGGTGATGACCATGGTGGTTCCTTTTTTTTTAACTCCTTCCAGGAGCGCCTGGTGTATTAATTCGGCGGTTTTGGGGTCCAGTGTTCCGGTGGGTTCATCCGCGAGGAAGAGCATGGGTTCTTTAGCTATCTGCCGGGCAAGAACCACCCTCTGTTTTTCCCCTCCACTGAGGTCTCGGGCGATGTGTGTGATCCTATGGCTCATCTGGGCCAGTTCTATGAGGTCTATGGCCATGTAGGTTGCTTCGTCTGGGTCATGGCCAGTTATGCCTTTCATAACATTCTCTATAACTGTGTCGTCTTCGTATAATGCGAATGTCCTCTGCAGCATGATGGATATTCTTCTTTTAATAGCTGCGAAGAGTAATCGGTCGCAGTTCCAGAAATCAACCCTCAAGGGCTCGAGCTCGCATCCGCAGTTGCTGCATTTGGACCCTGCTTTGGATGGGCCATCCACGATCCTGCAGTCAGGACATAAAGCAACATTAAAATAAATCTTCCCACTATCTGGCCTGTAATCCTGCATACCACGCAGCATATTAATTAAAACAGACTTACCAGCACCACTCCTACCGAGAATACCCAAAACAGCACCCTCCTCGATATTTACATTTAAGTTTTTCAAAACTGGTACTTCTTTAAAAGATTTGGAAACATTCTGGATTTCAATAAAATTCATCTCTAATCACCTGACTTAATCAGACCCACATAGCGGAGTATCACATTTAGGGCATTTAGTGTTTCTACAGGGTACTGCCCTGGTTTTGGGACATTCAAAACCACATTCGGGACATTTACAGATTCGTGGTGGTCGCGCCCCTAATCCTTGACCCCCGTAAGACCTTCTGCTTAGGAGTGTAACGTCTTCACTGGAAGAATCCACTTCCTGTAGTTCAATAGATATGTCCTCTGACTGGCAGTCCGGGCATTTATCATATTCTTTCCCGGGATTTATCCATTCAAAGCCACATGCTTTGCATTTATACTTACTTTCATCGGTTGAATAATCTTGTCCAATGATAACAATACTTTTCCCCTCAATTAAAGCTTCAGATATCTTTTTCCTTGCTGAAACTAAAATTCTGTGGAAGGTGGGCTGTGATATGCCCATCAACTCTGCTGATTTTTTTTGCTGTATATTTAGATAATCTCTGAGTCTGATTGCTTCAAATTCGTCAATATTTATTTCTATAGGCAATAAATCGTCTATATCATCTTTTTCTGGCCTAAAGCAGCGAATTTCTGGGTCTTTTAGAATTCTTCTGAATCTACGAGGTCTTGGCATAGGATGAATATATATTCAAAATTAATATTTATAGTTTATGATATTGATTTCCCACCGACCAGTTTAATCAGAGTAATCTCACACCTTGATCCCAGTCTCATTGGAGGCCCCAATGTACCTGTACCTTGTGAAACATAGAGGTATCTTCCTTCATCCCTATATAAACCCCTGATGTATGGGAAGGGCAATCTCACGAAGTAATTGAATGGGAAAAACTGGCCGGCATGGGTATGTCCTGAAAGCTGCAGATCAATTTCTGCTTCCTTTGCAACTTTAAATTCACTTGGTAAGTGATATAAAAGAATTGTAGGCTTATCTCTATCGAAATTAATTTTTGGAAGGGTTTTCTGTAGATAATGCTTATCCCAAGAGAAAGGCACACCCACCACCTGCAGGTCTTGGAAATCCAAAACTTCATTATATAATATATTAACAGGGGTTCCACTTACAAAATCTGAGACCTGATCCTGGCCCTGATAGAAATCATGGTTACCCATCACAAATAATATGGGGGCTTTAATTCTTTTGAAATCCTTTAAAATATCATCTTCCAGTTTTGATGAGCCGTCAAACAGATCTCCAGTTATAAAAACAATATCTGGATTAAGATCTATTATCTTATCCATCATTCTTCTAAGAAAACCCTGTTTACGTATTGGTCCGATGTGGACATCACTGATCTGCACTGCCCGGATGTTATTTTCAATATTTAAAGGTATAGTTATGTCTTCAACCGTTAATCGTGTGACGTTAATTATTGCATAGGCAGTTACAACAAAAGCGACCAATAAAGTAACTATTCCTGCTGTATAAGCTGGTATATTTATAAAAAATCCCAGTATCAAATATACTGCAAACATGATCAGGATGTAAGCAGCCATCCCAGTCCAGGCAGCCGAAACTGCATACAGCATCCTGACCAGTGAATTAGAAGACCGTGTTAACAACACCAAAGAAAATGGATGAGAAAGGCTTACAAGTAAAAGAACCATGTAATATAATCCAGTTTGTTGTATATTAAATGTAAAACTAAAACCTGAAAAAATAGCGAAGTTTATGATCAATGCCATAAAAAGATATGGGACTGTATTCCACATAACGCGGGGGCCCTTCATATTAAGCTCCATTTAAGAAAATGATTAAAGGAAAATCCCTATTTTTTTACAACACCGATAAGTGTGCCGTCAATTATACAATCAAAATTTAATTGTTCATCCCAACCAGCGTCTTTAAACATGTCCATGTAACATAAACCAATGAGTTTTCCATCCTCATCTAATATATTATCAATCATTTCCTGTACTTCTTCAATTTTTACATTGACTTTGGGCATGCTGAGTCCGCCTAAAAGGGCCACTACATCTGCTTTTGGATCAGCCGGCCCGGTCAGTTGCATTCCCTGGGGTGTAAGCTCCAACTTTCGGGCACTGCCTATGTCTGTTAATGTGATAAACACCGATTCCTTATCCCTAACCGCGTATGCAAAAAGTTCTGCAAATGGGGTGCATACACCGGGTGCTCCTGCAAAGGTTATCTTCTTTGCATCGATTACTTCTTCTTTAAATGCCATTAAATTTCCGTTTAATCCTTTAAATTCCTTAACATTTTCCATTCAATTCACTCCTGTAATCTAAAAAAAAATAAATAAATATCCAAAATTAAATGATAGATGTCTCTGGTAATAGTTTAACCAGAGTATAACCGTACATCATGGATTTATGAATCTCTGAAACATCCGCCAGGCGGTAATCATTCACCACCACTTCCTCCACCTGATCATGATACTTATCATAGTCCAGCTTAACTCTCACCCCATCTAACTGGCTTACCACCGGGGCTGGCGAGTAAACCTGCTTAATAGCTGGGACTTGATACTCTATCTCCGTTTTTACCAAAATAGAAGGCACTATAGGTGGATCATCGGCCATATCCATCCTCTTCTGGTCCAATATCCCCTCGACCACGTCTACCAGATTTCTAAGGGCTCTTATATTTTCTCCCCTCTTCAATCTCCGGGGGATTCTCCCCAAACCACCGATATAAGCATCAGCACCAGGTATATCCTCAACATCCATTTCTGGAGCTCCAGTAACCACCACCGGTATCTCGATGTCATCAAACAGGTGTGTTTTATTCAGGATACACTCCCGGAAGCTTCCCAGGGCAAAGACAGCCAGGTCATGTTCTTCAATGAGTCTCTTCTCATCTTCAGAGATCCGGCTGATACCCTTACCAGCACCTCTCTGCAGTCCGATCATGTTGTCTTTAGCCCCGTAACGTCTCAGGTACTCTGAAATGTCGCAGGCAGAATGGGGAAGGTGCTGCCGGGCCAGAGTGGGCGAGACGATGGCTATCTCAGTCCCAGCCATGGGTGCTACTTTTATTTTCCCCAGGAGTTCCTTGGCCTTTTCCTCAACTTTACCCACATCTTCTATGGGTACTGCCAGAGTTAAAACCAGATCCATCTGGGTTACAGTTTCCTGAAGAACGAAACCACCCAGGTCCTCGATAAGTTCCACCATTTCCTCATGCTTATGGATTCCACCAGTGTAAGTTAATGTTTCAAACATATACGATTCTCCAGAATTTCATATCTCATTCTAGCTCTTTTGACCGGGTTTAGTGGGGCGTTTCTGTGTGATGGTAATTCAACCGCTCTTTCACCGGTTTCTTCTAATTCTTTTTTTAATTCTTTCTTTAAGTAATCGGGGTAAATTAAGAAGTCATAGGAATCATCGGTAACTATGGTAAATCCCATGTCTTCTGCTATCTCCCTTAAAAAATGGGAATAAAGTTTAATTTTTATTTTTTTGTTCTCATCCCTTTTCTGGTTTGATATCCCTCTATCCAAATTTTCTCCCAGTGGTTCTGTACCTAACCTGTTGGAGACTAATTTTATACTATCCTCGATCTGGTTGAAGGTGTTTAATTTCAATTTAATAAATTCAGTGGAGGTATCATCATGAGTTTTCGTCTCAGATAGGACCACAACTACATCCACATCCCTATAGACTCCTTCCTTGATTATCTGGAACTGGGATACCCCTGCGAGTCGTAATATTTCCTGACACATGGGTGTGGTGGCGATTTTCATTATATTTACCAGGATGAATCCTATGTTTATCTTTGTAATATTATTATATGCCTTAATATAATTTAATAAATTAACCACCGATATCTGGTTTATTAAATATATTTATGGTAAATTATTTCCCACCTTAAACCTACTATAGACGCAAAAAACCGGCTTAAATAAATTTTTTTTCCAAGAATTAAGATTTTCTTTTTTCCAGGAATTAAGATTTTCACCAAAGACTTATATATTTTGTTTAACAAAAAAGTAATACAAGACCGCTTTATGTTGGTCTAAGGATGTGAATGAATTGTTTAGAACAGATGAAGGTCCGAAGACTGCTCCTATTCAGGAAGGAGAGGAATACGAAGTAAAAATTGAAGATGTAGGTAAAGAAGGTGACGGCATAACCCGAATTGAAGGTTTTGTTGTATTTGTGCCTGATACAAAAGTAGGTGACGAGGTAAGAGTAAGGATAACCTCTGTAAGAAGGAGATTTGCTTTCGCTGAGAAAGTGTAGGGATTATTAGAGATTAGCAGTATCTATCGAATTTTCATCAAATTAATCAGTTATCCAAGTACAGGAAATTAAAGTTTTATTTTTTTTTAATTCTATTTTGTTTTGGTGCCTTTTATGAGAGTTTCCCTAAGTTTAGATAGGTCCTATTCTAAAGATGTAGCAATTATGGTAGATGCACTCCGAGCCAGCGCGACCATAACCACCGCACTTGAGAGTTTTAAAACAGTTATCCCGGTCAGGGGAATCGATGAAGCAGTGACCCTGGCAAAAAAACACGAAGCGGTCCTGGCCGGTGAAAGGGAAGGGGCGAAGATAGAAGGATTTGATGTGGGCAATTCTCCTGTTGATATAAGGAATTTCCAGGGAGATGTTTTGGTCCTCACCACGTCCAATGGGACCCGGATACTGGAGGATATATCTGCTTCCACCATACTCATCGGCTCATATTTAAACGCCCAGGCAGTAGCATCTAAAGCATTAGAGCTTGCAAAAAGCCATATAGAAGTAGTGATGGCCGGAGTAAATGGAAAATTTGTCATAGAAGATTTTTTATCAGCTGGAGATATAATCACCAATTTACAGGACCATGAACTGGCTGAAGAAGCTTTAGCAGCCGTGATGGCATCTACTGACCCGGAAAAAGTGGATGATGCCGTGTTAAACTCCAGCTCTGCCCTCCGCCTCCGTGCTTTAGGACTGGAAAAGGACATCCAATTTTCACTCAAGAGAAATATATATAAGACAGTTCCCATCTACAAAGATGGAACCATAACAAAAATTTAAAAATGATCGTATGAAATTTGAATCGGATAAAAAAAATCACAAGGAATCTGAATCGAGTGACAAAGATTACACAAAACCTGAATCAGGTAACAAAAATTATGTAGAATTTAAATCAGGTAACAAAAACTACACGAAACCTGAATCGGATAAAAAATATCACACAGAACCTGAACCAGTCAAAGAACCATCACTCAAAATTATAGGCACAGCACACGTTTCTGATGAAAGTGTAAAGGAAGTAAGAGAAACTATTCTTGAAACCAGGCCGGATGTGGTGGCTGTTGAGTTAGATCTAAACCGCCTGCAAAACCTCGAAATGGAGGCAGCTGGCCAAAAGCCGGATAAAGAATTGAACATCAGAGAAATAATAAAAAGTGACCAGTTAACTGCGTTTCTCGCCAGTGGTTTCCTTTCCTACATGCAGAAAAAGATCGGTGACGAGGTTGGGGTTAAACCCGGGGCAGAGATGCTGGCCGCAGTTTCCGCCGCAGAAGAAGTGGGGGCCAGTATTGCCCTTATAGACCGGGACATCCAGATCACACTTAAAAGAGCCCTCAACCAGATGAGCTTCTGGGAGAAGATGAAGTTCGCCTATGGCCTCATCGCCTCATTCTTCGCCAGTGACGAAGACCTGGAAGACATCGAAAAAATAAAAGAGGGTGACACACTGGCCGAGGTTATGGAATACTTCAAGGACATGTCCCCCCAAGCATACCACGTGCTGGTGGATGAAAGGGATGCCTACATGGCCCGTATGTTACTGGATTTACCTGAAGGACAGGTGGTTGCCGTGGTAGGGGCTGGGCATCAAAGTGGAATTAAAGATTATATGAGCCACCCAGAGAAGATACCAGAAATAACCGAGCTATTAAGAATCGAAGTACCCAAGGTATCCATCACTAAACTATTGGTATTTGCCATACCGGTGATATTCATCACCATATTCCTCCTGGCCTTCTTAAACGGGATAAATATCAACATGGGCCTCCTGCAATTCGTATTATTAACCGGTGGATTGGGGTTTATAGGTACCCTAGTTGCCGGTGGCAAGATTTATTCTGCACTAACCGCTTTTGTCGTGTCACCCGTAACAGTTATACACCCTTTACTCGCCTCAGGATGGTTTGCCGGAATTGTAGATGCCAAATTAAGGAAAGTTTCCATGGATGACCTGGTAGAACTCCCTAAATGTGAAAGTCTCCGGGAGATGTGGAAGAATAAATTATTCAGAGTGTTACTGGTAGCGTTGGGAGCAAGCGCCGGTACCAGCATCGGTACATTGATATCCATACCCAACGTCTTATGGCCTCTTATAAGCAAATTGATAGGATATTAAATCAGTTATAGGTAGACCATGTATTCACTTAAAATAGGTTAAAACCATGTATCTGATATTCAGATGTAATTGTGGCCGGGCAATTTATGCCAAAGAAGGTGCCAAGCAGAAAACATGCATCTGTGGGAAGACTTGGAAGGTGAAAGACAGGAAGATCTTAAAAAAAGCACCTGATGCTGAGACTGCTGCAGAAATGGTCAGAAAATTACAGGAAGAGAAATATGGTGGTGGAGTTTTCACCACTGCCGATAAAATACGCTGATTCTGTTTTTAGTAAAACAAATAAATAGTTTTTTAGCTACTGAGATTCCATATCATAAACACCAACCGATTTTGAACTCGATAGTATGAGCGTTGATATTTACGATATTACCAAGTACGGTGAACGGAGAAATATCGAATTTAAGGAAAATCTTGAAATGGAATACCATCTTAAAAAGGACCGAATTCAACGCCTGGCATCCCAGATGAAATACAGAATGGAAAAGGGGGATGGAGAAGCTGTTTATTTTTTAGGTGTTGATGATGATGGGAACCTGGTGGGTCTAACCGATGCAAAAATGGATGAGTCTCTCTTTGTACTGGAGAAGGTAGCCCATTCAATAGATGCTAAAATAAACGATATTCAAAAGCAGGATGCAGGTGAAGGTACCGTGGCCAAAGTCCTGGTTGGTAAAAAAAACACCCAGCAGAAGAAACACTTGCTCGTGGGGGTGGTCGGGCATGTAGACCATGGTAAAAGCACCCTGGTCGGCACCCTCACCTCTGGATCACTGGACAACGGTTCTGGAAGAACCAGAATATACCTGGACGTCCAGAAACATGAAATAGAGCGTGGCCTATCTGCTGATCTTTCATTTGCCGTTTATGGATTCAGGGAAGGAAAACCGGTACGTATCACCAATCCCCTGCATAAAAAAGAAAAATCAAAGGTGGTGGAACAGTGCGAAAAGGTGGTCTCCTTTGTGGACACCGTAGGCCATGAACCCTGGCTTAGAACCACGATAAGGGGCATTGTAGGTCAAAAACTGGATTTTGGACTGCTCACCATAGCCGCTGATCAGGGCCCCACCGCCATAACCCGGGAGCACCTGGGAATTGTCCTGGCCATGGAAATACCTTTACTGGTGGCCATCACCAAAATAGACATGGTAACCGAGGAGAGAACCCGGGAAGTTAAAGATGAGGTGTTCAAACTCCTTAAAATGGTAGGTAAAATTCCATACATGGTCAAAACCGGTGACGACGCGGTTTTCGTGGCGGGGAATATGAATCAACATTTGGTACCGGTTATAAAAGTATCACCAGTTACTGGTAACGGTTTAGATCTCCTGGACGAACTGTTTTACCAGTTGAACGTAGAATCCAATCCCCAAGACGGTAAAAAACCGTTCATGATGTACATCGATAAGATATACACTGTTACGGGTGTTGGAACCGTGGTAAGCGGCACTATCAGACAGGGCACTGTGAAAAAGGGTGATAAACTTCTTCTAGGACCTACCGGGACCAGTAAATTCATCCCCATCACAGTCCGTTCCATAGAGATGCACTACTATAAAAAAGACAGCGCAGAAACCGGTGAAGTTGTCGGGATATCCCTGAGCGGTGTAGATGTAAGTTCCATTAAAAGGGGCATGATCATATCGGATTTACTCTACAAACCACAGCCAGTGAGGGAGTTTGAAGCAGATGTCTCCATACTGGTGCATCCCACAACCATCAGAGAGGGCTATGAATGCATAACCCATATAGAGACCATCTCCGACACCACCATATTCCAGCCCCTGGATAAAGAATACCTATCGGCTGGTGACACCGGTAAAATCAGGATGAAATTTAAATACCGCCCCTACGCTATCCGGGAAGGGCAGAAACTCATATTCCGGGAAGGCAGGAGCAAGGGCGTGGGTAAAGTTAGTAAAATTTATTAGAAACTGAATTCGAATTTTAATTTTTTAGATATTTTGATTGACTGCTTTTTAAATATGGGTTGAATCTGGGTATAAACTTGGAAAAAACTTGGAAAAATTACTTTTATATTTAAAATTAGTTTTTTTTATTGTATCAAATTAGTTTTTATTGTACGAACTTATCCAGTTCATATTAAATTATTTAGAAAATGAGGTCCCATAATATGAGTTATGAAGTTTTAACACTATCTCTACCATTTATTGGAGGTTATCTACTTACTTATACACTTTATAAATTTAAGATAATAAAGAAAGTTTTACACATCAATGTATGGAATTTTATAATTGGATTGGCCTTTTTAATAGCTGGAGGTGCTGGTTTTTTACTTCTCATCTTCTTGGAGTTGGGGATGGTAACCCCAATAAATCATGCGCTAATGTATTGGCATGTGGAGGTAGGGATCATTCTAACTTTAATCACAGTATTCCATATCCATTGTTACTGGAGATCTGTTAAAAAAATGTTTATTCCAGCAAAAAGGAGGGTTAAATTATAAAAAAACGAGTAATCAGTTTTTTAACATCGGCGCCCATTTTAGCTGCTTTATCTTTAAGTGGAAATTCCTGTGCAGCCAGCTGTCCCTATGGTATAGTTAATGATCCTTACCCAGGGCAATGTGGACATTACATTGACACAACAGGAGATGGCATATGTGATTTATCCCAAATTACATCAACATCATCTACCGATGCTTCCACCTCCAATGACCAAATTGATACTAACAATAGTGACGTTGGTGACAGTAATCAGGATCCTAGTAATGGCAACACTACAATTGACTCTGGGAATGATCCAGATAGTGGTTTCCTTGGAGATGGAGATAATTATTTCATCATACCAGTTAGCCTTCTTTTAATTTCCGGTTATTTATTTACTTACTATCTCTTTAGAAAGGGTATTTTAAAAAGGAGTAAACATAGAAGAATTTGGAATCTCTTATTAACTGCAGGATACCTGGGAAGCAGTGGTACAGGGATGTTGATGATTTTATTTATTAATTTAGGAATAAAAACAGCTTTAAATCCTTCCTTAATATTCTGGCATGTGGAATTATCAATTTTAATGGTCATTAGTACTTTAATCCATATTCATATCCACTGGAAGTCTTTTAAGAATATGTTTCGTGTTCTTTTCAGTTTTAAAACCCAGTTACCAAAAAAGAAGGAACAACTGAGATAACAGTTAATTTAAATGAAAATAATTTTTTTCCTTTTTTACTCCTTCTTCCTTTTAACTAATCCAATTACTCTTTGGTAACCCATACCAGCATAATAAGGGCGAAAAATTCGATTATATTTAAAAAGAATATGGGAGTACCCATATCTGGTCCTCTAAAACCTTGATTTAAGAGGAGAAATGAAGTAAATAGGATATTCTGCAGGAGTAGAAGCAGAACAAAGGACAGTAAACCAAAGGTGAATTTGGATTTGAATTCCCGGTAACTATCCAGATACATGTACAACAGTATCAGTAAGAGGATTATATTAGCAATTCCTATCACAATATCGATATTGATTATTTGGGCATTAACCAATCCCCATCCCGCATGTTGACTTGCTCCTTGTCCTGCTGTTGGATTTCCACCCGAATATTCATATCCTCCTGCCATTTCATCACCTCTAAAGAATATTTATTGTGATTTTTTTCTCATTTTACTCAAAATTTCCTGGAATATATAATATTTTTCTTCCATACGATTTGATAAAAAGTACATGGACCCATATCTCTTTTCATCTGAAGAGCTAATTATATCATGGCTCTTCAATATATCCATATGATGTTTTACAGTCTTATAATCTAAATCAAGTTCGACAGAAAGCTGATTAACATTGTAAGGTCTCTCATATAAGGCTTCGATTATTCTGGCTCTATTCTTACCACCTCTGCTTCCAGCTATCAACCACCATAAAAGCCTTTTCATGATAATCACAGATAATGATTAGATTGTTTGTAATTTTATTAAAGTTTTTGACTTGTTTAACTGTGATATTAATTAAATATCTGAATTTATATCTTCCAGCATCTCACATGCCTTACAGATATTCAAAGATGACGGTTCACCACATCTTTCACATTCAACAAGTTTTACAATGCTTTCCTGATTTTTAAAGGTTTTCTGGAAGGATTCCAGGATGGCCATCTTCGATCCGGGGTGATCCTCTTCCAACTGGTTTAAATAATTCTTAATTTTACCCCTTAATGATTGATGAGCGTAGGGGCATTCAGCAAAATGTACCGGAATCTCATTTAGAACAGCCCATGTTCCCACATCCTTTTCCAGGATTTTCCATAGAGGTTTTATCCTGGGAATTAACCGGGGGTGTATCTGCTCCAGTTTCGGTCCGAATTTGGAGAAACGTCTGAAATCAGCCCGGGCGAAGCTCATGAGGAATGATTGTATTTCATCGTCCAGGTTATGGCCGGTGGCCACTTTATCTGCGCCTAATTCATAGGCTGTCCTGTTGATGAGGTACCTCCTGAATACACCGCAGGGGATGCAGGCACTCTTGTACTTACCCGCCACTATATCGAGTTTAATACCGAATTCAGCCTCGAATGATTTTTCAACCAGTTCCACTCCGAGTTTACGGGTGTTTTCCCGGACAACTTCAATGCCCTCATTTCTATAACCTTGAATCCCTTCATCTACCGATATTGCCACCAGTTCTAGGTTGTATTCGTCCTTAAATCCATTTAACAGGTGTAAGGTTAAGACGCTATCCTTTCCACCGGAAAGGGCTATTGCTATTTTTTCTCCGTCACCAAATAGATCATATTCATCTATTATGTTTCTAACCCTCTGGATAATGCTCTGATTGAATTTTTCTCTACTTAAGGGTTCCATAAAAATTATATGAAAACAGAGGCATATATATTATACATGATATCTGCAGAACTCACCATAATACCCATCGGAACCTCAAAAACCAGTATAAGCCCTTATATAGCTGCTGCACTGGCTGCTCTGGATAAAACTGGTATTAAATACGAAATAAGTGGTATGGGGACTATGTTAGAATCAGATGACCCTGGAGAAATTTTCGCTGCCATTGAACTGGCACATGAAGCTGTTTTTGCCATTGGAGCCGACCGTGTGGCTACCAGTGTAAAAATAGATGACCGAAGGGATAAGGAAACCGGCTTAAAACAGAAAGTGGCTAGTGTAAAGGAAAAATTATCCTGAACACACATTTTACTTGAAAACAAAGGTTTTACTCTGGACACGAGGTCCTACCAGTTCTCCTAGTTTTACCAGTTCTCTAGGCGAAGAATCTCTCTGATGCCTCTTCCAGTAAATCAACTATCTCAGTTAAGTCTTCAGTTGAGAGTCCCGGGTGTACTGGTAATGAAAGCACCTGGGATGCTGCTTTTTCTGCCTGGGGGCAGTTTCCACCTATACCCAGATCCTGATACAGCTTCTGATCATAAATGGTCTTGGGATAGTGCACTCCGGTTCCTATCCCCAGTCCGGTCAGGAAATCCTTAACATCGTCTCTTTTTCCATTTTCCACCCTGACGGTGTACTGGTGGAATACGTGCTTCACTTTATCCAGGACAAATGGGGGTGTAATGCCCTCTATGGTATTTATATGTGTGGTCAGGTATTCTGCATTTTCAATCCTGCTCTTTGTAAAATTATCAAGGCGTTTGAGCTGGACTAGTCCTATTGCTGCGGCTATGTCTGTCATACGGAAGTTGTAACCGAGGATTGTGTGGTTGTATCTTTCACCTTCGCCGTGGGACCTTAACATGCGGGCTGCGTCTGCCAGTTCTTCACTGTCCGTGGTTATCATACCACCTTCCCCTGTGGTCATGTTCTTGGTGGGGTAGAAACTGAAACAGGCTATATCACCCAGTGACCCTACCATTTGGTCCTGATACTGTGCTCCATGGGCCTGTGCTGCGTCTTCAATTATCCATAGGTTGTGTTCTTCTGCAATCTTCCTTATGGGGCCCATATTCGCTGGTTGTCCATAGAGGTGGACGGGCATTATGGCCTTGGTCTTATCTGTTATGGCTTCCTGTATCTTCTGTGGATTTATATTATAGGTTTGTGAGTTTATATCGGCGAAGACTGGAGTTGCCCCGGTAAATAGGATTGAATTGGCTGTGGCTGCAAAACTGAAAGGCGTGGTAATTACTTCATCACCCCTTTCTATTCCCAGAGCCATAATGGCCACGTGTAATGCTGTGGTTCCTGAAGTAGTGGCCACCGCATGCTCCACCCCAATATAATCTGCGAATTTTTCTTCAAACTCGGCTACTTTAGGCCCCTGGGCAATGAATCCTGATTTTAAAACTTTTACAACTTCATCTATCTCTTCATCCGATATAAGGGGCTGCGCAATTGGTATCAATACTTATCACCTTAAAGAAATTTCATTTATTGAAAATTGAAATTAAACATTAATTGGCTTCCATCAAATATATATGAACCACCCCACCCTTGTGTGAGGGGGCTTCATAGAAGTTTAACGTCAAGCGTTCTTATTCTAATTGGCACGTCCATTGTACCACTACTCCCTAACGGGGCGTTGGGAGCTACTTTTCTTAGTATGTTTATTGCTGCATTTATATCAGCGTTTAGTATTATCCTTCAGTTTTTACAGGTGTATAAACCTCTGTGTTTTCTGTTTGTTTTATCTATGATTCTGCATTGACTGCATTCTTGTGAAGTATATGATTCGCTGGTTTCAATATATTCAATGCCATATAATTCGCATTTCGATTTGATTTTTTGTTTGAATAGGTTATGGGGGATGTTAACGAAGTTTTGGTTGTTTTTTCTTCCAATGTTTATATTTTGTTTGATGTTTTTCAATTCACCTATTACAATATTTCCAATCTTGTTTTTAAGGCAGTACTGGATTATGTACTGTACGTTTTTGTTCATGTATTCGTTGATTACATTTTTTCGTTTTCTAAAAAGATAACATAGTTTTCTGCCTTTTTTAATTCCTTGTTTATCATAGATGGATTGTACTTTAGCTTTTTCTTTATTCCACCAACGGTTAAAAGATTTAATTCCACGTCCTTCCATGATGAAGGAAGTCCCATTGGTTGAAATACAAGCTGCAAAATTATCCAAACCCAAATCTATTGAAAGATATGAATCTTTGTTTAACTCTGCTTCTACTGGCTGTTGTATGTAAATGTACCCTATCTCAAAGTACAAACCATCACATTTGGGGAGTATTCTCACTTCTTTTATCTTTTTATCCCAGATATGTTTAGGAATAGTAAAATACAAGTACCTTACACCATAT
Organism: Methanobacteriaceae archaeon; assembly: GCA_011620845.1. Taxonomy (GTDB): domain Archaea; phylum Methanobacteriota; class Methanobacteria; order Methanobacteriales; family Methanobacteriaceae; genus Methanobacterium_A. The sequence continues at coordinate 15,056 of WOYJ01000115.1, forward strand.
TTTCTTGCAAAGTTCCTGCCCATGGGATAGCCTAATCTTATCATCTTCTATCTTTATCATGTTTTTGTGAAAATACAGATGAAATAGCCATTTTTAGGCAAATACCTGGGTTTTTTAACTGATCTTTTATAATTACCCTTTTTAACCTCTCTTAGCAATCCCAGGAAAGATTTGAATGTGCGATCAACTACTTTCATGGTTTGTTGAGCCACCTGACTAGGCATAAGTCGATAATTCTCATTATCTTTCACCAAAGGATAGACAGATTCGTAAGGTAAAAAATTGTTCATATACTCATAATACTGCCTAACAGTGTATAAAGTGTAATTATAAAGGTTTTTAGATAGTTTACTAAGAATTCTAAGCACCATATAATCCATTTTACCCGTCCGGACATGATTCTTCTGAACCAAATACATATGTAATACTATACATGATATAAATATTATAATTTGTGAGAGGGTATGACAACTATTAACATCTAAAACCAAATAATTACAGAAATAATAAATGGTCAGATTCGTCCCACACTATCGCATGAGGTCTTCTCTGACAATTTGATAAATATGTGAATAGATGGTGAATGATGAACAAGATTACCATAGATGAAGGACAGGTCTCTGTAGAAATCCCGGTTTATGATAAGGTATCCGCCAAAGCCCCTGTTTTCTACAATCCAGTGATGGAGTTAAACAGAGACCTGTCTGTAACTGCCTTACAGGTTTACCGGGATAAACAGGGTAGGGATATCCGTATCTGTGATGCCTTCGGTGGTAGCGGAATCAGGGGGATCAGGTATGCTAAGGAAATATCTGGTGTGGAATGTGTGGTTGTTAATGATTTAAATCCCCTGGCCGTGGAATTTGCCAAACAGAACATCCAGGAGAATGGATTGGAGAATGTTCGGGCAACTAGAGAGGACGCCAATATTTTACTACGTCGGTGCCGGGGTAAGTTCGATGTGGTGGATATAGACCCCTTTGGAACACCTTCACCCTTTGTAGAATCAGCGGCGGGCTTAAAAACAGGGGGATTACTTTGTGTGACTGCAACCGATACCTCAGCGCTATGTGGGACTTATAAAGAGCCCTGTATCAGGAAGTACAGTGCTGTACCCCTGAAAACCGAGTACTGTCATGAAAACGGTTTAAGGATACTGGCTGGTTTCATCTCCCGCACCTTCGCCAAGTATAAAAAATATACAACACCCATCTTCTCCCATAGCACGGAGCATTACCTGCGGATCTACCTGGAAGTGGGTAAGGGTGCAAAAAGGACTGATGATTCCCTTAAGAACCTGGGATACATCGCCCACTGTCCTAAATGTCTTCACCGGATGACCATCCCGGGATTAGCACCCCATATACCATCAGAATGCTCTAACTGTGGTGGTACCATGAAGGTGGGCGGTCCTTTATGGTTGGGTAACATACTGGATAGTGATTATGTTAAAAGAATGCTGGATCTGCTACCATCCACCATTAATACCTATAATAAAGCTTTGAAGTTGTTGGATAGGTGTTATGAAGAATCCTTCGGCCCGGCAACCTTTTATGACCTCCATAAGGTCTGTAAGGTGTTGAAGACCAGTGCACCACCAATTATAGATGTCATTGAAAAGCTCCATGAGGAGGGATACTTCGCCTCCCGTACCCATATTAAACCTACCGGGATTAAAACCAACGCCCCGGTGGAAACCATAAAGGAAATCATTTTAAGTTTACGTGGTTAAATACAAATTAAAGATCCTTTAAGTTTACGATTGAATAGAAAATGAAATGGATTGGGGAGGACGAAAACATCGATATAAAAGAGATTTTACTGGATGCAGTGAAATATTCAGCCGAAGATTGGATGAAAGTTATCCTCCTGGGTTTTTTAACTTTAATTGCTTTTATCGGAGTCCTCACTGAAATCAACATATTTACTTTGTTATTCCTGATACTGTTACCTTTACCTTCAGGTTACCTGTTTAAAATAATTAAATCCTCATTTAATGGTTTCGATGAACTTCCTGACTTCGATAACTGGAGATCTATGTATCTGGATGGACTTAAGGTGATCTTAGTCCTGATAATTTATGTTCTGCCAGTGTTGGCTGTCTTTCTCTGGTTTAATTATGAAATGTTCCTTTTCAACATCCCCAGTTTTTCCCTGTATATTTTATGGTCCTGGATTTTGGGTTCAAACATCCAAATAATAATCTTCTTATTAATTGGACTGGTAGAATATGTTGGTATCGCTAATATGGCCCTGTATGATGGTGAAATCAGTGCAGCCTTCAGATTCAGAGAGATTCTCCAAAGAATTTCTATGATAGGCGTTAGAAAATATTTACTTTCCTATGCCATCATCTGGATTTTGGCAGTTTTAACCGCTTTAATTTCTCTTCTTGCACAATCAATACTCATTGGTATTGTGATTATACCCCTTCTAATTGTCCCTTATTTTGTGATTTTAAATGCCAGATTTTGTGCATTAGTTTTTGCTTCTAGTGAATTATAATCGAAATTTTTATATGAAATTGGATACTAAATGTTATACATTGAAAAAATGGAGGTGAAAATATGGACATAGGAGAAATTGTATCAGATTCATTTAAATATCCATCTGGTGATTGGAAGAACGTGTTAATCCTCGGTGTATTCTTTATTCTAAGTGCTATAATCATTGGTATATTCTTTTGGCCAGGATATTTACTAAGAATAGTAAAAGCAACTTTAGCAGGTTACGATGATCTTCCGGCATTCGATGAATGGGGCAGTATGGTCGTTGATAGTATAAAAGTAATCGTAGTTACCATAGTGTATTTCATTATACCAATAATAGTGTTCGCAGTAGGCATATTTGCAGCTTTTGCAGCCGTAGCTTCATCGATAAGTAATCCTTTTGCATGGATTGGTTTAATAGGTGGAACGGGAATTATCGCCATAATATTAGGTATAATATTCAGTTTAATCTATTACGTGGCACTGGCAAACATGGCTTTATACGATGAACTGGGAGCAGCATTTAGATTCAGTGAGATACTCGAAAGGATATCACAGATCGGTTGGGGTTCTTACATCATCTGGTGGATATTGATGTACATCATAGCAATTGTATTCGGAATCATCAGCAGCATCATTAGCGCGATCCCTTACGTAGGAGGATTTATTGCAGCATTAGTAGTCGCTCCATATCTGTACATGCTGTACGCCAGATCGATAGCTTTGATATTTGCAAACAGTGAAGAAGGTAAACCAGCACCAGCTGAAGAACCAGCATCCCCAGAATAAAATTAAAATTCCCCCCTTTTTATTTTATTTAACCAAGTTGAATGTTAATTTTTAAATATCAATTAATCCATATCCCCATCAGGTGAGAAATATATGGACGCTGGTGAGATAACTTCTAACGCCTTGAAATATCCTTTAACGGATTTTAAAAAGGTCCTGATTTTAGGAATTTTAACCATTTTATCTTCTTTAATTATCCCCGGATTTCTGGTGCTGGGATACGTCTTTAAAATAATCAGATCCACCATGGAAGATTCATCTGAACTTCCTGATTTTGACGAGTGGACTTCCATGTTCGTGAATGGTTTAAAAGTGTTTGTAGTCCTCTTTGTCTATTCTCTTATACCCTTGATCCTGATTTTGTTTGGATCATGGGCTGCTATCCTACCAATACTCACGGTTCCCGGGGCTGGTTCACTTTTAAACCCTTCCATCTCACTGGAACTGGTAAGTGGTATGGTATTAATCGGTTTAGGGCTCCTGGTGGTGATCAGTTTTTTAATTCCTGTGGCCTTGGCTAATATGGTTCACCACAACAAATTAAGCGCCGCATTTAGACTAAAAGAAATCATAAGTAAAATAAAGGAAATTGGAGGTGTAGACTATTTAATCTGGTATGTTATCATGCTTATCATCATCGGAGCGGTGTACTACGTCTCATCCTTCTTAATTTTCCCACTAATTATTGGGATCATAATCATGCCTCTAATTATCTTCCCCTATCTAACCATCTTCTTTGCCAGATCCGTGGCTTTAATTTATAAATTCGAGGCAAACCATGAATATTACAGGCACAGTAAACAATTTAAATAAAAATTAGGGAAAAATAAAAAAAATATAAACCTACTTTTTGATACCAATCTTCTTTCAATAACCGATCAACCTTAAACCAGTTATTTCAGCCGTGTCGAGATTCAAAG
>WOYJ01000010.1 GCA_011620845.1 Methanobacteriaceae archaeon
AAGTTAAGGATTTACAACACTAACCATGTTAAAACTAATTTGAGGTCACCACCATGATATTTGAAACAGTTAAATCTGCAGGTCTAGCCCATAAATCCTATTTTATAGGATCAGGCGGTGTAGCCGCTGTGATAGACCCCCGCAGAGATTGTGATGTATACCTGGAGATAGCTGAAAGGAATAATCTGAATATTAAATACATCTTCGAAACCCACCGCAACGAAGACTACGTGATCGGTTCTGTTGAGCTTGAAGAGATAGCCGGCGCTGAAGTGTACCATGGAGAAGGTTTGGATTTCAGTTATGGTAACTTTGTCCGGGAAGGAGATAAATTCCAACTTGGAACCATTGAGCTGGAGGTACTGGAGACGCCCGGCCACACCCGGGAGAGCATATCCATCACCGTTAAGGATAAAGCTGTTTCCGATGATGTTTACATGGTATTTGCTGGTGATGCCCTATTTGCCGGGGAAACCGGTAGGATTGATTTGTACGGTGAAGACCAGAAAGAGAGTAATGCTTCACAGCTTTATGAGAGCATCCATGATAAAATTTTACCTTTAGGTGATCAGGTTATTATGTGCCCCGCCCATGGTGCCGGTTCAGTATGCGGGGCGGATATACGGGAACAGGAACTCACCACCCTCGGGTATGAGAAGAAGACCAATGAAGCGCTGAGTTACAGTAAGGATGAGTTTGTTGAGTATAAAATCAATGAAAAACTTTACACTCCCCCATACTTTGAGAAGATGGAAGAACTAAACCTGACAGGACCCCAATTACTCTGTAAACTCCCCGCGTTGAAGGTGCTGGGGGTCAGCGACTTCAAAGCCGTGATGGAGGATGGTGCTCAGATCGTTGATGTGCGAAACCCCTCGAGCTTCGGCGGTGCGCACATCCCTAACACGTTGAGCATATTTAAAAACGGAGTACCAGTCTTCACCGGCTGGATGCTGAACTACCAGAACCCCATAGTTATAGTAGATGAGGAAGGCCAAAGTATGGAAGAAGTAAGGGCATACCTGGTCCGATTAGGTTACGATTACATCTACGGCTACTTGGGACGTGGATTCTCATCCTGGTACCTCCACGCCGAACCAATCAAAAAATTGGAACTCTGGTCCGTCCATAAACTAAAGGAAACCCAATTCGACCCCTCCATATTCATCCTAGACGTCCGGAAGGAAAGTGATTGGGAAAAAGGGTATGTTGAGGGAGCTCATCATATCTATTTAGGGCATGTGAAGGACCGGCTTGAAGAAATTCCTCGATACAGAAAAGTCGTGGTTTACTGTGACGCTGGTAATAAATCCACTATTGCAGCTAGCATTTTGAAAAAGAACGGATATGAGGATGTTGCCACTGTACTGGGGAGTATGAAGGCCTGGAAGGTTGCGGGGTATCCTGTTGTTGTGAGTGGGTGAAATTACAGGTTTTGATAGGTTAAATAAGAACTTAAGATTTGTTTCTTTAAAGACCCCCCTTTTTAGGTTTAAAAAATTAAAATTTTAGGTGACTGTCCATTTTTAAGTTGGTCATGATTCTGGTATTAATTTTCAGCTAATTTTATATTATTTTACCGTAAAAATCTTTCATCAGGAATTATGGCCGCGTTGGGTCATTCACCAGACGAACCACCAGAAGCGCTACTGGAGGAAGAAAAATCCTACGTATAGAAACTGGTGGATGTAACCAATATAGTAGGTATAAAAAATAGTGAAAAAATCGATTAAATGTAAAAAAGAGATCTAGAGGTATTACGATAGATTTAAACCTTAAAGATATACCTCGGTTGATTGTTTCTATAATAATTGTTTTTATAGCCGGGGCATTAGGAACTATATTCACCCTCGTCTCAGATTCCCATTAAAGATTATCCTATAACATCTATCAAGTATGTCGGGGATGGGAGGTGTCATTTAGTTAGACCTCCCCTTAATTTTTTTTATTCAATCAAAATACATTCCCAGGGCTGGGATTCAGTATCTATGGTGGCGAATAATTCCTTTTCAACGTCCTTGAAGAGGTCTTCACAGGTGAATTCTAAATCAGCTGCCTTTGGAACGGAATACATCCTGCCCCTGGCACTTTTAACCACTATTTCGCCCTCTCGGGTTATGCCTACTACCAATTGTTTTATTTCTTTTGCCATGAATATTATCTCCCAATTCTTTCTAGTTCTTCTATATGTAAATCTGTAAGTTTATATGCTTGCTTGGTAAACCCATTCAATTTAAAATTTAGGGATAATTTAAAGGTATGGTTCCAGTGCAGTTTTCGGTAAAATTTCTTTAAATATGAAAGTTCATAAAAAGTTCCCCTTCCTTTTTTTCTAAATTTTAGTCCTTAAACAGCGATTCTGACCTCATTATTAACTCTCATGTTAGTTCTTAATAACAAGTTATTTAAGGTCTCAAAACCATAAAAAGAGTGGTCACTAGGAATGTAGTGACTTAAAGAGGTAGTTGAAGAAGTGGTCCAATGACCAGAACCACGGAGGTGGTTCAATTAAGAGTAAGAAAAGACTCGTATATTGCAACCAAAGGTTCCGTGTTACTTTACCCGTTAACTGGGTTGATAGAGTAGGAATAAAGCACGGTGACTACGTACACTTGCAGATAAATGGAAACAGGTTAATAGTTAAAAAAAGCGACTGAAAACCACTAAAAACTTCTTTAAACCAATTTTTTATTTTTGAATTATATTAAAAACTAATTTTATATTCTAGTCAGCCTCTTCTGAATCTTCTCACTCTTCAATTCCTGTAAGGCATCCTTGGCTATCCATTTAGCACTTCGGGAGTCTAACTGGTTGATTTCTTCTGCAACCTCAATGGCTTTACTGTTTAAATCCAGGTTGCGCTTTCCGATCTGTCTTAGAGCCCAGTTAACCGCTTTTTTTACGAAGTTCCTCTCATCATTGGATTCCCTGATAATTAAAGAGAATAGTTCTTCGAACTTCTCATCGCCCGCCTTTTTATCATGCACTGCTAAGGTGGTAATTAAGGTGAAGGCCGCTCTTTTAACGAACTCCTCATCCCGGGCGCTCCATTCTTCTATCTTCTGGTAGGCATAGGGTGTTTTCCGGAATAATTTCATACAGCACTGGTCGCAAACGTCCCATGAGTTAAATTCAAGGGCCCATCTCTCCATCTGTTCCTCGGTTACCTCTTTGGGGTCGTCTACCATGCAGGCCAGGATCCTGGTCTCGGTGTACCCGTGCTCCCAGAGCTCCTCTGCAAGTTGGTGGTTTTTACCTACCTCCCGGGTTATACTGGTTAGCTCGGGCATCCTCACCCCGTAGGCCTTATTTGACTTGATACCGAATCGGGCCATGCCTGCGATGTCTTCAGGGTTTTTGAGGGATTCCAGTTCCTCTATAATATCTTCAAAATCCATTTAAATCTTCTATTAATTTTTTAGTCTTCCAATCGGTTTATCTCATTCAGGTACAGGGTGAAGCTTTCGATGATGTCGTAGAGAAATTGGGTGCTTTCCTCCTTGGAAAGTGCGGGGATGCTGCGGTAGTTCATTCTCAAGGAAAAGTAGGTTTTATCCCCCACTACCCGTGCATCGGCGAAGTAGGCGTCGCCCCACTGGTGTTCGTCGATACTCCATGATTTCAGTTCTTCTATGATCTCTGGTAGTTTATCCCCGAATAAGGTCCTGGTGGTTAAGTACAGGAATTCAGAATCTTCAAATGGCTTCTCCTTACTCAGTTGTTCTGTTCCTATGAGCTTCAACTCCACATCTGGCATGGTATCACTCCCTAATAAACACTGACATTTGCCACCATCTGGTCGAGGTAAAGCCCAAATCCAATGGTGATGGCAGGTATTATTACATATAAAGGTACTACTGTAACTGTATATTCAATCAGGCTGGTTTTACTTACCCCCAGGAAGATCAAAACCATATCCAGTACCAGAGTTATAATGAGCCATACTATGGCGATGATAATTCCTTCCCGGACAAAGTGGGAGGTGATATCCTTGAAGTAAATATAGCTGAGCACTACTGCAGACCCGCCTATGGCCACCGATGCAGTGAAGTCGTAAAGCTGCACACTACCTGCATTTGATGCAAAATAAGTGACTATGGTTGGTATAAGCCAGACTATAAACCCGAAACCTATGATCTCTAAAATTTTCTTGAAATCCATGAATTTCCCCTCTAAATACAATATGGGGAGTGGGACATCTTAAAGATTTTGAGCCATGTAGCCCATTCCAGTGGTTATAACCGGGATCATCACATAGGTCAGGCCAATGTCCATTATGTAATCTGCAAAGCTCATCTGCATAGGGCTTGCCGGTAAAAACAGGGCCAGGTCTATGATGATAGAAATTACAAACCACACCAAACCAGCTATTACCCCTTCTTTTGCGAAGTCTGCATCCAGATCCTTCAGATAATAGTAGGCAATGACTATTACCGTTACTGTAAGAATCAAGGGCATTATGGACTCAAATAAGGGCCTCATGGTCTCCTTAAAAGGGAAAACTACGAAGGATACTAGAAATGGGATTAACCAGACCAGGAACCCGAAGAGGACCAGTTTAAGGTTTTTGTTCACTTTTTCCACCCCTCCCCAATTTTAATTCATTTTTTTTTATCCCCTAGCAAAAAATTAAGAAATCTGTTTATGATTTCTTCATCACCGGGAACCATTCCTCGGTTACCAGCTGGTTTTCCGGTGTTTCGTTAGGGTCGGAGAGGTAAGTTTCTGTGAGGGGGCCGATGATCTCGTAACCGTTCTTGTATGCGTATTCGGCCAGTGCTCCGATTGCAGTTCCACATTCACTGTATGGGCCTTTATATATGGTGGATAGTACCAGTTTTTCTGGTTCTGTTTTGATCTTCACCCAGCCTTCTTCTTCTGCTTCACCATCGAATGGTATCCCAATTTCATACATAACCTCTTCAACCGGCACTTCCTGGGGGCTGTTGTAGAACACTCCAAATGGCGGGCCCATCATCTGCAGGCCCTTGGCCATTACGTATCCAACCACTTCCCCCATGAGAACAGGGATTTCCTCAAAGGAACCTTTATAACTTATGTAGGCTACCTGTCTTTCTCCTATTTTCTTCTCTACAATTTCCATTTTTATTTCACCTCTTTATATAATCCCAAGGGTTTCTTTTCCCTTTTTTTTATTCAAAGGTTTCATATCCTTTTTTTATTTAAGGTTTTCTTCTTCCTTGATTTTCTGGATGAACTGTTCCACCCATTCCATCTCTGTTTTAAGCCGGGCTAATGGTCTGCTAAAGAGTGCTACGATATGGTAAGGTGAATTTAATGTTTCCTGAGTCTTTACTGAGCTTTCTAAGAACTTAATCCTGCCTTCAGCCGATTTCAAGTAGTTTTCCAGGCACTCCACTACTTCAGTGGGTTCCAGGTAGTTGAGATAGGCCAGGCCGAAGCAATAATGTGAAAATATCAACGACAAAAAGAGTTTCTGAAATTTAAATAGTAAATGATATCTTTACCTTCTGCAAATAGTTATATCCAATAAATTAACTACATGAACTCTTCTATAAAAGCTCATAATGGTTTTGATAGTGTTAATACTTGTGAGGTTTGATTTCTATGCGAAAATATTTTATGGACAATCTGCGCTGGCTCATAATTCTGGTACTCTTCCCTTATCACACTTTGATCATCTACAGTGGTATTGGATCGTATTATTTCCACGTGACGAACAACGTCTTTGCGGATGCGTTTATTTTGACATTCTCCTCCTGGTTCATGCAACTCTTGTTTGCCATCGCCGGAATTGCAACATTCTACTCACTGAGAAAGAGAAACCCAACCCAGTATCTGAAGGAAAGAGTGTCGAAGCTTTTGATCCCCCTGATTGCCGGTGTTATCCTGGTTATACCAGTAAGCGTGTACTTCGGCTTCCTCTACAACGGTTATACCGGGAGTTTTCTAAGTTTATGGGTGGGTATTTTTACCAATCCCGCTTATCAACCTTTGATGCTTGGTCCGTTATGGTTCTTAGAGTACCTCTTCATAGTATCCCTGGCGGCCCTTCCCATTATCCTAATATCTGGGAAACGGAATTTCAAAGTGGAAAAGTATACCATACCTAAACTGCTTTTACTGGTCTTTCCACTGGCCATAGGAAGCTTTTTCTTAAGTGTTGATAATAAAAGTTTGGTGGAGTTCTTTTTGCTCTTCATCTTTGGGTACTTCCTGTTATCAGACGACGACATCCAGGAAAAACTGGAAAAATACAGGTGGTACCTGTTCATCCCATTCGTTGTTTTAACCGCCATCATTGTCACACTAGTTTCAGGCAATGTTGACTATTGGGGAAATGTTATTGGCACCGCAACGATCTCTTTATCACTCGGATTTGGCATGAAAATGTACACCAGCCTTTTCCTATGGCTGGGAGTGCTGAGTTTAATGGGTATGGGCAAACATTACCTGGAATTTAAAAATAAAACTACACTGTACCTTTCCGCGGTGTCATTTCCCATATACATATTCCACATAGTCTGGATCAACATGTTCGCCTACTACCTCTTAAGCTGGATACCCGATCAGATGGTAGTCCAAGTTATCCTCATCATGCTCTTGAGCTTCGTATTTACCATAGCCACCATCGAAGTTGTAAGGAGAATACCAGGAATCAGAACCATTTTCGGAATGAGGGGTTAACAAGGATCTCCTTGAAAAGAGGGGTAACAAGTATCCCCCCCTTAAAAGTAGGGTTTAATAAGGCTTAAAGAGGGGTTAACAAGGCCCCACCCTTGAAAAAAAAGTTAATAGGGCTTAAATTTTATCCAAGATATCCATATCAACCTCACGAAGTGTGTCACATCCCGTGAGTATCATGGCCCGGGTGAAGTCAGCTAAGACATAATCGAAGTACATTTTAACCGCTTCAGCTCCCCCGCCAACGCATACCTGCAAGAGGGGGCGGCCGATGAGGGCAATATCTGCACCTAACGCCAGTACTTTCAGGACATCGAACCCGGTCCGCACGGTCCCATCCGCCAGGACAGGTACCTTACCGTTTATCTCCTCCGCAATATCCGGAAGCACCTCCGCCACGCCCAGGCCGTAATCTAAGACCCTACCACCATGGTTAGATACGTAGCAGGCACTGGCACCGGAATCAACCACCTTAACCGCGTCTTCTGTACTCATTATGTCCTTGAAGATCACCGGTTTATCTGTGGAGTCCACCAGTTCCTTCAGATCATCTTCACCCTTCCGGTACACACTTTTATCGCTGTGATCCCAGTAGGTGGACCCGGCACCTCCCAGATCAACTCCTATGGCAATTACGTCCAGTTTTTCTGCAAGCTGGAAGAGTTCAAGCAGCTGTTTTTGGGACATGGGTTTGAAGAAGGGGATCCCATAACCGTTGTTCTTCCCCACAGTAGTCACCCCTAAATCTTTAGGTGCGCTGGAGGTGGTCCCCACGGTACCGATGGTTCCAAATTCCTCTGCTCCCTTTAAAAGGCCCCAGTAGAAGTCTTCCTCGGCCATGGCATCGTTCATGCTGTGTTTCACTCCAGATAATGGTGCCCCCATTACTGGAGCTTTAATATCCCATCCCAAGAAGGATATGGACATCTCTGGCTGGCGGTGGGGCTTGACCATCTTCATCTTCAGCCGGTACTCTGCCAGGGCTTTGTAGTTTGCTTCGAAGTTTTTACCCTGTCCGGCACCTCCCATGCCAATGGGGGCGCCGTACTTCTGCCCGGCGCAGGTGTGTTCCGGATCACCATTGCACACCGGATAAACACCACATAAACCGGCGAGTTTCTCTCTTCCCCGGGCCCGGTAGTAATTTAAATCCTTTAAAGCAGGCTCCTGATCCTCTCTTTGAGGAGCGCTACCACCATCCAGCTGGTGCAGACAGCATTTAATGGCTCCGCAGACAGGACAGCGATAAGAATCAGGTATATCACCCACTCTGGTTCCAGGGGCGAGGTTCAACTTGGTATCTCCCCTTTCCTCATCATAAACAAAGACTTTACAGTTCATACACATGTATATCATCTTAACAGCTCACCTACAGTTTTAAATGAATTTTAAAGATTAAAACATTTATTTTATCATTTCCATTTGTTCAACTGGTTTATCGCCTGCCTTATGGCGACGATGGGGGGAACATTCCTGGGGCAGACCCGGTAGCAGTCCCCGTAGGATTCACAGGCCCACCAACCATTGGGGATATCTCCTTTTTCCAGTCGAGAGTCTCCCTCGGCCTCCCGAGGGTCTATATAGAACCGGTATAGTTTGGCCAGGGCTGCTGGTCCCAGATATTCAGGATTCTCTCCCACAACCGGGCAGGCAGCATGGCAGGCACCGCAGAGGATGCAGTTGGTGTACACCCCCAGTTCTTTAACCGCCCCGGGATCCATCAGTCGTTCCTTTTCTGGATCAGGTCCTGCCGGACGGAAAGTTGGCTCTACCAAGCGGTAGTACTGGAAAAAAAGTTCCATATCAACCACCAGGTCCCTGATTACAGGTAAATGGGGGAGGGGTTCTACCAATACTTCTTCCTGAGGGTTCCAGGATATATCTTCACCAGCCATGGATATATCCTCGTCAGCAACAGTCTCAGGAACCTTATCTTTCAGAAGATCTTCCACCTGGCTACGGCAGGCGAGGCGGGGGACCTTGTTGATGAGCATGGCGCATGTTCCACACACCGCCCCCCGGCAGGAGTAGCGGAAGGCCAGTGAATCATCGTATTTGTCCTGGATCTGGAATAATGCGCTTAAAACCGTCATCCCGGGGTGGAGCTCCACCTCAAAGGTATCATAGTCGGGAGATTCCATCTCATGGTTGAACCGGTAAACTTTTATCTTTGGGTTAACTTTTATCACTAGTAAACACGCTCCTCTGGTTCGAACATGCCCAGCTTAACCGGTTTATAGGAAACACGCATTTCATCATCTTTTAAATCTATCAGGGTGTGTTTCAGGAAGTTAATATCATCACGCTCTGGGTAATCAGTCCTGAAATGGGATCCTCTGCTTTCCTCCCGGGCGATGGCGCTTCGGGCCACGGCCTCAGATAAAAGGAGCATTCCCTCCAGTTCCAGGAACCTTACCAGGGCTTGGTTGAGTTCACGCTTACTGTTTTGGATGGACACCAGGGGCAGCTGTTTCTGCAGTTTTTTTATCTCCTGGAGGTTTTCCTGCATATCCTGTTTTTCCCGCAGTATTCCAAATCCCTGAGACATGGTGCGGGTCATGGCCTCCCTGATCTGGAAGAGGTGTTCTCCTTCTTCCCGGCTCAGTATATTCCCTATCTTAATGTCCATGTTTATCATGGCTGTCTTTATTGGCTCTTTTTCGGTAAAATTAATACTATAAACGTCTTCGATTATCCTATCGGCAACCAGCCGCCCGAAGACCACTGTCTCCAGGAGGGAATTTCCTCCCAGACGGTTGGCTCCGTGGACGCTGATGCAGGCGCATTCGCCGGCAGCGTATAACCCCGGGATGCTGGTCGCACCGCCCATATCCACATCGACACCGCCCATGGAGTAATGCTGACCGGGCTGGACCGGTATCTTCTCCTCTATGGGGTCTACACCGGCAAAATCCATGGCTATCTGCCTTATCCCCGGCAACCTCTCCTTGATTTTATCCGGTCCCAGGTGGCGCAGGTCAAGGTACAGGTAACCTCCCGGGTAGGCCCTTCCCTCTGCAATTTCTTGCTCCATGGCCCGGCTTATCACATCACGGGCTGCCAGGTCCCTGGTGCGGGGTGCGTAGCCCTCCATGAACCGTTTCCCATCTTTATTTAGAAGTATCCCTCCTTCGCCACGGGCTCCCTCGGTTATCAGGATGTTGGTGCCGTAGAGGGTGGTGGGGTGGAACTGGACGAACTCCATGTCCTTAAGCTGGGCACCGGCCTCTAAAGCTAAAGACGTCCCCTCTCCTGTGTTGATGAGTGCGTTGGTTGATCTGTCATATATCCGGCCGAAGCCACCGGTGGCCAGGAGGACTGCCCGGGCCTGAAACCCGTGGACCTCTCCAGTTACGATTTCCAGTGCCGTGCAACCTACACAGCGTCCCTCATCTATTACCAGGGAGGTAAGGTAGAATTCCTCGTAAACCGGGATTTCCCGGCCAACCATATTCTCGTAGAGGGTGTGGAGGGCGTTGTGCCCGGTGCGGTCCGCCGCATAACAGGTCCTGGGAAATCCCGCCCCTCCGAAGGGGCGCTGAGCTATCTTCCCGTTTTCTAGTCTGGACCATACCATCCCCATATGTTCTAATTCGATTACTGTGCGTGGTGCTTCACGGCACATGAGTTCCACGGCGTCCTGGTCGGCCAGGTAATCGGATCCCTTCACTGTATCGTAGGCATGGTTCTGCCAGCTATCCTTAATACCGCCCTCTCCTTCCACGTTTCCCAGGGAGGCATTCATTCCTCCCTGGGCTGCTACAGAATGAGAACGTAAGGGATGGACCTTGGATATCACCGCCCCATCTAATCCGGCCTCTTTTATCTGCAGGGCGGCTCTAAGTCCAGTCAATCCCCCTCCAATTAGGATTACATCGTGTTGATGGATCATGCAGGTACATCCGTTTTTTTAAGTTCTTCCTTTTTTTTAATATGTAAAAATATTTAATTCAGTCCTTCCTCAAATCCAATCCCCCGGGACGGGTCATCTTCGCTGGATCTACCAGTTTATCATATTCTTCCTCGGTGATGCATTTAAGATCCAGAACAGCCTTTTTAAGGGTTAGGTCGTTATCCAGGGCATGTTTTACTGCCCGGGCTGCTTCATCATAGCCGATAACCGGGGTCAGGACGGTTACCAGCATGAGTGAGCGTTCTAAAAAGTAGTTTATCTGTTTTTCATCCGGTTTCATTCCCTCTACCAGGTATTTCCTGAAATTCTGGCACCCGTCGGTTAATATATTCAACGAGTGCATGATGTTGCGGATGATCAGGGGTTTGTAGGCGTTCATCTCCAGGTGTCCCCCGCCTCCACCGAGTGTCACCGCCAGGTCGTTGGCTGTGACCTGTAGAGCCACCATGGACAATGCTTCGCACTGGGTGGGGTTTATCTTCCCGGGCATGATGGAGGATCCTGGTTCGTTAGCTGGTAGTTCCAGTTCGTGTAAGCCGCACCTTGGACCGCCTGATAGGATGCGGATGTCGTTTACTATTTTATAGAGGGATGTAGCCAGTGTCTTGAGCGTCCCGCTGAGCATGACCAGACTGTCGTGTGATCCCTGGGCTTTGAATTTGTTATCCATCATTTTAAACGGTAGACTAGTTAATCCTACAATTTCACCAACCACTTTCCCGTCAAAACCGGGAGGGGTGTTCATCCCCGTCCCTACAGCGGTTCCCCCGATGGTTAAGTGGTAGATTTCCTCCAGGCTGTTTTCTAAGCGTTTAAGGTTATCATCCAGTAATCCTGTGTAACCAGAAAATTCCTGGCCTAAAGTTAAGGGTGTAGCATCTTGGAGGTGGGTGCGGCCCACCTTAATTATATCGGACCATTCTTCTGATTTAGTTTGTAAAGAGTTGCGTAGAGAAGTTAAAGACGGTATCAACTTCTCTTTCAGGGTTTTTGCAGCGGATATGTGCATGGCCGAGGGAAAAGTATCGTTGGAAGACTGGGACAGGTTGGCGTGATCGTTGGGATGGACGGGTACCTTACTCCCCAGGGGATTCCCTGTGAGTTGACAGCTCCGGTTGGATATAACTTCGTTCATGTTCATGTTGAAGGGTGTTCCGCTCCCGCTCATCCACACGTTCAAGGGGAACTGGTCCTGGTGCTCTCCGGCGAGTATTTCATCGCATACTCTGACAATTAAGTCCCGGCGATTTTCATCTAAGAGTCCTTCCTGGAAGTTAACCCTGGCACATGCTTTTTTTATCACAGAATAAGCTTCAACCATCTCTGGTGGCATTAAATCATCACCGATGCTGAATTGTTCCAGTGAGCGCTGTGTCTGCGCCCCCCATAGTTTATCGGCTGGTATTCTAATTTCACCAAAACTATCAGTCTCATAACGGAAATGGTAATCCATATACTCCACTTCAACCAATTTAATAATTATATTATATGTTTTATGAGGAAAAATAACTTTTTGGGTTGAATATCTAAAAGTAAGATTTATATTTAAAAATTTGAGAATAACCAATGTTAGGTTAATTAACATACCTGTGGACTATATTTCATACTAGGAACGCCTAATATTCGAGGGTTTTAAAAAGTAATAACTATATACTTGGGTTACACCAAATATATATTAGTAATTCCATTAAAAATTTCCGAAAGGTATTTTTCATGAACATATTCGTTTTAATATCTCTTCTAGCTGCAATTATATGCTTTTTTTTAGGAAACTTTATCTATTATAAAAATCCGGAAAATAGTTTAAACAAATTAGTAGCCCTGTTAGCCATCCTGATAGCCTTTCTAACCTTCACTGAATTTGGTTATCGCCAAGCGGAAACAATTGATACTGCCATATTTTGGTTGAAATTAAGCACTTTATGGCCTTTAGTACCGGCAGTTTTAATACACATATCCCTAATATTTACCGGTAAAAAAGGATTGCTTAAACATGAATTAACTTATCTTTTAATTTATGCACCGGCAGTTATTATTTCAGTAGTGGGATTGCTAATTAATCCAGCAGCAGTTCATCAATATTGGGGATGGACCTATAATTTAAATGACCCTTCAGTACTCCTTTTTTTCATTTTAATCAGTATTTGGAGTTTGATTGGTGGCATATTAACTTCCTTACTCATTTTAAAACATTATTTCAATACAACGGAAGAATTAGAGAAAAAACAGACCAGATATATTTTCCTTGGCCTGCTTGCACCTTTAATATTTAGCCTGACCGCCGACTTAATTTTACCATTATCATCCCTACGAGTCCCTGAGATAACGATGATCAGTTCTACAGTTGGTTTGATCTTTATAGCTCACGGCATATGGAGATACCGTTTCCCAGTCTTAACCCCAGCTATAGCTGCCGATAAGATAATATCAACTATGTCCAACTTTCTAATTATTTTAAACACCCAGAAAAAGATCGTACTGGTAAATCAAAGTGCGATTAACCTGTTAAATTATAAAAGGGAGGATTTAATTGGTAAACCTTCTAGTTTAATCTTCAGATTAAAAGATGGTATATGGGATATATTTCAAAATATAAATCTGGATGAAATAGGGCAAATTAAAACCTTTGAAACCGAAATAAAATCCAGTGAAAACAAAGTTATACCAGTTTTAATGTCTGTGTCTTTAATTAAAATTAGTGAAAATGAACCTTTAGGTTTAGTATGCATAGGAAGCGACCTGACAAAAGAAAAGGAAATAAAAAGGGCATTAGAAGAATCAGAGAGATTATACTCCACCCTGGTTAAAACAGGCCCAGATGCGATCATCACCACTGATATGAATAATAAGATAAGTTACACATCCAAACAGGCTCTGGAGATGTATGGGTACGAAAATAAAGAATTGATTGGACATTCAATTTTCGACCTGGTAGCTCCGGAATATCAGGAAATCGCCAGGAAAGACCAGGAAAAAATTCAAAGTAAGGATATTTTAAGGAATCTTGAATACAAATTAGTTAAGAAAAATGGAGATCACTTCATAGGTGAATGGAATATCGCAGTAATTAGAAACCCTGAAGAAGAGCCGGCCGCATTTATGATCACCGCTCGAGACATTACTCACCATAAAAATATCGAAGCCCAGATGCAAGCCTCCATCCAGGAGAAAAATGTACTCTTAAAGGAAATCCATCATCGGGTGAAAAACAACCTCCAGATAATATCCAGCCTGTTGAATCTGCAATCCATGCATATAGATGATGAAAATGCCCTTGAAGTTTTCAAAGAAAGCCAGAATCGAGTTAAGTCCATGGCCATAGTACATGAAAATTTGTATCAAACTGGAAATTTTGCTGAAGTAAATGTGGCTGGATACCTAAAAAAGTTAACAGAAAATATTTATAGCTCTTACGGAGTTGATATGGACCTAATAAAAATGGATATAAATGCCCAAGATCTTTTCCTAGATATAAATACAGCCATACCCTGTTTTTTAATAATCAACGAATTGATCACCAACTGCATCAAACATGCATTTCCTGATGGAAGACCGGGTAAAATAATTATTGATTTTAAAAAAGTGAATGATAAGCATATCATGCGTATACAGGATAATGGAGTAGGTCTTCCAGATGATTTAAACACCAAAAAAACTAATACGCTAGGTATGCAGCTTATTACCAGTTTAACTGCCCAGTTAGATGGTGAACTTGAAGTTAAATCCAATAATGGAACTGAATTTAAAATTATTTTTTAATTTAAACTTTTCTAACTCAGAATTTTAAACTTTTTGTGACAATATTCACATAACCATTTATTTTAAAGTGGTAATAGAATATAATTCGGTTTAGTCTCTAAGAGATTGAACGTAAAGCGTTATGTTACCAAATACTAATTTAAACAACAAAAAATTCATTCTGTCAAAATCACCAGAAATTATTGTAAAGTTAAAGGATGAGATACTTTATGGAGGATACTTCGCAGCCATTAGTGGTCCTGCATTTATCATCACGTCGTCGATACTGACGGGAACCAGTATTTCACTACCCCTCCTAATCATAACTTACATAATACCATTGATGGTTTATAGCTATGACCATTACCGGGATATGGATAAAGATAAGGATAGTAATCTGGAAAGGGCCACCTACTTCCATAAAAAATCGCATATCTTCCCCTACCTAATGGGAAGTTATGCAATACTCTTATCTCTCCTACTGGTGCTTTTCTCCAATTGGACCATGATATCCTTCATTTTAATTTTGATAATGGGGGGTGTTCTTTACTCGGTAGGTTTAAAAAATTTCACACAAAAGATACCTGCCTTCAAAAACATTTACACCACACTAACCTGGTCCTTGGCCGGGACTTTTTCTATAGTGTTCTACCATTCCTTACAATTGAATTTAATTTACATACTACTCTTCTTATTCGTCTTTCTCAAATTTTTACCAAACACAATCTTCTTTGATCTGAAGGATATTAAAAGTGACCGAAAGGAAAGATTAAAAACTGTGCCTGTAATTTTGGGTAAAAAAAGGACCCTGAAGCTCTTGCATATACTGAACATCCTGGCCTTCATCCCACTTTTCCTTGGGATCTGCCTGGGAATAATCCCGCTATTTGCAGCCATAATGGTACTATTCTACTTCTACAGTATTTACTACTTAAATAAAGCAAGTAAATTAGAAGATGAAAAGTTGCGGATGATATCCTACACATTAGCAGACGCTGAATTCATGATCTGGCCCATAGTACTCGTACTGGGACAGTTCCTATTTTCCGTGATTTAATATTTGTAACAAAGTTTTTTTTAATTTTTGAGGTGATATCCATGGATGATGTGGGATGCTGAGAGGTTGGATAAATTCATAGTGATGATTTGCTTTTGAGGTGATATCCATGGATGATGTGGATGGATTCCTCCAATCTCTAGAAGACATGACTCCAGAAAAAAGAGAGGAGGAAGTGGAACGCTTTAAATCCCAGTGCATCTGTCCTATCTGCCCCACCTACAATGAATGCGCTAAAGGGAAAGGCGAGTTACTGTTCTGCATAATTGGGGAGAGTGAAAAGTGCATAACAGATAAGAAGGATTGTTTGTGTCCGCCCTGTCCCTTCGCCCGGAGGCTCAGTTTCGGGGCTCGATACACCACCTACTGTATAAGGGGCTCTGAGGTGGAACACCAGGAATAAATTTTATTAACCCCGAAAAACTCTTTATAAAATGGTGATACAAGGTGGATAAATTTGAAAAACTGATTAACCAATTAAATGAGATGTATGAAGATGATAAAAATAAGAGGATCAGGGAATTGGAGGCAGATTGCGTGTGTCCTATTTGTCCCACTTTTAACCAGTGCGCCAAGGATGCCGGAGAAAACATCTTCTGCCTTAAAGAAGAAAGTAAGTGTATAAATACGGAGAAGGGCTGTATGTGTCCCACCTGCCCCTTTGCAGCTACTTATAAAATAGGAGTTATCCATAACTTTTACTGTAAGCGTGGTGGAGAACTTAAACAGAGGGAAGGATAATAATATTTTTTGGATCGATATTTATTCCAGATAACTTTTAATTTTTTAATTCCAGATAACCATGAACCCCTCCCCCTTAACAGCTTACCAATCGTCTTTATCGCTGGTATAGCAGAGTTATGGCTGGCTATTCCACTGGGCCTGATTTTAAAACTATCACCCTTAAGCACCGCAGTCACCACTGCCCTGGGTTCGGTTATATCCGCTTTTATCGTGGCCTTCGCCGGTGAAAATTTGAGGAAGAGATTTCTAAAGTGGCGCTACTGCTCGGATGAAGAAGTTAAAAGGCGCCGGACCTACCATATCGGAATAAATACGGTGTGATTGGTTTAGGAATCTTCTCACCCCTCCTCTTCGAAGCCCCCCCTAGGCACCAGTGTGGGGATAATATTCAGTGCCGAAAGGAATAGATTGCTCTTATGGATTATCATCGGGATAGTAATATGGAGTGTGGGTTTAACCGCAGCTATTTACCTGGGAGCCATCGCCATCTACTCCCAAATATGATAATACAATGTAAACCTGCTAATTTTCCACTATTCCGGTAAATAAAGGATATAACCCAGATTCCCCCTAATTTTCGGGGGATTTTAAGGATTTACCGAAACATTTAATAGTACAATCAGCAAATTATTATTTTAGAAGAACTTTTTAGCTTACCAACTTTAATATATGCCTTACACTGTTTATTTTCATAAACTATAACTGGCACAATTAACTCGATGACGCGTAAAGGGTGTTATAATTGGAGAAAATCAAAATAGCAATAATTGGTATTGGTAATTGTGCAAGCTCACTCTTACAGGGAATTTACTATTACAAAGATAGGAAAGCAGAGGACGCCATAGGTCTTATGCACTGGGATATCGGCGGATACAAACCATCTGATATAGAAGTGGTAGCAGCAATAGATATAGACCAGCGCAAAGTAGGTCTGGATTTAAGTGAAGCCATATTCACCAGGCCAAACTGCACCATCATCTTCCAGGAAGAAATACCTGAACTGGGAGTGAAAGTATCCATGGGCAAAGTCTTAGACGGCGTAGCCCCACACATGGCTGAGTATAACAAAAACAACACTTTCATTATATCAGATAAGCCAGAAAATGATAAGGAAGAAATCGTTAAAATTTTAAAGGGCAGTGGAGCCGAGATCCTCCTGAACTACCTTCCTGTAGGTTCAGAAGAAGCCACACGCTTCTATGCAGAGTGCGCCCTGGAAGCAGGGCTGGCCTTGATAAACAACATACCTGTCTTCATCGTAAGCAACCCGACTTGGGCGGCCAGATTTGAGGAAAAAAACCTGCCAATAGTGGGTGATGATATAAAAGCCCAGATCGGTGCAACTATAACCCATAGAACACTGGCCAACCTCTTCAAAGACCGGGGAGTTAAACTGGAGAGAACCTACCAGCTCAACACCGGTGGTAACACCGACTTTTTAAACATGCTCAACCGTAGCAGGTTGGACTCTAAAAAGGAATCAAAAACAGAGGCAGTCCAGTCGGTACTGGCCGAGAGGATGGAACCGGAAAACATACACATCGGTCCCAGCGACTACGTTCCCTGGCAGAAGGATAACAAACTATGTTTCCTGCGCATGGAGGGTAAAACCTTCGGTGACGTGCCCATGAACATCGAATTACGCCTCTCTGTAGAGGACTCCCCTAACTCGGCAGGATGCGTTATAGACGCTATTAGATGCTGTAAATTGGCTCTGGAGAGGAATATCGGGGGACAACTCACCTCAATATCTGCTTTTACCATGAAACACCCACCAAAACAGTTCCCTGATGATGAAGCACGGGATATGGTGGATGAATTTATCATTGGGAAACGTAAACGTTAGGATTATTTTTAAATCGAATGAACGTGAAACTTACCCAATTTTCTTTTCTCTGGTGGTGGCATCACACTCCAGCTGTGGTATCTGACTGTACCCATTGGTTTCCAGCTCACGAGCAACATTTTTTAAAACTTCATCCCTTGATAATCTGTTTTCACTGATTTTTATCTCCCTGCAGAAGTAGTAGGTGAATGCCCCATGCCACTCTCCACTGATAAAGGCATCAGCACTGGTCTGGTCCGACCGACAGGCCGCCCATAATATGTGGTTGTTTAAAAGGGGAGGGTGCCTAAATTCCCGACCCCCAACCTTCTGGAAGACTTCTCCGGAAGGCGGTGGTATATATCTTGGCTCTCGGTCTTTGAGGGGTTTCATCGCTCGCAGACCGGTCCCACTGTGGCAGGTATCCAGATAGACCTCCAGTGCCACATCTTCCGGTAGCTGGGTGAAAAGGTCATGGAATTCATCATCCACTATTATCCGATCCGGATCCCATTCATCTCTTAGAGCATCCAGATCGTAGGGACAGAAGGCTTCATCAAAATCATCCGGCTCATCACCACTGGTATCCGGCATCTGGGTACCGTGACTGGACATACTAAATACCAGCCTATCATATTCACCTGACATAGCTCCTCCAACCATTTCTTGGAGGTTTTTCATTATGTTCGACTTGGTCGCCTCTTTATCAACGAGTTTTACCACTTCTTTTTCTTCAAAGCCCATGTACTGCACCAGTACATCTTCCATATCGTATGCATCATTTATACAACCATTCAGTGAACTGCCAGGATAGTTTTTGAAGTTGTTTATACCCACACAGAGCGCCTTTTTTCCCATAAAATCTCTCCACCATTCATTTAAGTTCTAAGATCACCAGACATATAGTTATTAATAACTTACTTAGTGTAAGTATGAGCCAACATATAAAGTTTACTGTACCCATGGAGACAAAATCATTGAAAATAGGAAAATTACCAATAAATATTTAAAAAAGTACTGAATGCTCATTTAAAAAAGGGATAAAACTTAACCATTTAGATTCCTCAGC
>WOYJ01000087.1 GCA_011620845.1 Methanobacteriaceae archaeon
ATCTGGTTTTCTGGATTAATATAAGGAATGTTCAAAGTGAGCGTAGCCCTGTTGTTAGCAGGATTAGGGTCATATTCTGAACCGCTTGCTGTTTCAATGTTAACCAGACTTTCACTGTTTAATATTTTTGGTTTAGAGTTCCAATTGTTTTTATAAATTCTCTTTATACTCTAATTCACCTCCACACTTACATACACTGGTGAAATCCTCTGCAGACTCTCCAGGTTGTAGCTTGTAGTATCCACCACACTTTTTACAAACAAGATAACCATGTTGAGTGTTTTCGCAGGGTAATTCGATTCCGAGATCTATAAGTGTCTTTGGATTTGCTTTATATTTTGTCACGTCTGTTTTAAGAAGTTTGTAATAGGTTTTATAAGCAGCGATAACATCTTCAACAATTACTCGAGGTCTGTTATTTATTACGGCACTTGAGCCAGATAGATAAACAATTAGATTCTCCTCAGCGTCAATGAATGTAGAAGTGTTAAAATCTTTATAATTCATTTTCAGCGCAGTATTGATAATTTTTCGTGATTTATAAAAGAAATCTGCAGTCTCGTCATTTGGATATTTTAGTTTATTGAGTTGTATGAAAAAACTAGAGTCATAAACTGGCAGATCTTCTACTTTATCAAAATCTTGGGGATAAAAAGTTAAAAGTTCATCCAAACCACCAAAATAAACATTTGTAAGATCCCGAAAGCCAAGTCGATGCCCCACCTTCAAAAAGTAGAGCCTCTCCAAAAAGAAATAGAGGCTTTGAAACTCCCTATATTCAACAAAAGAAGCGTTAAATCCGGTAGAAATCTGATTTAAAAGCCTATCTACTACTCCTAGAGAACTAGATTTAATTAGGTTGTTATAAGCCAGTTTCCTAAGCTTTATCTTATTTTTATATTCCTTTATGGGCTTAGCATCCTCCCCCCAAATAACAGCAGAATCATAACCAAATAAACCACCCAATTCCCTCCCTAAAACCGTCTGATCGTCAAAATAAGGGTTAATATATTTTGAAACTTTAATCAAATCAAAACTATAACCTAAAGTCTCAATATGATCTAAATCACTAAAAATCCAGTCCAGATGAGATCCGTAAACCTTTTGAAACTCCATTGCATATTTTCTTAATTTACCATGATCAGATGAGGATGACAGTTTTCCAAACGAAACCATCGATAATCACCTACTTTCTGCCAAATCTATTAATTAGATTTTGAAGCATATCTTCCAACCAATCCCCTACAGGGCCATGTAACTTATGTTCAATTAGATCCCTAATAATAATTGCCAAAGAAACAAGCAGCATGATACTTGAAAGAATCAAGAAAAACTCATTTTGAGTGGATTTTACTACAATTTCTGCAATACCAAAAATGAATGCTGAAAAGGCTAGGCTTTGATAAATTAACATAACATAAGATCCAAGTCCAGGGTCCACAAAAAATAACGCATAACTAAGAATGAAAAGTGCTACATCTTTTGGACCATACTTAGACATTTTTGCCAACTCACCAATGAAATTTTGAGCTGGATTAGTAAACTTTTTTCCTTCACCAAAGAACGCTAACGCTAGTCCACCTGCTATTGCTATCGGGGTTAATAGATTAGAAATTAAATCTGTATCTAATGTCCATTCCGGCATTTCTGGTGGAGTTGTGGTGGTGTTAGTTTCTGGGTCGGTGGTGGGGACGTAGCTTAATGTATCTCGGATGTACATTTGGTCTCGGTAGAGTTGATCGTTGCCTCCGATTGTTCCAGGGCTAGGTTTTGGTTTTGGCCCGGGATTTGGTGGATTTGGATTTGGCAGGTCGGGTTTTGGTGGGTTTGGCGGATTATTTGGGGGTTCGGGATTGGTTTCGGGTTGGTAGATATCTAGGTCCATCAGGTTTTCATGATTATTTTTGTTTAGAATTCTAAATTGCTCTTATTTGTTTTTATAAATTTTCCTTATACTCCAATCGACCACCACATTCACAAGTGTCTGAAAAGTCATCTGGAGACTCGCCGGGTTGTAGTTGGTAGTATCCAGCACATCTTTTACAGACTAGGTAACCTTTATTGATTGTTTTGTTTAGTGAGAATCCAGATTCATGAGCAAGATCTGGATCAGCCTTGTAGACAGTGATGTCTGTTTTTAATAGTTTAAAATATGTTTTGTAAGCACGAACAATGTCAAATTGATTAATTTCATTTCTATTGTTATTAATTGTACTACAGCCTGCAAGGAATAATATAAAAAATTCTTCTGTAACAATAAAATCGCCAGGAGTTCCTCCAGAAAAGCCAGAGCCAAATATAACTTCTCCGGCATATCCCATAATCCATTTTAATTTATTATATATATCTGCGCTGTCTTTATCTTGCCATTTTAGTTCTCTAAGTTTCAAAAAAAATTCTTCTGTGATTTTTGGAGTTTCTTCTACTTCATCAAACTTATCCAAGGCAAATGTTATGCGTTCAGATAATCCACTAAAATATATATTCATTGCATCTTCATACTCAATTTGTCTGTCTAAATTCACATAATAAATGACTTCAAGAAATACATAAAGAGCTTCATAATGACTAAATTTGATTAAATCAGTATAAGGTGGCAAATACAACCCGTGACGGCCACCTAATATCTTAAAACCAAGCATTAAATTATTTATATTTTTCGCTTCATCTCTAGTGAATTTTGCTCCAGAAGCATATTTCTTTTTAATCTTAGATGCATTGGCTATCCTTTTATAATATTCATTATTACTTTTAAGATTTCTTATTTCAAAGATGACTTCATCTAAGCCTTCTATATTTAAATTTTCTAATTCTTTCAAGTTTTTGTCTAGTTTTCTTGCAAATTGTATTTCTGGTGGGTCAAAAATAGACATGATATGTTGCCTCATGAAATTGATGAAAGATTGTTTAACTAAATGGCCTTGGATCTATTAGACTTTCATAGTCATCTTGCTTATCAGCGTGATATGGATTAAGAATATTAATTATGTTTTCAATTTTTCCCAGAGGGTCATTTATAAGTTCCGCTAGACTGATTCCACTAAAAATAATATTTATTGAGGTATCTATTAATGGGGCAGAATTAGGGAATAATTTGGTTATTACCTGCTTCAAAACCTCTTTAAGAACAGTCGAACCAATATTAGGATTTAAACCATCCAATATAGCAGAAAATGATTTGAAAGCATCTTCTGGGCCTTCAATACGCAACATGTTTTGTACTGCAGGTTTCAAAACTCTGTTAACAAATAACCTTGTTGAACCACCTAAATATTTCATTACATTCCATATTGTTCTTAAACCGTTTAATATGGCTGTTCCCCATTCTGGTTTTTTAATTGATATTGCTGCTATTAAAATTGCACTGGCTAGTGCCACATAAACCCAACTAGGTATTTCACCATTTTCTATTTTATCATCAGGATTATCTGTGGTTAAATTCCAATCAGGTATGAGTGATCGGTTCATTTCATCTTTAAAGCTTTGACTTTGAACTGCTTGTCTTACTCCAGCTATGTCACGTTGTAGTTGTGTATTCGGGGTGAATTGATTTGGATTCGGTGGGTTTGGTCCTGGTTCATCTGGTGGACTTGGTGGATTGGGTTCTGGTGGGTTTGATCCTGGGGGAGTAGGTTCTGGGGTATCGGGTTCTGGTGGATTATTCGGGGGCTCGGGATTGGTTCCGGGTTGGTAGATATCCAGATCCATCAGGTCTTCGATATTAGGAATGGGTGGTAGTGTGGCCATGCCATTGTCCGGCATATTGGATGGTATTTCCGGTATTTGATTATTTGGATCAGGATATGGGATATTTAACATTAATTCGGCCCGAT
>WOYJ01000136.1 GCA_011620845.1 Methanobacteriaceae archaeon
AATATAGTCGTCAACCATAACATATATAGGTTAACGATTGTTATAAAATAAGTGGTGTTTTTTTATGGCTATGAATGAAGATATGATGGATGCAGTTGAAAAGGATAATGTGGTGTTTTTATCCACCTGTTCAGATGATATGCCTAATGTGGTCCCCATTGGATTTGCAAGGCCCTTAGATGATGAAACAATCCTCTTGGTGGATAATTTCATGAAAAAGACCCGTAACAACCTGGAGAAAAACCCCAGAGCCGCACTGGTAATTAGAGATGCTTCGAAATGTCCCTACCAGTTTAAGGGGACTGTTAAGATCCATACTTCTGGTGAACTCTTTGATGAAGCAGTTGACTGGGCAACCAGTGTTATGAGTAAACTCTCCCCTAAAGCGGCCATCGTATTTAAGGTGGAGGAGATCTACTCAGTACAACCAGGTCCTGATGCCGGAAATAGGGTTTTCTAATTTTTTAATTTTTTTAACACATATTTTGCAGTGACTTACCATTTATAACTATTTTTCAAACTCCAACTTTCATAACGATCGTTAAGTTTAAATAACTTTTAGTAAATAAGTTACTATCGTTACATTTCTATGGTTATCAAAAATTCTGTTGATAAAAAAAATTTGATCATAATAAAGGGATGATTTCAGAGGAAGATAAACATGAAGGTACTTCGCTGATAAAATAGAAGAGAAGGGAATAAGTATACTTGAAGAATTTGCAGAAGTAAGTGTTCAAACTGACATCACTAACCAGAAATAGCTGGAGCTGGTATGGATGTGTATGAAAATGAACTCCCAACAGGCAACCCCATTTTAGATCTGGATAACGTGGTTGCCACACCACATATCGGCGCATCCACCAGGGGAGCGCAACAGAACGCGGCTATAATAGTCGCTGAAGAGATAAAAAAGGTCTTCAATGGAGAAGCACCCAGTAACCTCATCAATCTTCCGGTTCTGGACCCGGAAAGGCAGACAGCTAAATGAGATTAAATTCAAGTATTTAGGACCCTAAATATCCTTTTTTTACATAAATTAAATAGTTATAGAGAATTAATGGAGATTATATTGTGAAATATGATTTTGACTGTGTATACGACAGGAAAAAGACGGACTGCTACAAATGGGACTTAGCTCCACATATATTCGGACATGAAGATATCATACCCATGTGGGTGGCTGATATGGATTTCCCCGCCGCCCAACCGGTGGTGGATGCTTTAAAAGAACGTGCCGAACATCCTTTTTACGGCTACACCCATCCCGGCCCCAGTGTTGTGGACTCTGTAGTGGAGCGTATGAAAAGAAAATTCAACTGGGAAATTGAAGGGGAATGGGTGGTTTTTACCCCTGGAGTGATCCCTGCCCTGCACACCGCCATCCGAAGTTTAACTCATCCTGGAGATGGGGTTATAATTCAGGAACCAGCTTACCATCCCTTTTTCCCGGCAGTAAAAGGAAGTGGATGTCAAATAGTTAACAACAATATCAAACTTGTGGATGGCCGTTACTATCAGGACTTTGAGGATCTGGAAGATAAATTCCTACCCCAAACCGGACGCCTGCGCCGCCCACAACGTATAAAAACCATCCTATTTTGCAACCCACATAACCCGGTGGGACGCCTGTGGAATGTGGACGAGATAACCAGAGTAGGAGAGATAGCCCTGGACAATGGGATTCCAGTTATTTCTGATGAAATACACTGTGAACTACTATTTAAGGGGTATAAACACACACCTTTTGCTACTATATCAGAGGAGTTTGAACAGAACTCAATAACCTGCATGTCCCCCAGTAAAACTTTTAATCTACCGGGACTTGCAGTCAGCTCCATCATAATACCCAACAAAAAACTCCGGGAGGGTTTCAAAGAAATAGCATCTGGCATCGTGTCTGAACCAAATTTATTCGGTTTCACAGCCCTGGAAGCCTCTTATCGCCATGGGGATGAATGGCTTGACCAGGTCTTGGATTACCTGCAGGGAAATCTGGACTTACTAAAGGAGTACACCGAGGCGAACATTCCAGGAGTAAAGGTTATAGAGCCCCAGGGATCCTACCTGATATGGATCGATTTCAGGGGATTAGGAATGGATCCACTGGATTTAGGAAAATTCATGCTCGATGAAGCCAAGGTAGCATTGGAGGATGGATTTATATTTGGAGAAGCAGGAAACGGCTTTATGAGGATGAACATAGCCTGTCCCCGTCCCATCCTGAAGGAAGCACTAAAAAGAATTGAGCAGGCTGTAAATAATTTATAGATGGTTGAATAATTTTAGTATATCTTAAGGGTTATCAAAATATTAACGTGATATCAAAAATTTAAGCGAAAATAACAATGGCGTTTAAAGTGGCTGTAGCAAGTAGTGATGGTAAATATGTAAACCAGCACTTCGGAAAGGCACAGAACTTTTTGATATCCGAATTTAACGAAAACGGAGAGTATGAGTTTTCAGAGCTCCGTGAAACCCCTCCTCGCTGCGGGGGGAGTGATGATTTAAAGAAAAGAAGTCTGGACATGCTTTCAGATTGTAAATTCCTGCTGGTAACCCAGATCGGGCCAGGAGCTACAAAAAATTAATGGCCCAGGGAACTAAGCCTCTATCCCTGCCAATGTTTATAGAGGATGCATTGAAGGAGCTTTCAGATTTATAAAGAACTGGTAAAAAAGAGGGATACATCATGTCTTATAAGGTGGCTGTAGCAAGTAGTGACGGTAAATTCATAAATCAACATTTTGGCTGGGCCCAGCAGTTTATGATATTTGAGATTGATGATGAGGGTGAATATAAGTTCCTGGAGTTACGGAAGAATACTCCGGCCTGTGATGTGGAAGGACACACCGAAGATGCCATGACCCGTAGTGTGAAATTAATCTCTGACTGTGATGCAGTTTTAGCCAGCCAGATCGGTCCTGCTGCAGTCGATATATTGGTTGATAATGGAATAGAACCTTATATGGCCCCTACATTTATAGATGAAGCATTAAAAGAACTTGCTTCCATGAAAAAGGGTGTCAATAAGGAATAAATGGAACGAAATTCAATTATCATCCACTTAAAATGAATTTTAACATTAATTAAAAAAAGCTTCTTTGAACCTTAACATACTTCCTAACCGGAGATGAAGCCGATCTTTGGTTATTGGAAGTATATTTATGGCAGAGTTGACTATATTTTCATGGGCAGAGTTGTATTATGTTTTATGGAGGTCTAAAACATAACAAATGTGGGGTTCTAACTGGTTTACAGAAGTGATACATGTGGCAGAGGATGATCTATTCCTGTTTTCTTTTGGGTTAGAAAATATGACGTTGATAATATCTCGAAGGATTCCTTTTATTATCCGGTCATTTTATTGTTCATCAAGGCCTTAAAAGATGGTGATAGGTTTTATGGTTCATTATAAGGCCTTAATTGAACATTACCACGGATTTTATGGACTAGTTTATTTATCTACACATCTCCAACACTCCTATGGAGTTGATTTTTCCTTCCTTTGATGTTTTAATCCAGAATTTTATTCATTTTATTCTGGGTGTTGGTGACAACATGGAAGGAGGGGATGAATTAACCACCGCTATTTTATAACTACTGTTATAATCAACCCCTAATATAACAATTGTTATATTCCTATATAATATTTTCCCTTACCACCAATTTTTTGCCGATGAAGAGCTCTGAATAAAATAAGCTATTTATTGGTTGAAAACCATAATTAAAGGTAGAATAAACATTAAAATCACCAAAAAAATTTTAGATTTAAAATTCAGTCACCCAGTGAATGATATGCAATATACAACACTTTCCCACCTGCTTGAAGAAAATTCTCCAGTTCACATGAATTTAAAGAAGCCTGAAATTATCCACAATTCCCAGATTCCCAGGGGAGACGGATACAACAGTTTTATAATAACGGCTGAAAATCATTCCGGAACACACATCGATGCCCCGGGCCATTTCATAGACGGTGGTAAAACCATCTCCCAGTACCGGCCTGATGAACTAGTCTTCAATAAACCAATAATTCTGGACGTGATCAAAGGTCCAAATGAAACAATCAATCTACAGGATGTTCGTGAGGTAAATCTTAGCGATGTGGACTGTTTATTCTTCCGAACTGGATTTGAAGTACATCGCGATAAGCATCCAGAGAAATATCTTACGGAAAACCCGGGTATTTCACCGGAAACCGTGAGATGGATAAGAGAGAATTACCCAGGGATACGGTGCCTGGGAATAGATACAGTATCCATATCCAGTTACCAGAACCCAGAACCCGGCAGACAGGCTCATGTAAACGCTTTCAAAGAAAATGAAAAGCTAGGAGAACCCTTACTTTTAATCGAGGATATGAAACTGGGCAACATAAAAACTGAAGAATTAAAATGGGTGATGGTGGTTCCCTGGCAAATTAAGGGAATAGACAGCGCCCCTTGTACCGTGATAGCCAGATTAAATCTAAACCAGGATTAATATGAAGTAGAAATTTAGAATCAGGATTAATGAAGCTTAAGTTAAAATCATCAGGATTAAAATGAAGGTAGAAATTAGAAAAATGAAGCCCGATGACCGGAATCAGGTGTCAAAGATATACGATGAAGGAACAGATTCAGGAAATGCCAACTTCGAGGTCACCATACCCCCATGGGATGAATGGATCCAGAAACAGGTGCCAGGATGTAGTATCGTGGCTATTAAGAGTGGTGATATTAGAGGATGGGGATCTCTAGCCGTATACTCTGAAAGGGAAGTGTACAGTGGAGTGGTCGAAGATAGCGTATATGTAACCAAAAAATATAGGAGAAAGGGGGTAGGAGATATACTGCTTGAGAAATTAATTGAACTATCAGAGGAAAAAAGTATCTGGACCTTACAGGCAAGGATATTTCCAGAAAATGGGGAAAGCATTGCTTTACATAGAAAACACGCTTTCAGGACCGTGGGAACCCATGAAAGACTGGGTAAAATGGATGAACAGTGGCGGGATGTCACGGTTATGGAAAGACGCAGTAAGAAAGTAGGATTATAAAAAAAAGGTGGAGAGATAAATAAATGGAATCTAAAGAGGAAGAACATAAAAAGGCCATGATGCAGCAGGAAATCGACATAATCAAGAATATGAGCAAGATCAAACATAAAATCGCCGTAATGAGCGGGAAAGGTGGTGTTGGTAAATCCACAGTCGCGGTTAACCTAGCCGCTGCCTTTGCAAAGAAGGGATATAAAACAGGTATCATGGACGCTGATCTACACGGCCCCAACGTACCCAAGATGCTGAACCTGGAAGGGACCGCTTTAAAGTCCAGACCAGAAGGGATAGTACCCGTCCAAACAGAAGATGGCCTGAAAGTCATGTCTGTCGGATTTTTCCTACACTCCCAGGATATTCCCCTTATCTGGAGAGGCCCTGCAAAAACCGGC
Organism: Methanobacteriaceae archaeon; assembly: GCA_011620845.1. GTDB lineage: Archaea > Methanobacteriota > Methanobacteria > Methanobacteriales > Methanobacteriaceae > Methanobacterium_A. Next base: position 5,431 of record WOYJ01000136.1, read on the forward strand.
GTATTGAAACAGTTCCTGGCAGACGTTATCTGGGGTGATCTGGACGTGCTAATCATAGATGATCCACCAGGCACTGGAGATGAACCCTTAACCGTCCTTCAGAACATACCCCTGGACGGTGTCATCCTGGTAACCACTCCCCAATCAGTGGTCCAGGAAGACGTGGTAAGGAGCATAAACATGGTAAAAGACCTGAAAATTAAGGTAATCGGACTCATCGAAAATATGTCCGGATTTATATGTCCAGAATGTAAAAAAGAAATAGATATATTCGGTAAGGGCAACGGAGAAGAGGTAGCGAAAAGGTTAGGGGTGCCTTTCCTGGGGAAACTACCATTAACTGCCGAAGCAGCGGAAGCCTCAGACATGGGAACACCCATCGTAACTAAAGACCCGGAATCAGAAATTTCAGTGAGAATAATGGAAATCGTGGATAGGATCGAGGCAGAGATTATAAAATAAATGTTATCATCTATTTACTGGCTCAAAGCACTTATTCTCCTCAAGTTTTCCACCACTTCCACCATGGCATCCGCCACGTTATCTGCATCCTCCAGGGTGTTATATCGGCTGAAAGTGAAACGCACTGAGCCATGGGCTCTCTCATGTCCTCTGCCGATTCCTAGAATAACATGGCTTGCTTTCAGGGTACGGCTGAAACAGGCAGATCCGGTACTCACTGCAAAGCCCCTCATATCCAGATGGAGGGTTATGGACTCACCTTCCACCAGTTCAAAGGTTATGTTAACGTTTTGGGGTAACCTTTTCTCTGGATGGCCGTTCAAGATGGTTCTGGGCACTTCCTTTAAAAGCCGCTCCATCAGGTGGTCCCGTAATTTTTGAAGCTCCCTGTTTTCAGCGGGTGTTACCAGTTCAACGGCCTTGGCAAAGCCAACTGCACCAGGTACATTATCCAGTTCCCTGCGCCGGTTTGATTAGCTATTTGATCCTTTCGGCCAATCATTAAGAGTGTATAACGATAGTTATACAATGGATTGATTTAAATCTTACAGTGTTCAGTGCAAGTACTCCTCCTGCTTAAAAGATGATTGGTGTTTGAAGCTCGAAATATGGGTAAAATAAGTATAACAATAACCACAAATTTGCAGTATAAAAAAAATAAATGCAATGAAATAATATAACATTCAAACAGATATTTATGTGGAAACCTTACATCAAACCAGGAGTGAAGTGGGTATGAAATGGAAATGGCCAGTAATCGCTATTTTTCTGGCTTTGATAGTGGTATCATCCTATATATATGTAAGCAGCGCCGCTTCTGATGATAAATATGAATTTTTAGGCAGGCTCAGCTTCGTTAAAATATCAAACCCAGATATATACGAGGGAAGCCCTCATTCGAGACTCGCTGCAGAGTATGCGAAGGAAAGAGGCTCGAACACAGTTTTACTTCTCCATTTTGCCGGTCACACCGGTGGGCAGAGCTATCCCAACTACCTGGAGGGTGATGTCCTGGTGCTGGAACTGGGATTTCAGGATGGTGCCACAGACTACAAGTTAAATAATTCCATGGACTGGCTCATGAACAGCGCATTCACCATGGTCCTCTTTGGAGTCCCTGATGACAGATTCAGGTACGTGTCCAATGGACATGTCTTCTACAATTTAACTGATGCATTAGACTACCTGGATAAGGTAGCTGCCCAGCACGGACAGGAAGGTAAGATAGTAGTGGTTTACCACGGAACTGCCCGGGGAGGAAACCCGAATATAATGTTGGGGGACGGAGTTCCCCTGTACTATCAGATGGTCTGGCTTAAGCACGGAAGACTGGCTGCTTACTATTATCTCCTTTCTGGAATGCTGTTCCCTTACTATAACAGTCCCTACGCATCCTACGAACTTTTCAATGCAGAACAACTTCAGGAACTCTATAACGATAATGGTTTAAATCTGAAAACCGCACCTTACAGTTACTATGAGCTGAGGAATTATAATGGATAGGATATTCTTATAATTGAAGTTATTTTGGTTTAAAATATGTTTTCAGGGGGTAATAATCCACTTTTTCGATCGAAATTTTTATAAAAGATAAGATATAACAATCGTTATATAACTATAGTTATAAATAGTAGTGGGTTAATAGAATATAAGGTGAGAAAATATGGTGAAAATACCAGAATTGAAAAGGGGAATTGCCAATGATTCCACAGAACTGATAGGAAACACTCCTCTGGTAAGACTTAACAAAATAACAGAAGGAATAAATGCAGAGGTTGTGGCAAAGTTAGAATCTTTCAATCCTTTAGGAAGCGTAAAGGACAGGATTGGAGTATCCATGGTTGAAGCTGCAGAAGAAGCCGGAGCTTTAAAAGAAGACTCCGTTATAATCGAACCCACCAGTGGAAACACTGGAATTGCCCTGGCATTCGTGGCCGCAGCCAAAGGATACCAGTTAATACTAACCATGCCTGACACCATGTCCCTAGAAAGGAGAAAGTTACTGGCGACTTTAGGGGCTGAGATAGTTCTTACACCTGGTGCAAATGGTATGCCTGGTGCAATAGCAAAGGCACAGGAGCTTGTAGAATCAACGCCAAATGCTGTACAGCCACAGCAGTTTCAGAACCCGGCAAACCCCAAGATACACAGGGAAACCACTGCAGAAGAGCTCTGGAGAGACACTGATGGGGAGATTGATATCTTCGTATCTGGTGTGGGTACCGGTGGAACAGTTACCGGTGTTGCTGAAGCAATAAAAGCGAAAAAACCAGAGTTTAAGGCAGTTGCCGTAGAACCTAAAACCTCACAGGTACTGGCTGGAAAAGAGAAAGGACCCCACAAAATACAGGGTATCGGTGCCGGATTTGTCCCAGACATTTACAGGCCAGATCTAATCGATGAAATCTTCCCGGTAGCAGATGAAGATGCCGGTGCCACATTACTAAGGCTTGCCAGGGAAGAGGGGATACTGGCCGGTATATCCTCAGGAGCAGCAACTTACGCCGCGCTTCAACTGGGTAAAAGACCAGAAAATGAGGGTAAACTCATAGTGGCCATACTCCCAGATACAGGAGAAAGATACTTAAGTGTGGACTGGGTGTTTGAAGAGATCTACAAGGCCTATCCAGATACCATACCACAGATATAAACCAAATGGAATGGGATTTAATGCACAACAAGATGCATTAAATTTTATTTTATTTTAACCGAAAGAGAAACAAAACATCTCAGAAACAACCCGTCCATATAAAAGCAGATATTCTAACACGGGATGACAGATAAAACAATTGTTATATATCAAAATGTACATATCATATTTTTACAAAAAATGAAATAAATTTAAATTCAAAGGAGAATTTAAACATGTTTGAAAGGATAAAAGAGGATATGCAGACTGTTCATGCCAGAGACCCTGCAGCGAGAAGTTCCTTAGAGGTATTCTTCCTTTACCCTGGATTACATGCCATCTGGTATCATAGACTAGCCCACTGGTTCTGGACCCGCAACCACCACTTTACAGGCCGATTCTTTTCAGCCTTGGGGCGATTGTTCACCGGAATTGAAATCCACCCCGGTGCAACCATCGGTAGAAGAGTGTTCATCGACCATGGAATGGGAGTGGTAGTCGGTGAAACCGCAGAGATAGGAGACGACGTACTGATATATCAGGGCGTGGTTCTGGGCGGTACCAGTCTAGAGAAAGTAAAAAGACACCCCACCATAGGAAGTGGAGTGGTCATAGGCTCCGGAGCGAAAATAATCGGTAACATCAAAATAGGGAACTGCTGCAAGGTAGGAGCCGGCTCAGTGGTATTAAAATCCGTCCCCGATGGATCCACCGTGGTAGGGATACCAGGAAGGGTGGTGCAGGAGCAGCGTAAATGCGCCATTGATTTAGACCATGGTAAACTTCCAGATCCCGTGGCAGAAGCCATAAGGTTGATACTGGAGCGACAGGATGAAATGGAAAAACAGATAAGAGAACTGGGTATATCCGCGGACATACTCAAGATGAATGGTATTAAGACCAGGAAGACTGAGATTGAAGAGATATTCGCTGAAGGGGCCGGGATATAAAACTTAATTAAATATTATATATTTAATAGTTCAAATAAAGCTTATACATACATAATTTAAATAATCAAAAAAAGAAGGGAATTAAAAATAAAGATGAGAGTGATATAAAGTGCGACCACCTTGTGAAATAATTGTATGGTATGTGATTCCCAGTATCAGATCAGAACTGGCCAAAGAACTCTTAAACCTGGGCATGAAACAGAAGGAAATATCAGAAGTACTGGACATAACCCAGCCAGCCGTCTCTCAATATATCAGTGATAAGAGAGGCCACGGTATTAAATTCGAACCCGAAATTCAGGCCATGATCAAAGACTTCGCCCAAGAACTGGTTGAGGGAAGGGTCGGCCAGATAGATATCATACCTAAAATGTGTCAGATATGTAAGAGAGTCAAGGCAGAAGAGGTAGTCTGCCAGTTACATAAAGATAAAGATAATATACCAATTAACTGTAACGCCTGCATGGGATCACATGCAAATACCGTATAATTGGCTTTTATTCTTAATTAGACTCTAAATTTACCTTTATCTTAAATGGTATTTTCATCCAGTTATGATGGTTAATCTAATTTTAAAATTACAACTTAAATTAAATGTAAATCTGGATATCATAATTATTTCATTATGAACCATGAAATTTACATACAACTCCTTGTTAATTTTATAAATAAACTGATAAAAATCAGCGTATTTAAATAAGAGATAGTATTAATATTATACTAGGTGATTAGTATGGGTGAATTACCAAAAGCTCCAGTTGGGAGACTAATAAAAAATGCAGGTGCACAGAGAGTCAGTATGGATGCTGAAGAAGAATTAGACAAAGTATTGGAAGCATGGGCAGAAGATGTATCCATACAAGCAGTTAAATTTGCAAAACACGCTGGCAGAAAAACAGTTAAAGCCTCGGACATCGAAATGGCTGTAAAAAATCTGGGATGAAATTTCCCATATTTTTTTATTTTTTTTCATCTACTACGAATTTTCAAATCTTTAGAAGAACTTTTTAATGCCTACTTTTAATAATATAAATACCAGTTCTATTTTTAAAGTGGATATAAACTGATTACCATGTGTGCTATTGCCGGAATACAGGGAGAAGAAATATCTAACCAATTACGTGAAATGTTAGAAACTTTGAAACATCGCGGAAAGGATGGAAGCGGTGTTTTTGCAGCTGATAAACTTTCATATGGAGCGCTGGACGAGATGGAGATCCCACGAGGGAACTTTGCAATGGGACATAACCTACTATCCATAATGGGTAGAGAAGTGGTACAACCCCTGGCAGATGGTAAATTAGTTCTAGTTTGCAATGGGGAGATATACAATTTCAGAGAACTTAAAAGAGAATTCCACCTCCAAACCAACTCAGACTCAGACTGCGAAGTAATACTCGCTCTAATCAAGAAATTCTACACAGGATCACTTCGAGAAGCTCTAAAAGAAATCATAAAATACCTGGACGGCGACTATGCATTCGCAGTCTATGACGGTGTAGATCTGGCGGTGATAAGGGACCCGGTAGGTGTAAAGCCAGTCTATTATGGGATGGATCAAAACTATTATGGAGTAGATCAAAAACTACAGGCCTTTGCCTCCGAGAGGAAAGCAGTGTGGAAGATAGGTATACGGGAAGTGAAAACCCTAAAACCAGGATACATGCTCTACAACTGGGAGATGGAGGAACTAAAAGAGAACTTCAAAACCATAGCAGAAAGATTCAACACCAAATTTAACCAGGATTTAAGGGGGAAAATTGATGTTAAACCCTATTTAAAGGATAAAACAGTCATTAAACCCTACCTAAAAAACCAGTTAGAAACTAAACTGATAGATTCGGTGAAAAAAAGGCTCAGAGGCCTATCCCGCGTAGGTGTTATGTTTTCTGGTGGGATAGACAGCACCATACTGGCCCATCTCTCCCGTGAGATGGGAGTAGAAACCATCCTGTACACTGTGGGCCGGGAAGATTCGGCTGATTTCAAATTTGCACGTAAAAGTGCGGAGGATATGGGTCTGCCCATCCACTTACGCAAGGTAACCATGGAGGATGTAAGAGATTACCTCTCCCGCGTATTAAATGCTATAGAAGAGTTCAACCTAATGAAATTAGGGGTGGCAATGCCAGCATACCTAGCCGCGGAGATGGCCCGTGAAGATGGGATCAAGGTCATGCTATCGGGCCAGGGTGCCGATGAACTCTTCGCTGGATACCACCGCTACCTTAAATTCTACCAGGAACAGGGAGAAGAAGCCCATGAGAACCTTAACACAGATATAAATAACCTGTACCATGTTAACCTACAGCGGGATGACGCGGTGACCATGGCCAGTGGAGTGGAACTGCGGGTTCCCTACCTCGATCTGGATGTTATAAATATGGCCATGAATATACCTATGGAGTATAAGATCAACGGTGTAAATGACCATCTCCGGAAGTGCATCCTACGGGAAGTTGCCCGGGATCTGGGCGTACCAGAGGAAAACGTAAAAAGACCCAAAAAGGCGGCTCAGTACGGTTCTGGCATTGATAAGATGCTTCGCCGGGTACTTAAGGATGAGGATGTAATTAAAAACGAAGATATCAAGTTTTACATTTAACGATAATCCCTAAAAGCAGAGAGGAGTGTTCTAAAATTGAAGATTGAAAAGGAAGCAGAGATAATCCTCGAAAGATTCTCCAAGGTACTGGAGAACATTTCAGAACTTGAAGAAACCCATTACATCGTGGATAATGTTAACTTATCACGTGAAGATAAGGCACAGGAGAAAAATCCCGAGAAAATCCTTCGAAATGCTGATGTTGATGAGGAAGGAAATCTCATAGCAGAAAAAGGAAAATGGGTCGGATAAGATGAGGTTAAAATTGGTATTAGAACTTCTAGATGTTCCAGGCCAGCTCATGGACGCACTAAATCCCATAGGGAGATTAGGAGCTAACATAGTTGCTGTAATCCACCAGAGGGATGTTAAAACAGAAAGAGGCACTGTACCTGTACAGATAACCATAGAAGGAGATAAAGACACCCTCAACGAAGTTTTAAACCTGATAGAAAAAACCGGGATCGAGATCATAGAAGTGGATGGAATCCTACGCAAAGAGAAGATAACCACCATACTGGTGGGTAACATAGTGGATCAGGACCTCAAAGACACCGTTAATCTCTTAAATAAGATTGAAGGTGTGATGGTAGCGGATCTAGACCTGAAGATGTCGGATCACCCAGAAAAATCCACCTCCCGAATTGTAATTGAAGCTGAACAGGGTAGAAAAAAGGAAGTACTGACTAAAATAAAGGATATAGGTAATTTAAAAGGATTCCTGGTTATAAACGAAATATAACCAGGTTAATTTAGTGTATCAGTTTAATTTAATTTTTACTGGAGGAATTTCTTTGAAAATATGTTTAATGGGATTCGGTTCCGTGGGACAGGGAGTGGCCCGTGTATTCCAGATGAAAAGGGATGAGATAAAGCAAGAATATGGACTGGACCTGGAACTAGTTGCGGCCCTGGACAGGAGTGGTGCGGCCATCAATCCAGAAGGACTGGACTTAAAACTGCTCCTGGAGACTAAAAAACTCACAGGCAAAGTTTCAAAATACCCCGAGTACGGTGAAGAAGGAGTATCTGGACTGGAAGTCCTGGACAAGGTAGAATACGATTGCCTGATAGAGGTAACCCCCACCAACATAGAAGACGGAGAACCAGCACTATCACACATCCTGAAGGCCATGGGTGATGGTAAAGATGTGGTGACATCTAATAAAGGTCCTTTAGCATTGAAGTTCAGTGAACTTGCCCGGGCAGCCAGGGATAACGGTGTCAAGTTTAAGTATGAGGCATCTGTAGGAGGGGCCATGCCTATTATAAACTTCGCCCATGAAACACTCTCTGGATGTAAAATAGAATCAATCTACGGGATATTAAACGGTACCACCAATTATATCCTCTCCAGAATGGCCAAAGAAGGATCATCCTATGAACAGACTTTAAATGAAGCCCAGGAGATGGGAATAGCAGAAACCGACCCTACCCAGGATGTTGAAGGAGAAGACGCTGCCTGTAAAGTAGTGATACTTGCAAATTCCATTCTCAAGATGGACGTTACATATGCAGATGTGGAAGTGAAGGGTATATCACAGATAACCCCCGAGTCAATTTCCCTGGCAAAAAAGGAGGGCTATCTGATCAAGCTCATCGGTGAAGTTTCACCAGATTCCCTGGAAGTATCACCTCGGCTGGTGAAGGAAGGTTCTCCATTTGCTGTGGAGGGAACCCTCAATGTGGCAACCCTTAAAACCGACCTGGCCGATGAGGTGACCGTGGTGGGTAAGGGAGCGGGTTCCATAGAGACGGCCTCCGCTATTTTAAGTGATGTGATAAGCATCTGGAAAACTAAATAATCGCTGGAAATCTATTAAATTAAACTTACTTTTTTATTACTAGAAAACTATCTTACATTAATGAGCTTACCTGGTGAATTAAAAAAATGAAATACGTAGTAGTAATAGGGGATGGAATGGCTGACTACCCCCTGGAAGAGTTAAAGGGTAAAACACCTTTACAAACAGCCCAAATCCCCAATATGGATTATATAGCATCTAATGGTGTAAATGGTCTCCTGAAGACCATCCCTGATAGTATGGAGCCTGGTTCTGATGTGGCCAACATGTCCATCATGGGCTACGATCCAAGGAAGTATTACACTGGCCGGGGCCCCATGGAAGCGGCCAGCATCGGAGCAGAACTTGGGGATGGTGATGTGGCCTTTCGCTGCAATTTCATCTACCAGGAGGATGGGTTGCTTTCCAACTTCAACGCAGACCACATATCCACCGAAGAGTCTTCAGAACTGGTGGAAACCCTGAACCAGTCCTTCTATGAATATGGGAAGTTTTATCTGGGTGTCAGTTATCGGAACCTCTTCGTAAGTGAAGATCGCCAGATGGCCTCCCTGGAAGCCGTCCCACCCCATGATATTGTGGGAGAACCAATTAAGGAACATCTCATCCAGTCCGGTGATGAAAGCCCAGCGAGTCGTGAAAGGGCAAAACTGATTAACCGGATAATGGATGAGTCCCGGGAGATACTCCAGAACCATCCAGTCAACCTTAAAAGGATGGAAGAAGGTAAAAAACCAGCCAACATGATCTGGTTATGGGGCCAGGGCCTTAAACCACAGCTGGACCCATTTGTAGATAGATATGGCCTTAAAGGAGCTACCATCACTGGAGTGGATCTCATCAAGGGCCTGGGTGTTTATATGGGACTAACCAACGTCCATGTACCGGGAGCCACCGGTTACTACGATACTGATTACTGTGGTAAGGCTAAGTACGCTCTTAAATCCCTGGAAGACCATGACCTGGTCTTCATCCACGTGGAAGCCCCTGATGAAGCGGCACACGCCGGTGATGTGGGGGAGAAGATAAAGGCCATAGAGAGGATAGATGATAGAATTCTGGGGAAACTCCTGGACAAACTTCCAGAATATGATGATGATTATTTTCTTTCCATTTTACCAGACCATCCCACACCAATCACTCTCAAAACCCACATCAAAGACCCTGTGCCCTACGCCATGTATTCTACTAAAGGTGTAAGCGATGACGTTACATCATACGATGAATTAGGGGGTAAACAGGGTTCCCAGGGTTTAAGGGATGGATACAGGTTTATGGATAACCTGCTTGAATATTCTAATCCCTAATCAACATGATTGAATATACTAATCAACCTATCAGAATATTCTAATCCCTAATCCTTTTTTAATAATTCGATATCTTTTTATAGTAAAAAAAGTTATATTGATAACTTTATTTAAAACGAGTTTTTAACTTTAAATTTACATTGTTTATCCTTATTTAAATCTAGTTAAATAGAATAGTATTTATTGATAATATTCTATACTATATTTTAAAGGGTATAGGTAGGAGTTGATTAATCTGTCAAAATATATAGTGGTAACCGGGGGTGTGGTGAGTTCCATTGGTAAAGGAATAACCGCTGCATCCATCGGTAGAATTTTAAGGTCTTATGGTGTGGATGTAACCGCCATAAAAATTGACCCATACCTGAATTGGGATTCTGGAACATTGAACCCCTATCAACACGGGGAGGTATTTGTAACCGACGATGGTATGGAAACAGATCTCGATCTGGGACACTACGAGAGATTCCTGGATGTGGAACTTTCCGGTGAATCCAACATAACCACCGGGAAAGTCTACTCAGCCGTAATAAATAAGGAAAGGAAGGGAGATTTCCTGGGGGCCTGTGTACAGATCATCCCCCACATAACAGATGAAATAAAATCCAAGATCAGAGAAATCTCAAATACAACCCAGGCTGAAGTGGTCTTAGTTGAAGTGGGAGGAACAGTTGGTGACATTGAAAGCCAGCCCTTCCTGGAAGCGTTAAGACAGCTGCGTAACGAGGAAGGCCACGACAATGTGATGTTTGTCCACGTTACCTACGTACCCTACCTGAAGGCTGCCGGAGAATTCAAGACCAAACCAACCCAGCACAGCACTAAAGAATTGAGGAGCACAGGTTTAAATCCTGACGTTATAATATGCCGCTCCGAATTACCCATAGACAGTCATATAAAGGATAAAATAGCCCACTTCTGTGACGTGGAAAGAAATGCAGTGATCAACGCCCCGGATGTCAACTCCATCTACGAGGTCCCCCTTATTTTAAACAGTGAAGATCTGGGTGAATATGTCCTTAACCGTCTGAAGATCAATGCACATAAACCCGACCTGTACGGCTGGAGCAGGATAGTGGACTCCCTTAAAAGTTACAACTCACGGGTTACAGTGGGTATTATCGGCAAGTATGTGGAACTCGAGGACGCTTACATCAGTATAAGGGAATCGTTAAAACACGCCGCCGCCCAGCTAGGCACCAAAGTGGACATAGAATGGGTACACGCCGAAGACACCATAAACATGGAGAGAATCCGCGACTTCGATGCCCTGCTTATACCCGGCGGGTTTGGTGAAAGGGGAATAAGTGGAAAACTGGATGCCGTGCGCTACTCCATTGAAAACGACATACCCTTATTCGGCATCTGCCTGGGTATGCACACCATAGTCATTGAATTTGCCCGGATGAATGGATTTGAAGGTGCGGACAGTACGGAATTTGATATAAACGCCAAACAACCGGTTATCGATATGATGCTGGAGCAGAAGAAGATAAAGAATATGGGTGGAACCATGAGGCTGGGAGCCTATCCCTGCAAGATCAAGGAGGGGACCCTGGCCCGGGAAGCCTATAAAAAGGATTTAATAAGTGAACGACACCGGCACCGGTACGAGTACAACAACAAATACCGGGAGGAACTGGAGAAAAAAGGACTGATAATCGCCGGTATCTCGCCTGATGACTTCCTGGTGGAGATGGTAGAGTTAAAGGGTCATCCCTGGCTTTTAGGCTGCCAGTTCCATCCGGAGTTCAAATCACGGCCAAACAACGCCCACCCTCTGTTCGTGTCATTTGTACAGGCTGCAATTGATAACCGGAAGAGTAAAGCCAGCTAATTCTTTTTTTCTTTATTTTTTCTATTTAATTTTCCATCTTTTCTTTTGTTTCATCTTCGAGCTTAAGATTAGTATGTGTCAATCATTTTGCCAAGTTAGAAAGTATGTGTCAATCATTTGCTAGGTTAGAAGGTATGTATTTATATAATTAATAATTTAAACTGATATCATGGTCTATAATTATATACCTCTAATTGCAGCGATTATAGCAGTTTCTGCCTCCATATATGCCAGCTATAGCGATTTAAAGAGGGGCATCATACCTAACAAACTTACCTTCCCCCTGATAGGGGTGGGATTAATTTTAAATGCTATATATGCAGTTTTAATTGGGAATTTACTGCTTATTGTAAGCGCAGCCATCATCACCGCGGTCATCTTTGCTCTGGGGTACCTGTTCTGGAAGATGGGTGCCTGGGCCGGTGGGGATGTCAAACTATTCACTGCCCTGGCGGCTTTACTTGCTGTTTATCCTCCCATAATTAATTATAATATTTTAAACTATCAGATGCCTTTTTATTCAACCTATCCCTTTCCATTTACATTGATTATAAACAGTATCCTTTCCATGTTGCCTTTCCTTTTAATTTATGTGGTTTATATAGGATTTAAGTATAAGCCAAAGGTTCTGGAGGAATTAGCTGCTCCATTAAAGGATTATCGCAAGAACATCGTTCAGGCTCTGGTGGTCTCATCTGCAGTGTACATTTCCGTGTTCATCACCTTCTATTTGCCCTTCCGAAATATCCTGTTGAGTATGGTACTGATAATTATACTATCAGTGATTATCTCTAAATTACCTAAACTGGTTAAGGCAGCCCTGGTATCAGTCGTTATGATCTTCTCTTTAATACAGAATTTAGAAGTTACAATCCTCGGATTTATAGTCCTATTTATAATAATGACGGTAACTGCAGTTGTAAGAAAATTAATGACCAAAGCCAGTAAGGAAGCCCTGCAAGATGATTATAAAATTAATGAGCTCAAGGAGGGCATGATATCCGCTTATAACCTTTACCAGAGGGATGATGAGGTATATTACGATGATAAGAGTTTTTTCGATAAAATAAGGGAAGCTGTAAAAACCGGTGACATCTTCCTGTTGAGCGCGCCCAAAGGTAAATTACTGGTTAGCACACTGGCGGCTGGCCTTAAAAATGAGGATATAAAGCTTTTAAAAAAGCTTTCCCAGGAAGATAAAATCCCAGATACCTTTAAGGTGAAGAAGGGTGTACCCTTTGCACCTTCCATCTTAATTGGACTGGTGATCTCACTTTTTATAGGAGATCTGGTCATCATACTTTTGGGCGTGTTGAACTGGTTGTTATACTAAATAAACTGGCTCTACACCAAAATTTATATAGGTAACAAGTTTATATCTAGAGAGTGTGAGGACTTATGGATAGTAGGGGACAGGCATCTGCAGAGTACATATTTCTTATACTGGTTTTCCTGATCGTTCTAACTATGGTTACCGTTCCCTTCGCCGGACGGACCATCAATGCCACCCAGAATGTCTCCGTAACTTCTGATGCTAAAACCGCCCTTTCAACCATAGTAAATGGGGTTAACGTGGTATATTCCAATGGGCCCGGTGCTAAAAGGACGGTGAATGTGTATTTCCCACAAGACAGTAGTTTATTCTACGACGATGGTGGTACTTTAGACGATGGTGGTACTTTAAATTTAGGTCTTCAGGATATTCCGGTTAACGCCAGTAACCAGGCTGTTGAAAAGGAAAATGTTCATCTGGACGTGCCCTACAAGGTTCAGGTGGATGGTGATGTTACCAAAGGCTGGCACGATGTGGTAATAACATGGGATGTTGGAAGTACCTATATATTAGTTTCAATCGAAGA
>WOYJ01000119.1 GCA_011620845.1 Methanobacteriaceae archaeon
GCATACGGGATATTAAAGACTTACTGGGCTCTGAAATGGGGGCTATGGAAAAAGATGAAAAATAAACGATATTTTGGTGGTGGAAATTTCAATTTTCCCATTTTTTTAGAAATATCTAACTTCCATCATCCTTCCTGGTATAGATCAACACATCGTCCGGTTTCAGCTGGAAGTTATCTTCCAGGTCCCTTATGGTCTGATCTTTGCGGGCCACGGCGATAGGTGTCAAGTCCTGATCCTTAAGCAGAGATCTCCCAGCTTAACATCTTCTTCTATGGTGAATGAGGAGACTTGTATATCTGTTAACGCATCATTGACGCTGCAGGTGTTGATTTCCCAGCTTGCAAGTGTTCTGAACATCTCGTATTCATCGGCCATGAGTTCATCCACAAATTTATGGACCTCATCATTTGTTAAGTGGTACTGATTCATCACCCTGGTGAATATTTCCACTGAAGTTTCAAATTCCTCAGGTATTACCTCATCAGCCCCTAAATTGTGTAATTCTTCCATTTTATATATGTAACGGGTTCTAACTATGATATAAAGGGTTGGATTCATTTTTCTAGCCATATCTACTATTTTACGGCTTCCAACAGGATCCGAGATGGCATCACCATGACCCTGGCTTCTGTGATATTTAATTGATTTAATACAGTTGGTTGAGAAGCATCACCATAATATATGGGCTCCCCATCGCCTTCTTCTTTCTCACGATTTGTGGGTTAACCTCGGCCATTACGTAGGGGATTTTTGCCTGTGAAGCAGCTCGAGCCATGTTTTTCTCGTTGACACCAAATCCAACTATGATCAGATGATCTGCTGGAGGAACTTTCTGAGGCCGGGGTATTGAATATGTTCCACTCAAGACTCGATCCGGGACCGGTAACACCTTTTCCAGAATGTCAGATATCTGGTGTGCCCTATCCTTGAAGAAGGGAGTCAGGGACATGGTCAAGATTGTGACAGCCAGGATGGTCTGGAAGAATGGGTTGGTTATCAGGTTGTACTGTACTCCAACTGCTGCCAGGACAAAATAGAACTCTCCTATCTGACTCAACATCAACCCCACCAGTACCATGACCCGGAAGGACAGTCCTAAAATTCCAGCCACAATTCCGGCAATCACCGATTTTAATAGGATTACAGCTATAGTTAAGAGGATTATAAGGGTTAAATTTTCTAACATGAAGCTAATATTTAAGAGCATACCAATGGAGATGAAAAATAGGCTTAAAATATATCCTGAAAGGGTAGAATATTTCCAAGGGCCTGATGCTTGTATTCTGTATTTGATATTGTAAGACCAGCCAGAAAAGCACCTAATGCCAGAGATAATCCTAGAGTAGAGGTTATCCAAGTAATTCCAAAAACATATGACGATGATGGTTAAGAGGAACAGATCCCGCCTCTTGAAGCGTACAATAAAGTGTAAAAGCTCAGGAACCAGCCAACGTCCGCTTACAAGGGTCAGGGCAATGAGGCCTACCCCCTCCCCAAACCTAGGAGCATTGGCCAATTTTCAAGGGCAGAAGATTCGGCACCTGACAGGAGAGGTGCTAAAAGAATAACCACCACCAAGGCCAGATCCTGGAAGATGAGTATTCCCAGGGCCGTCCTTCCATGAATACTATCCAGTTGTTTTTTCTCCTGGAGAAGCCGCAGTATAATGGTCGTACTGCTGAAACAAATCAGGAGCCCTAAGAAGATCGATTCTGTAAATGGTAAACCCAAAGCCGGACCCGCGAGGAACACCGCCAGCACAGTGAGTCTTACCCGCAGGGAATCCCCTAGTATGGCGTATTTTTTTATCTGGGAGAATTTATTCATGTAAAAATCCATTCCAATGGTAAAAAGTAGAAATATAATTCCCAGCTCAGCTATAAGCTCAACCTGACTAACCGATCCTATGAGCCCCAGCCCGTGAGGGCCGATAACTATTCCGGTTACAAAAAAATGCCAGGATGGAAGGCATCCTGATGAGGTTAAACATGAGGAGGACTACGACTGATAGTCCTAATATGATTACAACGTCTTTTAATAAGGATACATCCATAATTTAACTTCCTTTAAAATAGAACAGAAGGTATTCTGTACTTAAAATAGGATTTATCTGTAGTACTAGATTTATCTGTAGTAATATAAAAAAATATTATGTCTTGATTGTTAAACAATGTTTAATCGTCTTATTAAAAAGTAAAATTCAGGAAAACATTGCATTGAAATCAGTTTTAAATCCCTTTAAGTATTCTGTAGGCCAGTTGGATATGTTTTGATCCCTCATCTGTGCAGGGGCCGTGTCCAGGTAGGAGGTATTTGACCTGGAGTTCACTGAGCTTTTTTAAAGATTCCTGCATATCTTGAACACTACCTCCCAGGTCCATCCGGCCGAAGCCACCGTCTGCAAACACTGTGTCTCCTGAGATGAGGGTTTCTCCATCATATAGACATATGCCCCCACTGGTATGTCCCGGGGTGTGCAGGACTTCAAAATCGTAGATATTATCCCCTTCCTGGAGTTTCCAGTCCACTCGCATCTCTCCCAGAGAGTCTCCGAACATCCTGGCTGCTGTAGCGAGATCATCCCCTTTTTCCAGGGATTCAGCATCCTCCTGATGCATGGCCACCTTTAAATCTAGAAAACGGTTGCCACCGACATGGTCGTAGTGGTTGTGGGTGTTCACGATAAGGGAAAGGTCTGCAGGATTTATACCCCCATGCCCTAACGATTCAAGGATATAGTTTATGTTTGCTCCGGTTCCTGTGTCCACCAGTACATCCTCAAAAGAGTAGACGTTGGAGTCAAAACCCCTGCCTTCAACCATTACGATTCCATTGATTTTTCGCATGTTAACCTCTAACGAAATAGGAATAAAAAAATTTGAAAAGTAAAAAGATGGGGTCACCGGGATTTGAACCCAGATCCTAGGATTTCTCTTGTCTCAGTACTCCAATCGGTCATCATACTTTCCTCAGAGTGCGCACTTTCTTCAAAGACAACTGGAGTCCCAGATGATAGCCTGGTTACACTATGACCCCTGATACTAGAAAATATCGGTTTAAATTTATTTTAAAAAGCCAAGGGTGAGATTTGAACTCACGTGTAATGGATCTGCAGTCCACCGCTTCGCCTCTAAGCTACCTTGGCATAGTAGTAAAATTTACTATTTGTTGATATTTAAACCTTACTACTTCAAATAATAATCCCAAAAAAACCAATTGTCCCACTTAAAGCCGGGCAAAAGATATAACCTATTTTAAATCGTATAAAATAATTACATCACTGGCATTAATCTGTGGAGGGTATGTCTGTAACATACGCCCCTCAAATCGGATTTCTATCTTCTGACCAGGGTGGAGATCAGCTACAGATACTTTTACCAACTTTTTCCCATATTTATGGTATACAGTGGTATTTTTATTGATTATGATGGAAATATTCTGGGGATAGGAAACACCGCTTTGATATCCTTCCACTAATAAAGAATCAATTACCGTAGTATCCCCCTGTGGATTATCAGCGCATAAACCAATGATTACACCACTCATATCAACTCGATCACTACCGGTAGCTGTAAAAGTACCATAGACAACCCCTAAAAATAATACAAAGAGCAGTACCATTACAGTTATAACCCGCATTTTATCCTCTTCCATGATAACGGTGAAATTGTTTTCGTGGCCTTTTTATTAATTATTTTGTTCATGCATTAATAGTTTTCGCTAAAATGATAACCTTTTCATAAATAATTTGCCATTACAAGATAGATCAAATATCAATAAAATAATTGGGTGATCAACACATTGGTAATCTAAAAATAGGGGTAATTTTGGAAAAAGTATAGAAAAATTTGTAAGGATTATAATTACTGAACTGCCATTTGAAGTCAAATAAAAGAATTAGCTCCTTCTATTTCTTGCTGTAATAAAAAAGGAATCTAATTGATTCGTGAGTGTTATTTAATTCCGGTGCCTTCAAAAAAGTTGTAAAAAAACACACCATCTGATTCTGTGGTTTTATATAAATCATTTATTCCTTTTTACCACGATTCACTATCTACCATATTCATATAAAGAGCTTGTTCTTTAACCCCTTCCACCATGGCGATAATAGTCTTTTTATTGGAACCATCTACTAATTCAGGCTTACTTGAATCAACGTAAACCACTTTTGGTTGAACCTGGACTTCCTTAAATCCTGAACCCGTCATCAATGGATATATTATCCCTTCCAACCATAGGATTACATCCAAATATTTCCTGACACTCAATTAAACATTCCCATACATTTATAACTTCTTTTGTCTCTGGATAAAAATAACAGGACCCACGGTCACCTTCAATAACTGTAATTGAGCCCCTGTCTTTAAGAACCCTCTTCAAACTATTACGTGTGTCAATGGGATCCTGCAAATGTTCTAGAACAAAACATACGAAGATATGATCAAAACTTTTATCTTCAAAAGGCAGGTTATGAAGATCTACTTGGACAAATTCCACGTTTTCCTATTTTATTTTCCCCGATTAATTCCTTTGCCTGATTAATAGATGATTCAGATATATCTATTGAGGTTATCTCGGCGTAGTTCAAGTATTATTCTGGCACGGTTTTTCCCCGCCTTTGGTCTCAGTTATTAACCATCACAGAAATATTTTCCTCATGCAGAACTCCTGAAAAATTAATGCCCCGTTATCTGAGTGTTCGTCGCTTGGATACCATTAAAGTTTTACTTTTTATAAATTATTTCTTTAATAATAATTTCTGTCCAGCAATATCATCTGCCGTCGCATATGGGTGAGAATATCTTCCATTTTATTCTGTATAAGATTTTAAAAAGGGATTAGATCCGATTTGAACCGCCTGCTCTGGACAATAATTGAGACATGCGTCACAGTAAAAACACTGAACATCGTCCTGCCATACCGGTTTTTCATTCACCCTTTTAACCTTGCCTGACAAGCAGACCTTTTCACAGGTTCCACAGTCAGCGCACTTTGAATTCGAATAAAACTCAACATCATAGAACCTATTAAGAAATGGAAGAAGCAGAGATAGAACTGAAAAGGCGGGCAGGGGAGTGGTGAAATCCGTGTCCTTTTCCCGGCTTTTTCCCTATTTAAAACTATTTTCTGAATTGAATCCAGATTGTTTTGGACTTCTGCTTTCAGATCTGCTATTTCCTCATCTGTCGCGGGCTGCCAGTCTTCAAATTTCGGATCGTTACTGGCCATATTCAAACTAAAAAATGAATCTAAAACTTTGCCCTTTTTCTTCAAAATATTTTCAACATCAATAAATGCTCTGTGCTGGCTACCAGCCCGGGTTGCAACTGCAAAAACGTATTCAACCGATTTTATATTCAATTTTCCTAGAAACTTCCTTACAGGGACAGGGGACATTGCCAAATGGATGGGAAAGACAAACCCTACAAGTTCTGCATCTGTTTCTATGATATTTCTTTTAAAAGGCTTATAATGGGTATTAATTTTGTTCCTGGGATTCTTTTCCCTATCTCTTCCGCGATATGGAGTGAATTACCTGTTCCTGAAAAGTAATATATTTCAATGTCCATTTTATCACCCAATGATCTTATTATCAATTAAAATAAGACAGCGAAATTTTTTACCACTTCTTCTATTTTCTTATCTTTATGTTTATTCCAGACTATAATCCCGGTACCGACGATTTCTCCACCCTTTGACTCTGATAATTTCTTCATCTGACCAATGGCTCGGGTACCACCTGTCCATTCGAAACGTAACCCCTTGGTTACAAATAGCGCTACCTTCTTATTTTCAAGGGATGGTAACTGCTCCAGATATACTTGCATGGCCGGTGCCAGGCTAAATGCATGTACTGGAGAACCGAAAATTAAGGCATCATAACCCCCTATTTCGGGCGGATTTTCAAGCTGGATTTTGTCCTTGTTTTCCGGCCTATCTCCGCCCACCATGCTGACTCTTTTAATTTCAACATCGTTACCGGATTGGGTAAGTGCTTCTTGCAGTTTGGATGCAACAGAATAGGTATTGCCAGTCTGTGAATGAACAATTATCCCTACTTTCATGAAAACGAACCCCTTTGTATATTAAAACCTTTTTTAAAAAATTAGATAAAAGAAGAGTAATTCTTCTTCTGGATTTATAGTATTCTAAGCTTTGCTTACTGATCCTCCACCATTGACTGTCTGTTGCACCTGAGGATTACCCTGATATTTTATAGAACCAGAACCAGTCACAGTCGCTACTAATGTTTGCACTGCATTTACTAAGGCTTCACCTTCTCCAGTGACAGTTACGACGGCGTTTTGGGCGACTAAATCTTTGGCGTTGACAGTTCCTTGTCCAGTGATAGTTATAGCTAGCTGTTCAACATTACCGGTTGCGTTTATTATCCCGGGACCAGAAATAGTAAGGGCGGTTATATTCTTAACAGTGAGGTAGATCTTCACATCAGCGCTTGCCTTGCTTATTATTTCCAAACTAGGTCCTGTTTTTATAATTTCAAGGTTAGATTTATCATTATCGCTGCCTTCCACTCTAATAGATTCATTATCTCCCTGTTCTATAATTATTGTACCGGGGCCAGTTAGAGAAGCTGCTGTTACTCCTTGAACATCTGGTGGATTATTTCCATTAGTACCAGACCCACTCCATGGAATGGTGCAGCCTGATATTGCCACTATTACACAAAACAACACCCCAATTATTACATAGTATCTATTGTTCATAATATCCCTCCTTGGAAATAGTTAGACCGTCAGTGATAAAAATTTTTCTAAATTAATATTCTAAATTTTCTTCATCTTTAAAACTTCAGGCAGAGGATTATCAGTTATCAATGCCCTTAAAACATCGTTGAAGAGATCTGGTTTCTCCATATTCCACATGTGCCCCACTTTCCTGGCTACTGCCCCTTTTGAATTTGGGATTACATTCAGTAGTTCATCAGCCGATTCCTTTATGATCCTATAGTCTTTCTCCCCAAACATCACCAGCACAGGCGTGTTCACCTTTTCAAGGCCGTTAGGTCTTTCAAAGAGCAAGTTTTCCCTTATGATCTGGTCAGAAGAATCCTCTGAGATAACATAGGTTGATTCCTTAAACTTTCTGATAAAGTTCCTCGGTATACCATAAGACCGTATGTAACTTCCAATCGAGAGATGATCATTTTTAACAGGGATATAAACCTTGATCAGGTAATCTAGTAGTTTTTGAAAACTTTCAGAGGGTGGGGTGGTGTTTACCAGCGCCCCACTTATCAGTGTGTGATCTGCGACCTCTGGAGCTGTGCTTAGAATTTGAAGGACTACCTGGGCGCCGAGAGACATCCCCACCAGATGGGCCTTACCATTATGAGCTTTATCTAAAATGAGATCTATCAATATTTGTGCAGCGCCATCTATGGTGAACGGTTCAACATCACTGCTATTTCCATGCTCTGGGAGGTCCGGGACTAAGCAGTGATAATCACTGAAGGCTTTAACCTGCTCATCCCACATCCAGCCGGCCATGTTGTAGCCGTGAATGAAGAGGATGGTCTCTTTGTTTTCTGGATTGGTTTCTTTGGTGTAGAGTTTCATGGTTGGTCTCCCAATAATTAATCGGCAAGATGTAGATACTATATTTTTTTCATTAAATAACGCAAACTATATATATAAGGTTCAACAACCATATTTACTTCGATACTTATCGAATTGTAAAAGTCAGATGGTGAATTCAAATTGGATACCAAAAAAATGGCCAAGGTCTTTAAAGCTCTTTCAAACCCTAACCGGTTGGAATTGTACCTGCAAATCGTTGAAAAACAAGAAGCTAATTATAAAACAAACTATGGATGTCTTCTTTGTGAAATTACTGAATCCTTAAATATAGGCGCACCCACCATTTCTCATCATCTTAAAGAACTGACCAATGCCGAATTAATTTTCACCGAGATGAAGGGCAGGTATTTGGTGGCCAAGGTCAATGAGGGAATGGTTGACAAAATGAATGAGTTTTTAAATCTGAATAGGAGTGAACATTGAATTTCTTTAATAAAAATATAATTCGAAAGTTGTCAAATTATTAAACTTTGAAATGGTAAGACGGAAGTTGAAAAATGAAAATTGCGATAATATACAAGTCCATACATCATGGAAATACCAAAAAAAGCTTCTGTCTAAAATGTTACTGATTTTTTGTTTCTTTTTGTCCATCGGTATTCGGTGAGATCAAGGTGTATTTTTAGTCCTTTGTCTGCTCTGAAGCGTTTTTTTAGGAATCGGGGTAGTGTTATGCCGAAGTATCGTTCTAGTTTGTTGTTTGTTGATGGGATATCGTCTTGGTCTATATGTTTGATTGTTTTTTTGAGTTTGTTCTTTAATCTGTGGAGGAATTTTCCTATTAATGGTTGTAAATGTTTTATATTGTTATAAAGTATGTTAAATGGCTTTCTATGCCAATATAAAATAAGTTATAAACAATATAAAAAAGCTTATTTAAGAATTTACCCCTAATTACATCCTTATTTAACAATATTACCCTGAAATTTTAAGTGCACTATCCTTATCCCTGCTTATTACAATTGATCTGGAATTTATCCTCTTATCCCCAATCATATCCATGGCATCGGAAGCAATTTCTTCACCAAGATCTATGAAGAATGCAATAGCACTGAAACACCAGACAATGGCGTTCCATGGATTTCCAACTACGATTTCACCGAAAATGAAGGTAATAGTTACAGATGAACTTGCCATCAAATTACCAGGTAACCCTGTTCTTTTAAATCTCCAGTTGTATAAAAAACCGATTATCCAGGATATTAACGCGACAAAGAGAGTAGTATAACCAATAAAAACGCCGCACCACTGGTGATTATTGAAAGTAAAACAACTTCAGAGGGCTTAATAATTCCAGAAGGTAATGGTCTCCTGGTGCATTTATTTCATCGATTTCTAGGTCAAAATAATCGTTTAATATAAGAGCAGAAGTCGAAATAAAAAACCCAGCAGTAAACTCAAGTATTGCCTCAATTAAAGAAGGTAAACTCCCTATTACCACTATTTCTCCAACAACAACACAAATCCCTGCTGCAAAAGAAAGATCAACACGTAATAATTGAATAACTGCCTTTATCTTTCGAGCCACCACCATTGAATCACTTAATTTTTATATTTTTAGATCAAAAACTCTATATCAAACGTTTCATGGCCCTTAAAGATCCAATCAGCAGTATTTTTGCCAGTAACCTTTAAACCAAACTTTTTATAGAATTCTAAAGCCCTTTCATTGTTTAAAGTAACGTTTAAAATTACTTTCCGACACCCTGAGTCTTCTGCGAGTTTCAACGCGTTTTCCACGATGCAAGTTCCAATTCCCTGGCTCCTGAATTCAGGGTTGACTGCTATATTGCTTATATAGTAATCTCCCGGGTCTATACTTGCTGTAAGCAGCTCATTAATCAGCGTTCCCTTAAAAACGTATCTTAACAAATCATAAAAATCCAGTATCTTAGAATATGCATATGCCTTAAATTCTTTCCAGAATGTGACTTCATCCCCACGGAATGAAACCAAAATTCCTAGTACTCCCCCGTCACCATCACTAACCACATGAATGTTTTCACTACCAAATAAATTGTTTCCTACCTTTATGAGACTTTTTATGTTTTTAATCCCTTCAACTTCATTTTTACCCAGTATTGCATGGAATATCTCTACTTCAGTCTTGTAAATTAGCTTTGACACCATTCCCCGGTCGTGTTGTTCAGTATTTAAAGGTTCGAATTTCATTTTAACAAATTATATAGTCTGCATGATATAAAATGAACCATATGGAGAGTAAAAAATTCGTGCTCCTGGATATCGATTACATCACCGAGAACGATGAAGCGGTGGTGAGGTTATTCGGGAAACTGGTGGGGGAATATGGAAATAGATCCATAATAGCCAAGGATAAGAGTTTCAAACCATACATATACGTTCTCCCCTATGATATAGAAGCATGTATAACTGAATTAGAAGATTTAAACATTCAAAAAATTGAAAGAGTCAAGAAGAAGGATGTGGGTGTCCTTAAAGAATTCCTGAAGATCACGTTGAAACACCCCCAGGATGTGCCCAAATTAAGGGAAAAGATCTGGGGTTTAGACTCTGTTGATGCAGTCAGGGAACATGACATCCCCTTTTACCGTAGATACCTGATAGATAAGGGACTTTTTCCCATGTCCGAGGTCCAGGTTGAAGGTAATTCCTTAAATTCTTCTTTTACTTCTGAAGGCGACCCTTACATCTTCGAAGTTGTCGGAGATCCCCAGCCACTCGAGTCTGGACTTCCGGAACTCAAGGTTTTGAGTTTCGATATCGAGGCCTGCAACCCAAAGGGCATGCCCCAGGAAAAAGAGGACCCCATCATCATGATAAGTCTTTCCAGTAACCAGGGTCTGCGTAAAGTATATTCCACCAAGTCTTCCTCCTTCGATTTTGCAGAAATGGTAAGCGATGAGAAAGAACTGCTTGAAAAATTCGTGGAAGTGGTTAAATCTGAAAACCCGGACCTTATAACCGGGTATAACACTGATGTGTTTGATTTTCCCTATATCCGTGATAGGGCTGCCCGGCTGGGAGTAACCCTCGACCTGGGTGTGGATGGATCCGAACTTAAATTTATTAGGCGGGGTTTTGCCAATTCAGCAATGGTGAAAGGCCGTGTCCATATAGATCTTTATCCTAGCATGCGCCGATTCCTGCAACTAGACCGTTACACCCTGGAAAGAGTGTACCTGGAGATCTTCGACGAAGAGAAGAAGGATATAGATGGGGGTGAAATCCATGCTTGCTGGAATGATGGTGGAGAAAGGATGGAAGAGCTGTTTGAATACTCCCTGGATGATGCCGTGGCAGTTACCAAGATCGGGGAGGAAATGCTGCCACTGAACATGGCGCTTACCCGTCTTGTTGGTCAGCCCCTCTTTGATATCTCCCGTATGGCAACCGGACAGCAGGTGGAGTGGTACCTCATCCGTAAAGCCTATGAATACGGTGACATAGTTCCTAATAAACCTTCAAATTCACAGATTGCAAATAGGAGAAAGATTGAAGGGGGTTATGTTAAAGACCCGGTAAAGGGCCTGCATGAAAATATCGTTTACTTCGATTTCCGCAGCCTGTACCCCAGTATAATCATCTCCAGAAACGTGTCTCCGGATACGTTGGTGGATGAATGTGATGAAGAAGATTGTTACACCGCTCCAGAGGTTGGTTATAAGTTTTTAAAAGAGCCAGTAGGATTTGTACCCTCTGTAATAGGCAACGTGTTAAGAGAGAGGGTTAAAGTGAAATCCCGGATGAAAGAAGCCACCGACCCCCAGGAGAAGCATGTGCTGGATGTGCAGCAGGAGGCTCTTAAAAGGGTGGCCAACACCATGTACGGAGTCTATGGATTTATAAGGTTCAGATGGTACTGTCTGGAATGTGCAGATTCAATCACGGCCTGGGGAAGAGAATTTATTAAGAACACCATGAAGGAATCGGAGAAATCTGGGTTTAAACCTATTTATGCTGATACCGATGGTTTCTACGCTACCTATGTGGGATCATCCGATGAGGATGGGCAATCCGAATGAAAACAGGAATAAAAATCGTCCATTGCGATCCATACGACCGCGTGCATTTTTCTAAACTGGAAGATACTTACTCTAAACTATTCAATAAAGAGGAGAATTTGAGGTTCCTCTCTTTAAGTAACCTCCCATTTGACTCCAATACAATCGCGTCCTTCTTAAAGAATTCATCTGCAGAAGAAATAGAATATTACGCGGTACTTACTCCTGATAATAGTATAATTGGCATATCGGCCTTTGAAAGTGATTTAATCAAGGGCTTCCAGTTAATAGGTATTGTAGTGGATAACAACTTCAGACATGAAGGTATTGGAAGGGCCCTAATAGATAAAGGAATGGAAGTTGCCCGGGGGAAAGGTTTTAAAGCCATCGATATTTCTGTTTTCGCTGATAATAAGGCCATGCTTATATTACTTCTTAAACTTGATTTTAAAATCGTTAAAATAGATTACCATGCCCGTTTTGATGGTGAAGATTTGATTTATTTGAAGAAGTACCTTTAACTTTGATAAGGAGTTCAATGTTACTTAATAAGATTTTAAAAGAGTTTATCAGGTCAAATAATATTGAAAATTTCGGTGTTGCTGATTTATCATCCATAAAAGATTTCATAGAATCAATGGGGGAAACTTAATATCTAAATATCCTAAATCCATCTCAATAGGAATTATTTTACCTGATTTCATCGTTGACGAGCTCCCCATGATATCTGAGCATGAAGTGGGTGTTAGTTACAGGCCCTATATGATCAGACCAACCAGCGTTTGAACATTGTAACCGGTAAATTAAAGAGTTTATTGGAAGAAAAAGGTTATGATGCCTTTCCAGTGCCTGCATCGGAACTTACGATGATGAAAATATAGCAGCTATTCTTCTCCCATAAATTAGCAGCTCATCAGGCGGGTTTAGGTTGGATAGGAAAAAAGTTGTCTACTTATCACTCCATAATCTGGGCCGAGAGTACGTTGGGCTACCGTTCTGACAGATGCTCCTTTAAAAGTAACTGGCGAACCATTATCCCTGGAATGTGGGTATTGTACTGACTGTGTGGACATATGTCCTGTGAATGCCTTTACTGGTGAACCTTTCCGTGAAGATGAACCCCGGGAAGTCCGTTACGATGCCAGGAAGTGTCAAGAATACCTTGGACATGATGTTGGTGAATGGAATGTCTGTGGATTGTGCGTTTATATCTGTCCGCATGGGAGAAAATAAGGATTATTGATATTTTTCAAAGACTGTAACCTGGTCTATAGTCTTCCTCGGCCTTGGACCGGGATCTTCATCTGCGTATCCCAGTGTGAACATGGCAGGGACTCTTATATCTTCCGGAATGTCCAGGATTTTCTTAACTTCGTCTTCTTTGTAGGCGCCTAGCCAGCAAGTTCCCAGTCCGAGTTCGGTGGCTTCCAGTATCATGAATGAGACTGCGATGGATAGGTCAACGGTGTAAGCGTACTGGCCACAGGGCATCACTCTTTCTGATTCTGTTGAACAGGCCACGATGGTGACTGGTGCTTCACCCACGAAGTTCTGGCCATTTGCAGCATTAACAAGTTTCTGTCTGGTTTCCTTGTCCTTCACTACCAGGAATTTCCATTCCTGTCTGTTAGCTGCTGATGGCGCAATCCTGGCTGCTTCCAGTATTTTATCCAGCTTCTCTTCTTCAACTGGACTAATTTTATATTTTCTGATGCTTCTTCTTCTACTGATTGCTTCAAAAACGTCCATTGAACATCCCCCATTAAAAATAATTATCTGTACAAAGCTCTTATCTGTGAGGTGTTGTATTTGTATTTTTTTTTTTGGGTTCGGAATTTTTGTGTTTGTGATGGGGTTCTGCTAAAAGTACATTTTAGATGGGCTGTTTTTTTTTGTATGGGTTGTTGTGTGTAGTGGTGTATTCGTCTTAAGGATAGTGTGTCTGTGATTAATTTGTTGAAGTGTTCGATTTTGGTTCTTAATCTCTTTTGTATTTCTTCCATTTTTCTAGCATTTGTCTGGATTTTTGTGCTAATTGTTGGTATAGCTCTTTGTCTCTGTCTTTACCTGTGAAACATTGCCAGTGGGTAGTATAGATTATCAATTACACTGTTTTTACTGGGGTTTTTTTTCCTCTTGGACGTTTCAATCAATCCTTGGAATAAACTCATATTATTATGATCTGCAGAATAGACTTTCTGGATTTTTAATTGCTTTTTAAGTTTACTGTTACGATTTAGCTCTGAAACAACTATAAGAAACCTCTAAATTAAAAAATATAGTAATCATAAAATCATAACAACTTTTATGTGTATTTACAGAGCGTTTTAAGGGAGTTATACCATTTTTTTTTAGCATAATTCCTGATGAGTTTTTCCTGGAATTGAAAATATTAAGTAACTTTGCCCAACAATATCCCATTTGAAAGTCGTTTTTTATCAAAAATACAAATATGGCTTCATCTAAACACCAAGAGAAGGTACATCCTCTCACCATATTAATTTTTTCTATTTTAAAATACCCAAATTATCAAATAACAAGAACACAAACTGTACTTTTTACAAACCACAAGAACAAGAAAAAACAAGAAAAAACAAGACCAAAAAAAAACCAAAAAATTAATAAAAATCTAGCACCCTAAAAAATAAATTGAAAATAAATGGTAATCTGGGAATTCACTCTGCATCCATCATTTCGCCGTAAACTACTTCTATTTCACAGCCTTTCGGACCGCAGCAGAAATGTTGTAAATCAAATTTAGCTTGCATATTTTTCACCTCGCTGTTTTATACAGTAAAGAAGTAAAGATTCACCTCTTAATTGTATACTATAAAGAAGTAACTAATCCTATTTAAATTAAGTATAGTCAAAAAAGATATATACTATACTATTGTATACTAACTACCAATTAATGTAGTCAGTTGAATGTGGTTTAAATGAATCCAAAAAAGGATTACTGCTATGCCGTGGAAGCAGCGCTCAACGAACTGGGAGGAAAATGGAAACCATTAATTTTATACGTGTTAATAGATGGTAAAATGCGTTTTAGTGAGATAGATAAACTTTTACCCTCCATTACCCAGCGAATGCTCACCAAACAGCTCCGTGAATTGGAAAAAGACAACCTGATCCACAGAGAAATCTACGCAGAAGTACCCCCTAAGGTAGAATACTGCCTCACCGAAAAAGGCCACTCTGTAATACCCGTTCTAGAGGCTATCTGTGAATGGGGAGAGAAATACTGCCTGTAAAAGCAAGTTGGGTTTGTCAAAATTTAAGTTGGGTTGTAAA
Organism: Methanobacteriaceae archaeon; assembly: GCA_011620845.1. Lineage (GTDB taxonomy): Archaea > Methanobacteriota > Methanobacteria > Methanobacteriales > Methanobacteriaceae > Methanobacterium_A. The sequence continues at coordinate 14,879 of WOYJ01000119.1, forward strand.
AAGAACAGAATCTTAAGATATGTTCTGCTTAGCAATCTTAACCGCGAATACACCAGCACCAAACCCATTGTCTATATTTACCACAGCAATACCTGGGGCACAGGACTGAAGCATGGTATATAGAGCCGTGAACCCTCCTTTGCCCACACCGTAGCCTACCGATGTCGGCACCCCTATGACTGGGATATCCACCAGTCCAGCGACAACAGATGGTAAGGCTCCTTCCATTCCTGCCACCACCACAAGTGCTTTCACATCTTCTTCAATCATATTTCTTATATGTGAAAATAATCTGTGTATACCTGCTACACCCACATCATACGCCGTTAAAGCCTCACAGCCCATTTCCTCTGCAGTTATTTTTGCTTCCTCTGCAACGGGGATGTCGGAAGTTCCGGCAGTTATAACTCCTATTTTAACCTTCTTCTCTATTTCATGATGGTTGATGAGTAATATCTTGGCCCGGTGATTATACTCTTGTTTAAAACCTTCCGGTAGGTTCAGCTGCTCTTTTATTGCTTCATATTTTTCCTGGTTGAGTTTAGTGACCATCACCCGTCCGTGGCGGGTTGCAACGTTAATTATCTTTATCAGGTCACCGTTTTCCTTATTTTCTGCAAATATAACCTCGGGAATTCCAGTCCTCACATCCCGACACGTATCTAACTTGGCAAAATCCTCTATTTCCTTGATTTGCATGGATTTAAGTCTTTTTTCCGCCTCTTCCAGGGAAATTTTCCCATCCTTCAATTTCTGCAGAATTTCCTTCATAGGGTATCACTATCAATCGATGTTTCATTTACAGTATCAACTGAATTTTATCATATTTATATATAAGGCCGCCTTAAAAAGAATTGAATACATTTTCTAATTTATTTCTCTACTGATTCAAATCTTCATTTACGATTCATATTTCAGTATAATCGAGGTGCAACATTGGAAAAAGCCAGAATATTGGTACAGGGAATAGTCCAGGGTGTGGGTTTTAGACCCACCGTTTACCGAGTCGCTAAAAAATTAGGACTCAACGGTTACGTGAGGAATCTGGGTAATATCGTGGAGATTGTCCTGGAAGGAAGTAAAGCTGAAATCACAGAATTCACCGATAATTTGAAAACCAACACCCCACCCATATCTAAGATTACTTCCTTGGAAATTAAATGGCTGGATACAGATGGTGAAGAGGAATTCAATGACTTTGAAATACTGGAAAGTTCCTCCCATTTCTCTGGTTCTTCAGTGATACCCCCGGATGTGGCTACCTGTGACAACTGTCTGGAAGAAGTTAAAAACCCCCATGACAGGAGGTATGGCTATCCATTCACCGCCTGCACCGACTGCGGACCCCGTTTCACCGTGATAAAAAGCGTTCCCTATGACCGGGAGAGAACCTCCATGGAAGAGTTCCCCCTCTGTCCCGATTGTTTAATGGAGTATAAAGACCCTGAAGACCGCCGATACCACGCAGAAGCAACTTGTTGCCCGGTCTGTGGACCTTCCGTCTTCTTATTCCGGGATAAAATGTTAGAGGTAAAAGATCCAATCAAGGAGACTGTTAAGCTCATAGATGAGGGTAATATCCTGGCAGTTAAGGGCATCGGCGGCACCCACCTGGTGGCCAGAACCACAGCTGATGACACCGTCTGCAATCTCAGGAAAAGACTGGGGAGGTTTAACCAGCCCTTCGCTTGCATGTCCCCTGATGTAGAGACCATTAAAACCTTTGCCGAAGTTTCTGATAAAGAAAAAGAGGTTTTAAAATCAAGAAATAGGCCCATAATAGTGTTAAATAAGAATAAAGATTACTATCTATCCCCTTATGTGTCAGATCTCCATAACCTGGGTATCATGCTCCCCTATTCGGCTTTACACCATATGCTCTTCAAATACTCGGATGAACCAGCTTACATCATGACTTCAGCCAACATGCCAGGGGAGCCCATGCTCACTGGAAATCAGGAGATCAGGGAAAGACTGGATGGTGTTGCCGATTATTTCCTATTACATGACCGGGAGATTGTGAACCGCTGTGATGATTCTGTGGTGAGATTCAGGGGAGATGACCTGGCCTTCATCAGGCGTTCCCGGGGTTTTACCCCAGAACCTTATGATTTTTCCCGGCTTGAAAGCGACTTAAAGGTTTTAGCTCTCGGCCCGGAGATTGATGTCACCTTCTCCATCCTAAAAGAGGGTAAATGCTACGTATCTCAACACATAGGCGACACCACCAAGTATGAAACCTTTAAATACCTTCAAAATGCGGTGAAATATCTCATGGAGATAACCAGGACCAGTTCAGTGGATGTGGTTGCCTGTGACCTGCACCCCATGTTTTTCACTACCAAACTCGCCAAGGAGTTGAGTGAAAAGTTCCAGTGTGATATTCTCCGGGTTCAGCACCACTACGCCCATGCTGCTTCCCTGGGGGTGGATAATGATGTGGATGAACTCATCTGCATCACCGCCGATGGTGTGGGCTATGGAGATGATGGAACTGCCTGGGGCGGGGAAATCCTCCATTATCAGGGTGCTGAATATGAGAGGACCGCCAGTTTGATGCCGCAGAAAATGGTGGGTGGAGATATAACCACCCGTTACCCGGTGAGGATGGTTATGAGCATGCTTTATGAACTATTGGACCAGGAAGATCTGGTGGATTTGATGAAGAAAGATTACCTGTCCTACTTCAAACACGGCCAGCAGGAAGTTAACCTGGTGGCTCAGCAGCTTGAGAAGGGATTTAATACCTCTGAAACCACCAGTACCGGGCGGGTATTTGATGCCATCTCGACCCTGCTCCACATCTGTGGTGAGAGAACATATGAAGGTGAGTGTGCCATGAAACTGGAATCCATGGCCTACAGGGGAAAAGATACCCTGGAAATCCCCATAAAAATCAGTGAATTTGGTGGTAGAGATGTTCTGGATACTTCATCCATACTTCTTTCTGTTCTGGATAAGTTAAGGGCTGGAGAAAAGGTAAGTGATATTGCACTGGCTGCCCAGAAGGCTGTTTCCACTGGCTTAGCTGAATTAGCCATTAGAACCGCGGATAAAACGGGTGTTGATGTTATAGGTGGATCTGGCGGGGTGTTCTATAACGAGGCCATCAGCCTGAACATCAAAAATGGGGTTGAGTCTGCTGGTTACCAGTTTATCCAGCATAGAAATAGCTGTGCCGGGGATGGATCTGTGTCTATGGGCCAGGCTGCTGTAGCTGCGCTGAAATATAAGTGAAGATACACTTAATAATAAGATGCACCGAATTTCAGTAAAATAAGTTTTATTCACTTCGTGCTTTCATCTGAAGCAACAACCGGCAAATTTAAGGTCCGTTTCTTAAGGGCCTTTTTTCTTTCATTTATCTGTTTTAAAAGATCCTCTGCATGTGCAGTGGCCCGATTATATTCTTCTATAAGGTTTTCCAGTTCATCTTCCACTTCTTCACCCATCCTGGCCCTCTCTTCCAGGCTCTGGAGCTCCTGGAACTGGTGGCCAGGGACCTTTACCCGAATAATCCCCTGGCTTATGAATATCTGAAATTCAATGTCCCGGGAGATCCCGTAATATTTCCTGGGCCTCCCCCGTTCTATCTTCTGGAAAGATGAATTCAAGAGTCCCACTTCTTCCATGGCCCTCAAGTGTTCGATTATGGCCTTTTGTCCTACATCTAACTCACGGGATATCTGGCTTACAAAACGAGGTTCGTCTCTTAAAAAGTTAAGAATGTCTCTACGGGTTTTACATCCCATGACATCAAGTATTTCCTCTAAATCCATATTCCACATCATCGTTTGTTTTTGTTAGATTGAATTTTTATTTTAGGTTGATAATAATATTGATTATCATCACCCGTTGGTATTAATTTTATTTCGAAAACTTTATATAACTTTTAGTAATTATAATACTCTAAGTTTATATACCTTT
>WOYJ01000062.1 GCA_011620845.1 Methanobacteriaceae archaeon
ATTATTATAGTTTCATTTAGGTATTAATGCGTTCTAATTTTTTATTAAATATTTACACTTGAAATAGATGTTTGTTAAGGTGGTATGAACAGTTAAAAGAGACCTTAAACCACACCATATCCCTGTTATATTAAATTTTTGAAAGTTTTTTAATAAACTTTTTCACACTATTTTACACTTGAAATGGACGTTCGTTAACATGGCCCATGAACAGTTAAATAAAACCCTAAACTTTAAGTAGTAATTCATAACAAACTGTGTTATGACAATAAAGACCTGTGTCAATAACAACTTATGACAATTCAGGATTATTGACGATTGGAGCTTTAGCAATAGGTAAAAGAGCCACGTTTAGTGTCTTATCAAGAAGATGGTTCGAATACTAACCAATGTTGCAGTGATTAGTGGAGCAACTACAATCCTATAAATAAACACTTTAAACTTAAGACTAGTCAAAAAACAAGTGTTAAATTCACCTAGGTGATGCATCGGACCACACACCAAATATTCCAATGATACCAAATATAACGCCCCCCGTTATTGGATTTGGTTTCAATTGGAATATTAACACCCTGAAGATAGTAATTGGCTTTAAAACCCTTTATTATCTTCATGGACCATTTAAAAAATTAATAAAAATAGATGTAGATGAATAATGATAAAAGTTGGATTAATAGCCCTATGTTTTAATTTTAAGTCTTTCAAGTTACAATATCTATATCTGCCTTGCATCGGGGGCATTTCCTGGTTTCTTTAATTTTATCACTCATCACAGAAAACCCGTCCCGTTGGATAACGGTCTCTCCACATTCTGGACAGTAGGTGTTTTCTCCATCTGCAGTGGGGACGTTACCGATGTAAACATATTTCATCCCTGCATCTCTGGCTATTTTATAAGCCTTCTCTAGATACTTTATCTCTGTAGGGGGTAGCTCCTGCATCTGATACTGGGGGAAAAACCTGGTGAAATGTAGGGGTACCTCCACACCCACCTCATCTGCCATGAACTTAACCAGTGAATGTATATCTTCATCAGAATCGTTGTATCCAGGGATCATGAGGTTGGTAACCTCGATGTGGATCTTAGCATCATGCATCCTTACGATGGTGTCCAGGACGGGCTCTAATCTTGCCTCGCAGAGGTCCTGATAGAACTTCTCAGTCATGCCCTTAAGATCGATGTTGGCCGCGTCCAAGTAGGGTTTTATCTCCTGGAAGGATTCTTCGCTCATGTACCCGTTGGTCACGTAGATGGTTTTTATATCTTCTTTCCTGGCAATTTTCGCCGAGTCCAATGTGTATTCGAACCACATGGTGGGCTCGTTATAGGTCCAAGCTATTGATTTACATTCATATTCCTTGGTGAGGCGTATAGCATCCTCTGGTAGCATGTCCCTGGTGGGGATGTTTTCCAGTTCTGCTTGGGATATGCCCCAGTTTTGACAGTGGCGGCACCGGAAGTTACAACCTACACTGCCCAGGGAAAATACCATACTCCCGGGATAGAAATGGAATAACGGCTTCTTCTCTATAGGGTCTACAGCTGCCGATGAAACGGCCGCATAGTTGAGGCTGTAAATTTTATCATCCACATTCTCCCGCATCTGGCAGAAACCATTTTTACCCGGGGATATGATGCATCTCCTCTGGCATATTTTACAGTTTAAAGCGTTGCCCACTTTTTCGTAAAGAATGGCTTCTTTCCTCATGATATTTCACCAGTTTGAAAGGGGGAGTCAATTATAAAATGAATTAAAAGGTGAATTTCTTCAGGTGCTCGTAACCCCTTGGAGCTAATATTTTTGTTTTTCCTTCCTTATCTACCATGCGGATTTGCCCGGATGAAGTTACCTCCCCTATCTTATGAAGCCCTATTCCATCCTTTATTTGGTTGAATTTCTCTTCCTGGATGGTTACTAAAAGTTCAAAATCTTCACCATAGGTTAAAGCCATGTTGAGGGAATCTTTATCCAGTACTTGTGAGATAATATGGACTTCGGGTGGTATGGGCAGTAATTCTTCATGGAAGGTGATGCCTATACTGGACCCGCTGGAATCAATTAGTTCACCCATTTCACTCAGTAGTCCATCGGTTATGTCAGTAGTGGATGTTGCAGCGCCTGAATTCGATAGTTTCAAACCCTTCTCTAATTGGGCTTCAGGTTCCAGGGCATTTTTTATTACCCGAGTTTTAATTTCTGGATCTAAGTCTTCTAACTCGGATGCACCGGCAAACAGGACTTCAAAACCAGCAGCAGCCAACCCTAAGGGCCCGGTAACGGCAACAACATCCCCTTCCAGGGCTCCGCTTTTCATCAGTACTTCATTTTTGGATACCATTCCCAGGCAGGTTCCACTGAGGGTTAATTCGTCTGATTCGTTAGTGTCTCCACCGATAAGGGCCATGTTGTATTGTTTACATGCCTGGAGTATCCCATCGATGATGGCGTCAAAATCCGAGATAGTTAAATTGGAGGGCAGTGCCATGGCAACCATGATTCCCACGGCACTGGCTCCCATAGCTGCCAGATCACTTACATTGACAGTAACGATCTTCTTACCCACCTGCTGGTAACTCATCTCCCGGGGGAAATGCGCCGATCGTGTTAATAAATCAGTAGTGGCTACCATATAGTTTTCTCCAAAATTAATCAGGGCGGCATCGTCTCTAAGACTTTTAAATGTTAACTTATCAAAAAAAGGAGATTCAGAAGAGATATTCCTGCTTCGTTTAAGAAGCCGTTTTATGAGTTCTTTTTCACCAAGTTCAGTTAATTTTTGTTCTTTAGAGGGCATCATTAACCCGATCTTCTATTATATCTGCAATCCTATTATCTGCACCTAAAGGTTCTGTGTAGATTATCTCGCCCTTAAATCGGATTTCCTCTGCTTCTTCATCCTGGTGGTCGTGTGAATTTCCGTGACCGTGTGAATGTCCATGATCGTGGTTATGTTCATTGTTCCCATGACTATGTTCCTTTAAATCGTTTCCATTGTTGATTTGTAGCATTTTAGGTATATCCTGTTTGGTGTGCACTCCATGGGCTAAAAAGACTGGGATGGCGACGATCTTTTCCACTCCCTTATCAGCCAGGTGGTTTATAGCATCTGGTATGGATGGTTTGGACATACTCATGAAACTAACAACCACGGGATAATCGGTTTTTTCCCGATAGAGGTCTGCAACTTCGTTTATAACTTCTTCACCGTGGGGTAATCTACTTCCATGACTTATAAGTAGCACTCCAACGTTATTTTTTGAGTTTGAATTTGTATCCATATGAAATCACTCCTTCCTCACCTTCTGCCTTAATCTTTCGGAAAACCAATTCCACATCATCACCTATTTCAACATCGTCTTTTCCACAGTCTACAATTTGACTGGTGATTTTAGCGCCTTCTTCCAGTTCTATTATGGCGACGATATAGGGTGAGAGTATCTTGAACTCTTCTGCAGGAGCGTGGATAACTGAATAGGTGTGTATTTTACCCTTTCCACTGAATTTTATATCCTCTAATTTACCTTTTCTCCTGCATTCTGGACATATAACCCGTTTTGGAAAATAGACTTCTCCACAATTGCTGCATTTTGAACCTATGAGATTGTATCTTTGGGGGATGTGACGCCATCCTCTTACGATGTCTTTCAAAATTATGACCTCCATTAAATTTAAATGAATTCCTTATCCAACTAAACAACTGCCATTTTTGATTCATAAAAATAGAACGTTACTTCTAAATTTCTAACATATTATATTC
>WOYJ01000014.1 GCA_011620845.1 Methanobacteriaceae archaeon
ATAATAAGGGGTAAGTGTTTTTTTTCAATTAAATCAACGTTCTCTTAATATTTTTTTTGTTTAAATAGACATTATTGTTTAAATAAATTTCTACGTACATAAAAGAATTTTAATTAAAATATACTGAATTTTTTCAAATAAAAAATTTAGACACTAAAAAAAAAAATCTTTTATTAAAAATAATGATTAAAATTTAGATACATATAAAGTTTATTCATAGTGTTCCAGTATGGTTCTACGTAACTCTTTTTCAGATTCAGCTATTACTTCTATATTGTCTACTGGAATATCCTGTTTTTTAAGATATTTTAAGAGTTCAGCCGGGGTTTTGCTCTCTTCTAAGTCTATCACCACTGAATTTGATTCAGAAGATATTTTTATAGGTGAATAATCTTTCAGGGCCTGGTAAGCCTCCTCAACAGCGCCTGTTTTTACTCGGAAGGTGCGTATTTTGCTGGATATTTGGGCAATGTCGATGTTCATTCTCTGCAGAACAATTAAAACATGCTTATTTAAGGCTTTTTCAAGTATGGGGATGTCGATTAAATCTTTATTTTGAATTATACGGACGGACTGGGCAATCTGGGCCACATCCCTAGCATGGGCGAAGCTGGGTTCCAGACCCTCCCCCCCTTTTTTACGAGTTTCATAAACTTTCCTGAACCGTTCCAGCACCCCTTCATCGTAATCTTCATCAAGGAGCTCCATGTTTCGTCTGAAGACCTCTACGACATCGTCAAGGTTGGGATTCATTAGGAAAATGTGTAGAGGAGCTCTTCTAAGGTGGGCTTCGTCCATGATACTTATATCCAAATTGGTGGAGAACGCCGGAATGAAATGAGTATGTACAATGACCGGTATCCCTCTAATGTAGATAGCGTCTTTTTTATTTTCCATGGGGCTGATGAGACGGTTTAAGATCATCTCATGGTCATCCCTCTGTCTTCCTAAATCGTCTATAAGCAGTATCCCACCGTTTGCCTTTATTATGGGTGAGGTTTCATACACACCTTTATTGGCATCATAATTGGTTTCTAATTTATTTAAGCTCAATTCAGCACCCGTTATAACAAATGGGGCGTATATTTTCACCCAGCGTGGATCCTGGGGTTGTTCTTCACATTTTTTATGGAAATCCTGATCGTAAAGCTGTATCACCCTACCATTGAACTCTATAAATTTGGGAATTACGAGTGGGGGTAGTAGTTCCGGCATTTTACTTATAATAAATGTTTTACCAGTTCCTGGGGAACCGTAGACAAATATGCCTTTACCAATGGTACATGATTCCATCATACACTCTTTAGCGTAATTAACTCCTACTATATCTTTAAATGCATATTTTACCACATCACTGGGGATTTTTATGGGATAACGGTCTTTCATCTGTAATTCCATTACAGTATAGTAATCTTCATAGGCCACCGGGGCGATTCCGATGTAGGGATTTTCTTCAGTAACACCACGGGCTTTTTCACGGCCTTTCCGGGTTATGGTGAATTGTATACTGGAAAATAAGAACCCTCCACTGGTAGGGGCGCAAAAACCTCCTTTTTCCAGGTCATTTAATGCTTTTTCCATTATATCCCAGTGTATCCCGGTAATCTCATTGATCACGCTGGTTTTAACAGTACCAAAACTAGAGACAATTTTTAAAATCAAATCTTTTATAAAAGATTCAGATAATTTAAGTTCTTCCAGGGTTCTGGGTTGTTCAAGATATTTAAATAGTTTTTCCATCTTAGGACCGTGATAATAATCCATAATACATCCCCTACAATGTTTAATCTCTTTCAAATTAAATATGTTGTAATATATTATCCCTTTTCATATAAAAACTAGAAACCAGTGAAGATCACTGAGAAATTAATGACCGGTGGTTTATGTAAAATTTATGGGTGCTTCTTTTTAAAAAATCAGGGTTTGCAAAATAATGTTGGGTTAAAGTATCTTCTTAATGTCCTGAAGGTTGGGTAGAACTTCCAGTTCAATATTCCTCTCCTTCAAGAATAACTTTTCCTCTCGACTTAACTCAGAATTAACCAGGATAGCATCCATTCCAATATCAATAGCCCCCAGGATATCTTCGCTGAATTTATTACCGATCATGATGGAATTTTCGGCATTACATCCCATCCTGTCCAGGGCCTGCTGGAATATTTTCTTATCTGGTTTCTCCACACCCACCTCTTCAGAAGTTATTACTTCATCGAAAAAATGGTGCAGACCAAGTCTTATAAGCTTCTCCCATTGTTTAATGGTGATTCCATTGGATATAACCCCTAAATGGTAGCCCTGACTTTTCAAGTAGATCAGAGTGGGTATGGTTTCTGGAAACAGTCTTAAAAGAGCGAATTTAACGTTATGGTAAGTTATCATTCCCAGGGCAATTAATAGAGGTTTCTCCTCACCAAATACTTGTTTGGTCAAGACGTTGAAATGCTTATCATAGTTGGAACCTTTCTCCTTTATTATCTCCCGGAGTAATTTGTAGGCCTCATCTGAGGATAAGGGTAACCCCGCATCTATCATCACGCTAATGGCTGCTTTTCTAGCTAACTTGGCAAAACCAGATGTGTCGTATAAAGTATCATCAATATCAAAGAAGACAGCTTTGCTCATGTTACATACTCTTTAGCAGAAATACTATTAAACCTTTTATAAAATTGATCAAAAAAAAATTCTATTAGAAAATTCTATTAAAGAATTCCATTAAAAAAAATTGTTTATAAAAAAGAAATTTACATGATGCATTTCACCTAAAAAAATGCATCCAGACTGCTCTGTTTTTCTTTATGAATAATATCTTCCTTAGGATAACCTACAGCCTCTATAATTCGGGTAACAGCTGGTAAAACCTGATTATCAATGTAGTATGATGGATCGTACTGGGAGATGTCGGCGTCTTCCAGGGGAATCGCCCTTTGACTGATGGCGTCTCTCCCCTTTACCACCACGTATCTGATGATGGTACCGGGACCTACCTTCCTGCCCTTCAAAAGGGCCTTTTTCGCAGCCATCACATGTGGGGCGTTTTGGACGTATTCTTCGGGGTTTTTAGTTAGCTGGGTGTGAATCACCAGGTCTTCCAGGGAGATCTTCCCATCCTTTATCTTTTGTATCGTATCTTGAACGATTCTCACGGCCTTCGGGGGTGATCCTTCCTTCAGCAAGGCCCTTAGTACTTTTTCCTGGGTTTTTTTAGCTACAGGGGCCCAGTCTCGCCTGACAAGTTCCAGGCCCTTTACCACGATGTTGCCGTCCTGTATCAGTGCGTACCGTTTCTTGGTTACGAAGAAGCCCCTCTGGAAAAAACCCTCAAACTCGAGCTCCATGCCTTCTGGAAGGTCCTGATTAACCTGGGAAGTGAAACTTGAAGCTTTATCTTTGATCTCTAAAAATCGGCTGTTATCATTCAACCAGTACACCATTTATGATGCCGTGTTGACCGGGCCGGGATGTTACCTTTACTTTACCCAGACTGGTTTCCACCACGGCACCTTTGTTTATAATGTTCCTTCTTACAAATTGTATGTTGGCTGCATTTTCGATGACGTTTAGAATCTCAGTTACCTGGACCTGGTTGTTTTTAGGGTCTACTACGTTTATCTTGTTCTCATTGGTAAGGCGGATCTTTTCATTCCCCCCTTTAGCACGGATCTTCTTGATCTTACGTTCACCAATCTTGGTCTCTGCTGGGTCCCTTCCAAATTCGATCTTTCTTTTATTTCGATTAGATTTACTCCGTCCGCCGGTGTGTTTTCTCAATGATTTTCCTTGCCATATTGCCATTATTTCACCTCAAATAACAAATCTTATAAAAATGAAAGCATTCAATCACTTTTGTTTATCTTAAATTAAGTTCCATCTATATACTTTCATTAGATTAAAACATAGTCACATTACAAGTTATTTAATTTTTTGATGGATAAACCTTTAGTGATGTTTGTACTGAGTATATATAACTATACTTAAATATGTATAAGGTGAAATGAAATTAGTTATCTAATAAATCGAAACTATTTTCAATATTAATTATATTTTTTATTAAATCAATTGAAAGTTGAAATTTAAGAGATAATAATCTAAATTTTCATGGTAAGGTGAGATTAAAATGAAAATCGGGATGTCACATGGGGCCGGCGGAGAAGTAATGCAGGGCTTGATATCAGGAATCATACTGGAAAATATCAAAAATAAAAGTGTAAACGGGGGAATCGGATTAGAGGAACTGGATGACGGAGCCACCATCCCCCTGGATGAATATGAAATTGTATTAAGCACAGACAGCCATACCATCGACCCAATCTTCTTTCCGGGAGGAGATATAGGAAAAATATCCATAGCCGGGACTGTAAACGACGTATCAGTCATGGGCGCTAAGCCACTGGCCATAGCCAGTGCCATGGTTATCAGTGAAGGATTCTCCAGTGAAGACCTGGAGAAGATAGTGAAATCCATGGATGCAGTGGCTACTGAAGCAGGAGTAGCCATAGTAACCGGTGATACAAAGGTCATGGAGAAAGATAAACTGGACAAGATAATAATAACCACCACAGGCATAGGAATCGCCCGAAAAGGAGAAATAAAAAGGGATTCGGGCTTAAAGGTCGGCGATAAGATAATCCTCACCGGAAGTGTGGGTGACCATGGGATATCCCTCATGTCCTTCCGGGAAGGGTTCGGATTTGATACAGACCTCAGATCAGACGTAGCCCCCGTATGGGGAATGGTTAAAGCCGCTCTTGATATTGGGGGTGTCACCGCCATGAAGGACCCTACCAGGGGAGGTATTGCCAACGCACTGAATGAACTGGCCTCTAAATCTGGAGTGGGAATGCTCATCGACGAGGAGAAGATACCCTTTAAAAAGGAAGTCAATGCTGCCTCTGAAATGCTGGGAATAGACCCTTATGAAGTTGCAAATGAGGGAAAGGTAATACTGGGAGTGGAAAAAGAGAAGGCCCCGGAAATTTTAGAGGCCATTCGAAAGACCAAGTATGGAAAGGAAGCCCAGATTATTGGTGAGGTCACCGAGGATGAACACGTGATAATGATAACCACTCTCGGGGGTAAAAGGATTCTGGAAGAGCCTATAGCTGATCCAGTGCCCAGAGTTTGTTAAATAATTTAGTTTGGTGCATTAAATACATTTATAAACTAATTTAAACATAAAATAGTATTAACAAATTGAGAAGGAAAGGATTCCATGCCAGGTTTATGGGGGAAGCGACTTGTAGCTTTGATTATTGATGCTTTAATTATCACACTGTTATTATGGGTTATAGTAGCTGTTATCTATCCCGTGATTGTATTACTTAATCTACTTGTACTTTTTAATATCTGGGTTCCACTTGCCGCAGTAGTGATCGTGGCCTATTTCACTTACTTTGAAGGTAAATACAGTACCACACCAGGAAAGAACGTTATGAAATTAAAAGTCAGGGCAATCAAGGGGGAAATAGGTTATAAAAAGACATTAATACGGAATTTATCCAAGATTTTATGGTTCCCACTGGTAGTGGATGTTATAGTGGGCTTAGCCATGGGAAAACCCAGGGAAAGATACTTAGATCGCTTGGCTAAAACAGAAGTGGTTAAAACAGAGGAAGTAGAAGATCCACAGAAAAATCTGGAACAATCCACCTCATCTGATTAAATTTCTTTAAAAAAAAACCCTTGTTTCTTTTTTTTATTCCACTATTCTAACTTCCTGCACCGCTGGTTTTGCTATAACTCTGGCAATTATCAGGGTGGCTACCACTGCTATTATGGTTATCAAAATAGCGTATATTAACAATCCTGTAATACCTCTGTCTGCCTGGAAGTACTGGAGTATTATGGCCTTAATAGCTTCATTCCAGGCGAGTGCCGCTATTAATCCAAATGCGGTGGTCATCAAAGTGGCAATTGTTTGAGATACATAACCTTTTATATCTTTTATATCCTCTTTCATCAGTTTCCCTCCAATCAAACTATGTTACTATTCTGTTAAAACTTATTAAAGTAAATTTCACCCAATTTTTGCGCTGGATGGTTGGATTTCACTGAATTTGTTTAAGAAAATTAAAATAATAGGTTAATTAATAAAATAAATTGACCATTAAAAATAAAAACAAAAAAAACTCCACACAGGATACCATGAGAAATCTAAAACATTTTTTTCTAACTAACATGTTTATGGGTGCTTCAACCAAACAGGGCCATGAAATCGCCACAGAAAGCAGGAAAATAGTGAAATCCCTGATAGATGATAAAACCAGGCACCTGAAACCAGAGGAGAGATCTATAGTGGAGAGGATAGTGCACTCCACGGCCGACCCTGAATATGCGGAGATCACCAGGATGAGCCCGGATTTTGTAGATGAAAGCTTAAAATCAATCCAGGCCGGTAAAGACATATTGACCGATATAAACATGGTGAAAGTGGGCATAAATAAATATCCCGGTAAGATCAGGTGCTACATCAACCATGAAAAGACCCTGGAAATTGCAAAGAGGGAGGGAATAACCCGGGCAGCCGCCGCCATGCGAGTCGCTGCAGAGGATGGATTTGACGGCATAGTGGCCATAGGAAACTCACCAACTGCCCTGCTCGAAGTCCTGGAGTTAACCGGGAAGGACCTGATGAAGGTTAAATCAGTAATAGGTGTCCCTGTAGGATTTGTAGGGGCTGCTGAGGCAAAGAAGGCATTGGATGAAACTGACATCCCCCATCTGATAACCAGGGGACCTAAAGGCGGGACTCCCGTTGCAGTTGCGGCTGTAAATGCCCTGATCAATCTTGATAAAGCATCAAGATGAACTTGTTTTATTTAAAATAAGGGATTTATAAGGATAATAAAAAATTCTATGGATTTAAAGGAGAATACACATGAAATCAGAAGATCTATTTAATGAAGCTAAAAAATATCTACCTGGAGGGGTTGATTCCCCTATAAGGGCCTTCAAACCATACCCTTTCTTTGCAGAAAGAGCTTCCGGCTCACATTTAGAGGACGTGGATGGTAATGATTATATCGATTATTGTCTGGCCTACGGCCCCCTGGTTCTGGGACATTCCCACCCAGAGATAGTTAAAGCAGTGAGGGAACAGCTTGAACAGGGTACAGCCTACGGCGTGCCCACTCAGAAAGAGATAGAATTAGCCAAGTTAGTCACGGGGAGGGTGCCCTGCGCCGATATGGTGAGATTTGTAAATTCAGGTACAGAGGCCACCATGAGCGCCATTAGACTGGCCAGAGCAGTAACTGGTAGAAAGAAGATAGTTAAATTTGAAGGATCATACCATGGAGCACACGATTACGTGCTGGTGAAATCCGGATCAGGGGCCATGGGGTTGCCTGATTCACCAGGTGTACCCCAGGAAACCACTAAAAATACCATACTGATTCCATTTAATGATACTGCGGCAGTGGAGGATTTAATCCGAAAAGAAGGGGAGGAGATAGCTACCATTATCGTTGAACCGGTGATGGGCAACGTGGGTTGCATTCCACCAAGAGATGGTTACCTTGAATTTCTACGCCAGATCACCAGTGAAAACGGTATCATACTCATCTTCGACGAGGTGATAACTGGTTTTAGACTGGCAGAGGGAGGTGCTCAGGAATATTACGGTGTAACACCCGATCTGGTAACTTTTGGGAAAATATTAGGTGGTGGATTCCCTATAGGGGCAATATCTGGAAAACGAGAGCACATGGAGAAATTAGCCCCACAGGGGGATGTTTACCAGGCAGGTACCTTTAATGGAAATCCTATATCAATTACAGCAGGTCTCACCACACTGAAACTTCTTGATAAAAATTTTTACACCCAGCTGGAGAAGAAAGGCCAGTACCTGCGAAAGGGTATTGGAAATATTTTAGAAGAACAGGATTTAGATTATAAGGTTGCTGGATTAAGTTCCATGTTCCAAATATACTTCACTGGTAAGGATGTGTACGATTACCAGGATGCAAAAACAGCCGATACTGATAAGTTCGACAAATATTTCCATAAACTCCTGGAAAAAGGAGTGTTTATTCCCCCATCCCAGTTTGAATGCTGCTTTATTTCCTTAATGCATTCTGAAGATGATTTAGAATACACCTTAGCAGCTGTTGGAGAAGCACTGAAGGGATAAAATTTACCAAACTACTTTTTTAAAATTAAACTATTTAAATTCCCTTTTAAATCAATCTGGAATCCTTTTAAATAAATAAAAACAATAAAATCACGACTTTCAAATAAATATAAACAGTAAAACCACCACTACAACGATAACTACCAGAATAATAAATAAGGGAGTCCTAAGGAAATCAGTAAATGTGAATTTGTCACTTTCATGGGCTTTGGTGCGCTGTTCTCTTACGATGGATATCAATCTATCTTCATTTTCTGAAATATCATCTAGAAGTCTTTTTTGATTTTTAATGTCGGTCTGTAGATTTTTTTCATTTAAAACATCCCATACTGTCCATCTTTCCTCTTTGATCTCGTTCAAGAGTTCTTCCTGGATATGTATATGGTTGGAAAGATTCCTAATTATGGCCTTCCTTTTTTCTGATTTACTCTTAAGCAAGGTCAGTAACTGTTCTATTTCTTTTGTATCGTCCAATTCATCAAGTCCGGAATCATCATTGGAAGACGGGGTGGGCAGGCTTTCGAAGAACTCCAACTCCCATCCACATTCACATGAGACAAAATCATCCTTACTCTCACCATCCTGAAGACGGTAGTAACCCTGACATTTTCTACAATACAGATACCCATTAGATTCAAGTGAGGGTTGTTGTTTGGTAGCATCTTTAGGTGTGGTCATTTTACAAACCTTATATATCGTTGTTAATGATTAGTAACTTATTGCCTATATATATTGCCTTTTTTATTGGGGTAAAATCATATATTAATAGAGATCAAACTTGGCTCGGTTAAAAAAAATTATTGAAGGGTATTAAATGACGATAATTGCTGGTGTGGGGGGAAATAAAAATATAATAACCGCCTCACAGAGGGTAGATTTTCCTGTGCAACTGGTGGATTCTCCAGAAGAATTTGTAGAGTCCATAATAGGCAATAAAGCTCAGGCCTATGTAAGGGGGTCCCTGGGTGCTTCCCAGATTATGACTGGACTGAGAAGTGATTATGAGGAATTCTATCGTGCATCATTTATAGAAATTAAAGGGCATAAATTTTTCCTGGCACCGGTGGGTATCGATGAAGGGGATCATCTGGAACAGAAAATACAGATAATAGAGCTCGGGGCACAATTCCTGGAAAAAATTAATATTAAACCTAAAATAGCCATACTTTCAGGTGGCAGAGCCCAGGATGTTGGAAGAAGCCAGAAGATCGATAAATCCGTTGCAGAGGGAGAGTTGTTAACAGAGATCACAAGGAATAAATATCCAGTTAAACACCATCATATATTGATCGAAGAAGCAATTCGTGATAATTCAAATTTTATACTGGCACCAGATGGTATCACCGGGAATTTAATATTCAGATCTCTTGTTTTATCAGGATGTGGAGAAAGCCATGGCGCTGTAACCCTGGGAATGGACGTGATATTAATCGACACCTCACGATCCCTCACTGTGGAAGGTTATACCCGGGCGTTGAAATTCGCCAAATACTTGATGGATTCAAAGATTAATAAACCTTAGAAATAAGATTTAACAATTATTTGGAATGGAAATAAGATTAAAAAGAAAAAAAGCACTGATTTAAATAAATAATAGGTCACTAGGCATCTTTTTTTTATATCTGGTTATGATAGTTTATTTTTTATAGGATCACTTATAAATCTAGATATACTAAGATGCTGGGGAGTAACAATGTCACTTTTAAAACCACTATATACAGTATACGAATGGTACATCTCTCGAAATCTCCGTACAGAAAACATGCCCAGACACGTAGCCCTAATAATGGACGGCAACAGAAGATATTCCAAAATACAGGGCGATATGGATTCAATTGAAGGTCATAAACGGGGAGTGGACACCCTGGAAAAGGTGCTGGACTGGTGTATTGATTTAGGGATAGAGATAGTCACCGTCTACGCTTTTTCCATAGAAAACTTTAAAAGGCCACCAGAGGAAGTAAAGGGGTTAATGGAACTATTCAAGTACAACTTCGCATCCATAGCCCAAAATAAAAGGATACATAAAAACGAAGTAAAGCTAAAGGCGGTGGGTAAACTGGAACTCTTACCGGAAGATGTAAGGGAAGCCATAAGAGTCGCCGAAGAATCAACCAGCAAATACAATAAAAGACAGGTAAATATCGCTATAGGATACGACGGACGTTTAGAAATAGTCGATGCCATGCAGAAAATAGCAGAACAGGTTAAAGATGGTAAACTTGACCCAGAGGATATAGATGAAAAGGTTATAAATGAAAATTTATACACCGCCGGACTGGCGGACCCCAACCTGATCATAAGGACCAGTGGCGAAGAAAGACTCAGCGGATTCTTACTCTGGCAATCATCCTACAGTGAACTCTATTTCTGTGACAGTTTATGGCCACAACTCAGGAAAGTGGATTTCCTAAGGGCTTTAAGAGATTATCAACAGAGGGAAAGAAGATTTGGGATATAATAATTAGGAGTTGTAAATTTTTTATTTTCATAAGGTGGGGGTTAGATACAGATAGAACTTCTTTATTTTTCATTTAAGGGGGGCTTAGAATTCAGATAGGAATAGTATTTTTTATTTTCATTTAGACTGGGTAAAAAATTTAATACAATAAATTTTTTCATATCAAATAATCAGGAGTTTGGAAGATGATCGACGCACACTGCCACGTAGACTTCAAAGAATACAACAAAACCAGGGGAGAAGTAATGCAAAGTGCACAGGAGAAACTACGGGCCATCATCAACTCCGGAGCGAGTCTAGGTGGTAACCGGCGCACATTAAAATTACAGGAGGTATATCCTGGATTTCTATATGCCACTCTTGGTTTCCACCCACACAATGCAGGTAAAGCTGATTCTACCATAATAGACCAGGCCCTAGGGGAAATTGTTGATAATATAGATAAAGCAGTGGCCTTAGGCGAGACAGGTCTCGATTTCCACCAGATAAAGGGTGAAGAACATAAAAAGAGACAGATAGATTTGTTTAAAAGATTTATAGATTTGGCGGTTGAGTTTGAAAAGCCCTTAGTGATACACGCCCGTGATGCTGAGGAAACCGCCCTGAACATGGTAAAAAACATCGTACCCCAGGTTATATTCCACTGCTATGGGGGCAACGCCCGGACAGCCAGTGCAATAGTAGATGAAGGGTACTACCTATCCTTATCAACCATCATCAGCTTTTCCGATCATCACCAGGAATTGGCAAGGGAAATCCCCCTCTCCAGCATGCTCACAGAAACTGACAGCCCCTACTTATCCCCATTTAAAGGCCGTAATGAACCAGCATACGTGGAAGAAGTGGTGAAGACCGTTGCCCAGGTAAAGGACACAAGCAGGGACGAGGTTGACCGGGTAACCCAAAAAAATGCAGAAAAAATTTTCAGGTTGTAAGTGAAATGGCTCGCAGATCATATGTAGTGGTGGTAGTTTTAATTTTGGCAGTTGCACTAATTTTTTCGATATTATATGTTAATCCAAACTTCAACAACAGCCAAGAACAGAAGTCGAAGTTACAAGAAGCAAATATGTCCATCATCTTCACTGGAGATGTGATGATGGGACCAAGGGTGGGAACAGCCCTGGCCTCCGGCCAAAACGTGTTTGCAGATCTAAAACCGATGTTTGAAAAATCAGATCTGGTAGTCGTAAACTTAGAAGCTCCATTTACCAATTCCAATCAAAACTGGAAGCAAGTCATACCATTTAGGGCGAACCCCCAATTTGCACAGTACTTAAAGGATAACTTCATCGATGTGGCTACCCTGGCCAACAACCATATCCTGGATTACGGGCCCACAGGATTACATGATACTATAAACGCTTTAAAGGAGAATAACGTCTCCTACGTGGGGGCCGGGGAGAATATTGATGAAGCCAGCCAGCCACTCTATTATAAGGTGAACAATGTAACCATCGCCATTTTAAGTTTCTATGACAACACCACTCTCCCCTTTGATCCAACAACACAGGTCCAGGCAGCCACAGATTCACGCCCCGGCTATGCTCCTATGGACTGGGATCTGATTAAGAAGAGTATAGCCCTGGCTAGAAATAATTCTGACCTGGTGGTGGTGTGTTTCCACTATGGAGTCGAGTATTCACTATGGCATGATGAAAGTCAGGAAGAAGTATCCAGAAAAAGCATAGAGGAGGGTGCTGATCTCATCATAGGCAACCATCCCCACGTAACACAGGAAATAGAGATGTACAAGGGAAAGCTGATCTTCTACAGCTTAGGTAACACTGTGTTCTACGATCTTACCGCGGGAAGTCCAAATAACATCATTGTAGAGTATAAGGTCACAAACGGAACTGCACAGGCAATAATACACCCCATCCTTGTTTATGATTATGCACCCCACATCATGGATGATCAGAGTGCTAATGTCTTTTTAAAAAGTATAAAAGACAAATCAAACGTCAACATGACCATAGAAAATGGACTGGGTATCATTGATATTGGGAAGCTTTAGAAGTATATTACCCTCCCACTGGAAGTACGTTACCTCCACTGTACTTCCTTACTCATCTAACTTGGTGAAAACCTCTTTTGCAGCATTTATACCATTGATAGCTGCAGGAAAACCGGCATAAACCGCCATCTGTATTATTACTTCCACGATCTCTTCACGGGTGCATCCACTGTTTAAAGCACCTTCTATGTGACTCTGGAGTTGCAGGGGTGCATTGCCCAGGGCAGTGAGTGCAGCCACCGTGGCTATCTCCCGGGACTTCAGGTCAAGACCCCGCCTGCTGTAAATGTCGCCGTAGGCAAATTCAGCAACGTATCGTGCTAGATCCGGTGCAATATCCCCCAAGTTTTCCCTTAATTTTTTATAATTTTCACTGTTATGTTCTTCGAGATGTTTTAAACCTCTTTGATAGTGTTTGTTATCCATTTATGTGTTCTCCTTCAAATAAAACTACATAAAAATAAAAACTTAAGTTTAACTAATTATAATAGGAATTACATTTATAAATATTTTTTACAAGCAAACACCAGGTTAGGTAATTGGTTCCACTTAAAAATCTTTTACAGGTTAGAAAATGAAACCCTACGTTATCTTAAATTCAGCTATGACACTGGACGGGAAAATAGCCACCAGAACAGGTAGTTCAGAAATTTCCGGCCCGGAGGATCTTCTAAGAGTGCACCAGCTTAGAAAGGAACTGGATGCCATAATGGTAGGGGTCAACACGGTTTTAGAGGACGATCCAAGGTTAACCGTTCATAAATTCCAACCAGGTGAATCTGATAGTTCATTAAGGGAATCTGATAACCCGCTAAGGGTGGTAACAGATAGTCGTGCCAGAACTCCCTTAAATTCACGCGTGCTTAACCAGGAAGCCGAGACTTTGATAACTGTCTCCCAGAAAGCACCAGGAGAAAGAGTCAAAGCATTGAGGGATAAGGGGGAAAGTATAGATGTAATAGTGGCTGGTGAAACCCGTGTGGATTTAACCATCCTAATGGATGAACTGGCCCAGAGGGGAGTACGATCATTACTTTTAGAAGGCGGTTCCACCTTAAACTTCTCCATGCTCCAGTCAGGACTGGTGGATGAAGTGCGAGTGTGTATAGCCCCTATGATAGCCGGAGGTGTAGATGCTAAGACCCTGGCAGGAGGCGATGGCGTGGACTACATGAAGGACGCCTTTAAATTAGAGCTTAAAAAAAGTTATAAATTAGGAAAAGACTTTATACTGGAATATGAAGTCTTAAAATAAAAAAGGGTTAGTTAATTTTTTTTCAAAAACAGCAGATATATTCCAGCTAAGATGGCGACTATAGCGATTATCCATAAGAGATAACCGAAGAACCATATGGCAGTGAACCATACCACTATAATTAAAATTCCAAGAATCAGATATATTATGCCCATTATTTTATCGTTCATTTAACACACCTCATATTATTTAATAAGGTTTGCGACCTTAATTAAACTTACTATTTTCGTGAAGTGTTTAATATCCATTTTTGCCCAGTATTTTCTTGGGGTTGGTTCTTAAAATTTTATGAACTTCTTTATCTGGAATCCCAGCACCTTTAAGTATCTTACCTGCGGTTTCATAGGATATTAGGTCTTCTGGGGCGTGTGTATCGGTGTCCATCACCAGGTTAGCTCCTACCTCCAAGGCCACTCGGGCCACGTATCCGTTGGCAAGGCAGTGCCCCCTTCTGGAACTTATCTCCAGGGCGATATCATTATCACGGGCAATTTCAGCTTCTTCCATGGTTATAAGTCCGGGGTGGGCCAGTATATCAATTTCTGGAATGTTAACCGCAGTGAAATTCGTGCCCTCCAGGACTGGTTCCACCAAAGTCTCACCATGGGCTACGATAATTTCTGCACCTAACTTCCTGGCTTGGACGGCCAGTTTATCAATTACTTCAACTGGTGCATGGGTTATTTCAGCCCCAGGAATAACGTTGATATCCCAGTTATCCCGGATATCAATAATTGCGTTTATTATTTTCCCCACACTGTCGATGTTAGACGCGTCGACATGGTCGGTTATGGCCACGGCCTCATGATCCAGGACTTGGGCGCGTCTGGCTATTTCTGATGGGAGCAGTTCACCATCACTGAATATGCTGTGGGTATGTAAATCTATTCTTTTACTCATTAGAATCAGCTCAAAATTTATTATCAGCTATATTTTAAACAATTACTTTAATCGTGCTTATTGTTATATGGTATTCTTGGCATAAATAATAATGGTGATTTTGATTGAAAAGTTCCTTATTCGTTCCTTCACATATAACCGGGTTTTTCCAGATTATCCCTGACTTAGATCCCCTGAGAAAGGGTTCCCGGGGTGCAGGGATAGTCCTGGATAAAGGGGTAATAACCGATGTATCCATTGAAGATGGTAAAGGTGTAGATGTTATAATAAACGGTGAATCAGAATCTAAACTTTCTTCTATAACCTACAAGACTATAGATTTAATTAAAGAGCGATTTCCAATTGTTGATAAAATTACCATCAACCACGAGTTTCAAGTTCCGGTGGGCAGTGGATTCGGGGTTTCAGCCGCCTGTGCCCTGGGAACATCGTTAGGAATTGTAAAAGCCCTTAAACTCCCTTTAACTTATAATAGGGCGGCATCCATAGCCCACCTGGCAGAAATTGAGATGAAAAGTGGTTTAGGTGATGTCATAGCAGAGATCACCGGCGGACTGGTTATAAGGCTTAAAGAAGGCGCCCCAGGATACGGTAGAACAGATAGGATTCTTCCCGGTCGAAACCGGGGTGATGATGAATATTACATCATCAGCAAGACCCTGGGAGAAATTGAAACATCCACCATAATCGAAGATCCCTACTGGCAGAAGAGAATCAACCAAACCGGTGAAACCCTGCTGGGTGAACTTCTGGAAAAACCAGATATTCATAACTTCTTTAAACTATCCCGGAGATTTGCAGAGGAAACCTCACTCATGAATTCACAGCTTAAAGAAGTGGTGGACATACTGGAAGAGGAGACCCTGGGGGCCAGTATGGCTATGCTGGGAAACACGGCATTTGCACTGTCTAAAACACCAGATACGAGTTTAAATGATGTTATAGTCTCTAAAATTGATGATGTGGGTTGCAGGTTCCTTAAAATTACCTAAAATAGGTTATTTTTTAACATCCTCAACCACGTATTTAATATTTTCATCGTCCAGTTTACGGGTTATGATATTGGTCATCTTACCCACGGCAAAGACCAGTACGTTGAGGCCCCTTTTGGCGGCGGCCACGGCTGCCTCTGGGGTTGCAAATTCAAAATCAGCATGTATACTTAATTTTTCCGCAACCACCCGGGATACGGTTCCCATGATTCCCATGCGGTCGATTTCTTCATTCCTATCCTTCAGGACGTCTTTAATTTTTTCCAGATCGGAAGCCCTTGAACCGCCCTGACTGATGGTTGGAAGCTTAATTATAATTACATAGCCGGGATCAAGTTCTATAAGTCCACTTAACTTGGTGAGTGCCACGTCTTCACCTTTCCCGGCATCGTTCAGCACTTCTGCATGGGCGGGTGTTTCACTGGTGGTGGCATAGAGAACTCCTTTATCCATTTCCATCCAGACATCATCACCAGATTTAAGTTCTTCCCGGGCTATGGCTGGCCATATGGATTTATAAACATTCAGGGTATCCAGGACCTGTTCTGAATACTTTCTAAGGTCCATGGCCTCACGTTTAACCCTTTCAATACCCCTTTTGGTGATCTTGTAGTGGACGTGTCCCTTACCAGTTTCAACCAGACCTTCATCGACTAAACTTTTGATATTTTCTGAGACGGCCTGGACTGTTATTCCTAGCTCCTCTGCAATGTCTTTCTGACGTAGATGAGGCTCTTGCTTGGCTATTTCTGCCAGTATCTGGAAACGGGTGAGTTCACCCTTCTTTTTAAAGACCTTCATGATAACCAGCTTTAGTAAAAAAACTTTTTCTAATATTATTAATTTCTTTAGTTTAAATAATTGTTATTATCAAAAAGGAAAAAAATTAAACCACACCATTCAGGGCACTATCAAATTTCTGCAGGAATTCACCCACCTTTGATTCTGGAACATAAGCCCCACAGGCCACTGAATGCCCTCCGCCACTGCCTCCCACTTTTTCGGCCACTTTCTTGATCATGTTTCCGAAGTGGATGCCGTCGTAGGCTAAAAGGCGTGAACAACGCAGCGACACCTTGATACCATCTTTCTGGTCACTTATATCTGTAAGGCCTATGATAGGTTTCCTCCAGTCACCGTAACTTAAAAGCATCCCGGTTATGGTCCCGATGACTTCACTCTTTATCCCGTTACCTTCGAAGTACTGGAGGTTGTCCAGTTTGTTGATCCGATCCTCTTCCCTCACCCATTCCATCTTCTGGGCCAGGTATCTCCGGTGTTGCCGGGCCAACTTCTTCATATCCTTTAATGCAACATCTCTATCACCTTTTAACACGTTAAGGGCGATCTCATGTCTTTTGTTTCGGCTGCAGGCGTTTACGGCAGTGGAAAATTCACTGGCATCACGTAGTGGGGTGTATAATTTTTCGTTTAAGAATTCATAGGCATCTCCAGAGACCAGTTTGGGGATGTGCTTGACGTATCTATGGGGAACTTCCCTGCTTAACAACCTTACCAGTTCAGAGAATATCCTCTGCTTCTCATCCATGCTCAAGTCATAGAGAGTCCGTTGTTTACCATCCTTCGTAGTGGGGATTTCCAGTTTCCTCAGGAGTAACATACACTCATTACGATTGTTGGTTATGGGGAGATTAACATCTCCGAAGTAAGAAAGTGCAATGAAGAGGGGTCTGGTCTGTCTTCCATAGATGGAGAGATCATAGCTGGAATTCACTAGGCCGAGTTTTACGGCATCCTGGAGTATCTCCTGGTTTAAACCCTGTAATTTGCCTGTAAAACTATCCTGCATATCACCCACAGCACTTAAAACACCCATCCAACTTAATTTGTAGAACCCGAAGGTTTTAGCCAGTAAATAGGACATTCCTCCCCCTGATATTTGGTAAGATCCATCGATACCATAGTGATGGGGGTTAAGTTCCAGGAAATTTCCATTAAACTGGTTATGGCTCCGGAGGGGTGGGTGGTGGTCTAAAATCAGGACTTTGGAGTTTGATGTTGCAAATTTATCCAGGTTCTGCCCTGATGCCAGGTCAGAAAAGATGGTGAGCTCATTTTCCGGGCGTAAATCCTCTATCCGGTCTAAACTTATGAATTCGATTTCATGGTCTATTTCAAGCTCATCCAGTGTTGAGGAGAGAATTGCACCTGCTGATAACCCGTCACAATCGATGTGACTGTATATTTTCACATCTTCAGCATTTTTAACCATGTTGTGTGCTTTATCGAATCCTTTCATCATCGTGGATTTTGGATGTTTCACCTTGAACAAGCTCCTGTTATAATAAAGATTTCACCATAAAAATAAATGATTAAACTAATAATTAAACTTATTATTGATTTTATTAACTTAAATAAGTTTCTAAATGAGTTAATTACTTGAATATGGTAATAA
>WOYJ01000192.1:0-13567 GCA_011620845.1 Methanobacteriaceae archaeon
GTATTTAATAAATTAACATTGAAACCAGATACTAAGTAATTGGTGCGTCTATGGAACATTTCCAAATAGAAATAATTTGTGCTGAAACAGCAGGAGACCTGCAGGAAAATCAGGTATTTATGAAGAACCTGTCAGGGAGTAGTTTAACTTTTAAACTCCTGGATTCTGCCCGGGAAGGTACGCCTCTTATCAGGATTGGTAAGAGAAGTCCTAAAATCATGCTCACTGCAGGTGTCCATGGTAATGAGCTTTCACCACAAATCGCAGCACTGGATGTGGCCCAGAAACTGGTAAATCAAAACATCGAAGGCACAGTTTACCTGATACCATTCGCCATTCCCTTCGCCACCATGAAAAGTTCCAGGAGATTTAAGGGATTCGACATGAACCGAACTGCATTTAAAGAAGGAACATTATCCAATGAAATAATCAAGGTAGCCAGGGATTTGAATTTAGACTCCCTGGCTGATTTCCACGCCACCAAACCGTACAGTAATCCCGGGGTAGAGAGTATTTTCTGCTCTAAAAAACCCTGCCAGGAAAGTTTCACCATTGCAGAGCATATAAATAAGGCCACCAAATCGAAGATCATCTGCCATAAAAATGCCGGCACCCTCTACAACGGTGCACTGGAGGACGAATGCAATAAATCAAATATTCCAGCGGTGACCTGTGAAGTGGTCTCCCACAACGGTAAGGTAGATCCAGGTAGCCAGGAAAGGTCGTATCTGCAAATGGTTGCTTATATGAGTTATTTTGGGATTGAAATCCATTGATCTAGAGTAGAATAGAATTGATAGGTTAATAGGTTAATCAATGGTTAAAATAGGTTAATCAATAATTATAATATACACTTCCTCTAAACGTTGATAAAATGCCTTCTTATAAAATCCACGTCCCCTTCGCACTTATCATGGCCTTACCATTCTTTCCCAACATTTTCCTCCTTTCATTAGCCCTTTTTGGAACGTCCATAATCGATTTTGACAACAACATTAAAGAAAATCAGATAATTATCATGTTTCTAATAGGGCTTGTACTGGCCTTAATTTTGTATATATTCAATTTACCCTCTATGATAGGGATTATTTTAATTTTACTGGCGGTAATTTTCTTTATCTCCAGGCACCGTGGATTTATGCACTCGATCTTGGGGATAGCAGCTATATCCATATTTTTAACAGTCTTTGCCACTGGTTTTTACCTGCTCCTGGTGGATGTAGTTGATCTGAAGATTATTTTGGTCTTACTCTCCATAATTTTAGGTTTCATAGTTTTAAACAGGAAATTATTCTTTCCCTATTTAATTTTGATGATCATTGGAATTTATTTGACTCCCAATCTATCATTAAATATCTTCCATATTTTTGGAGCGTTCTTTATAGGCTGTTTAAGTCATATAACACTGGATCTCTTCACATCCAGCGGGGTAAGTCTTTTGAGCCCTTTATCAAGCAGGAAATTCCATAAACTTTCTGGTGTTTTGATCATGGTTATCTGGATAGTGGCTGCAGTACCGTATCTCTTTATTTTCAGCAATTAAAACACTAAGCTATAAAATTTTCATGATACAATTAATTTTCCATGTTATATCTTAATTACAATGAGTATTGGTTAAAAGAATTTTATTTGCTGTCACCCACTACCCGGAAAAATTTTTAGATATCTTTATATATCATGTTTTATAATGATGAATTGTAATTGCTATATCTAAAATAGTGTTCTAAACCTGGTAGAGAGATCGTTTCAACAATGAATTAGGATTTAAATCAGTATAATAGTAATAAAAAGGGATTGACATGTTTCTTATGCGGATATTTTATGGAATTGCATATTTCATCGTTTTGATATTTGAGATCATCAAGGCCACTTGGGATGTGGCTGGCAGAACACTCAATGGAAAAGTGGAACCAGTGGTTGTAGAGATAGAAACTGAACTTAAAAGACCTGTCTCCCAGACCATACTGGCTAACAGCATAACTTTAACCCCGGGAACCCTCTCCATAGATCTCGATTCTCAAAATCAGATATTAACAGTGGCCATCATATACCCACGGAGCAAAGAAGAAGTAATTCCCTTCGAACCCTACATAAAAGGTATGTTAGAATAATTTTAGTCACAGAGATGTTAAAATAAACTTTTATCCGATTATATCAAAGAGATTTAAACAACGTTAACACGCACAACTAAATTAGAGAGATGTTAGAATGGACTTGTTGTTGATATCAGAATATATATTGCTGGCGGCACTGGCCATCTTTTCCCTGGCGACCATCAGGATCACCACCAGAAAAACCATAGGTATGAGTCTGGTGGGACTTTCCGGGTTAGCCATTGCAGTGGCCACCATCTTAATACTGATTAAAAATATCTACGGAATAGGGTTTTGTGGAGATATAGCACTCGCACTTATAGTTTTAGGGCCAGTAGGTACCATAGCATTTTCAAAAGTTTTAAAGGGTGATTAAAAGTGGCATTTATCGAAGTATCCGATCCCATATCCCTGGTAAAATCAATTTTACTTATCATATGTGCTGTCCTGGTCATACTGGGAGGAATTGGAATCTTGAGGTACAAGGATGACCTGGAAAGAGTTATGTACGCCCGGATCCACATCCTGGGAATAGCAGACATGGCCTGCATACTGGCCCTGCTTGTCCTGGGCGAATATCTCCTGGCAGCAGCCTACTTCGTCCTGGCACCCTTCAACGCTCATGCCATTGCCAATGCCTACTACTATGGGGAGGAGAAAAGATGATCGAATACATTCTCATGATCACAACTGTTTTAGGTGCCATTATAGCTTTGATGCAGAGAGATTTACTGAAGGCAGCCATACTAACCGGGATACCCGGTATTTCCATCGCCTTTTTATTCCAATTTTTACTGGCACCCGATGTGGCGTTGACCCAGGCAATTGTTGGATCAGCAATCTTACCGGTATTTATCGCACTTACCGTTCTTAAAACAAGGAGAACAGAGGAAGAAAGTAAATAATTAGATTAATGGTGAAAAAATGGTAGTAGACAGTCAATTGATGTCCTTTTTCACAGCAGGATCACTAGTAGTAATCGGAATATTCGCTGCATTATTTCTGGATAATCTTATAAAGAAAATAATAGGCTTGGCCTTCTTAGCAGACGGTGTAAACCTGTTCATCATAACCATGGGGTATAAGCCCGGGGGAATTGTTTACATATTCTTACCCGACATGGTGGTCAGCAACTTCGCCCAAACCGCCTCATATCCACTCCCATTTGCTCTGGTGCTTACCAACATCGTTATCGGCGCCAGTACACTGGCGGTGATATTGGGTTTGGTTATCATACTCAACAAGAGACACGGATCACTCAGCGCATCGAAAATACTAAGGGATAAAGGAGAGTAGACAGATGATTCCAGACGTAAAAGATTGTTCACAAATGTGGAGGGAATACTAAATGGATACAAACGCCCTCATTGCCGTCATGGTCGCTTTACCCATTGCCAGTGCTCTCTTTTTAAATTTACTCGATAAAAAAGACAGGACCATAAAGATACTGGCCATCATCACGGCCATCGTTATACCCATCATACCACTTTTAACCCCTTATGGTTCACATTTCTTCGGTGGTTATGTTCCCCTGGCCCAGAATGCAACCCTGGCACAGGGATTACCGTCACTCATCACCGGAACACAGTTATTCCAGTTCCACCCCGGTATCATGTACGTGTTCACCAGTGCCCAACAGCTCATGGTATTTGTTCTGGGACTCATCACATTCTTTGCCATATTCACCTTCTTAAACGAAACAAAAAGGCCCTCAGGAGTTTACGCCTTCCTGATGTTCATGGGTACCGCTTCAGTATCAGCCATACTGCTTTCAGATGATATATTCAATATATTTGTATTCTTTGAGATAGCAGCACTGGCCCAGGTGGGAATAATCGTGGCATCCGGTATAAAAAATAACTATGAAACCGCCCTTAAGTATATCCTCCTGGGAAATATCGCAGGACCACTCCTGCTATTAGGCATAGTCATATTATTAGGTGTTACAGGGAATGTTAACGTTACAGACATGATATTCACATTTAAACAGGGATATGTGGACCCCAATAGTCCCGTAATCCTTATGTCACTGGCTCTGATAACCTTTGGATGGCTTTACGCTTCAGGACTTCCACCATTCCACACCATAAAATCAGCAGTCTACAGTAAGGCGTTACCCCATGGGGCAGCTTTACTACAGGCCTTCTCAGTATTTACCCTGGTGGCAATAGGAATCATAATACTCAGGTTGTTCTCCTACAACCCCTTCACCAACATAGCTATAATCGGCATATCAGTGATAGCCATGATTCTGGGAATCACCATGGCCATAGTACAGACCGACTACAAGAGAATCCTGGGTTACCTGGCAGTGGGAGAATTAGGATACATCGGAATAGGACTGGGACTGGGAACTGCATTCGGGATCACGGCTGGTCTTTTCCAGGCGGTTAATGAGGCCATAATAACTTCTTTCCTCTTCATTGGATTTGGAACAGTGCTCTACAAAACCAGAACCAGCAACACCAGAAAACTGGGGGGAATGATGTACGTTAACCCCAGGGTAGCTTTACTGGTCCTCCTGGCCGGACTGGCCATGGCCGGTGTCCCACCACTCAACGCTTTCCAGAGTAAATTGATGTTAATCCAGGCAGCTATACAATCTGGACTGCCCGAACTAGGTATAATAATGATACTCTTAAGTATCGTAACCTTTATGACCTTTATGAAAGCATTTTACACCATATACATGCGGCCAAAACCCAAAGAACTGGAAATTTTAGATAACAAAATCCCCAGATCAACGGTGATATCCCTGGTAGCTTTACTGATAATCTGTATAATACTGGGACTATTCCCGCAAATAGCAACCAACAGTCTACAAACATTAGCCGTAGGACTGGTTTAACGGGGTGAAATAGTTATGAGTTTCTACGATATCATATTGAAAAGGATAAGGAAAATACAGGAAAAAGCTGAAGAAGAACCAATAACTAATGTAACAGCTTCAGCAATGCTAACTGCAGAACTAACTCTGATTATATCGGTTTTAGTTGCTGTAGTTATGGTAAGGTTGATTCACCCTGTTTTGATGATAATTATGATAGCAGCGGTACTGGTAATCGCACTCATGGCCATGCCCATCATGCCCAGACTTAGAAGGGAACAGAACGATGATCTAAACAACATGATGTTCTACGTTGTGGTGGCCCTGGGAATAATTGTAGCCCTGTTTTACTGGGGGAATTTAAATGTTTAATGGAATAAAAAACATAGTAGGTTTATTAGCCATTGCAGTATTCGCCGTAGCTTTATTCCAGGCAATATATGGATTCGATCAGATACTATATCCGGGAATAAGCTATTTATACCTCTGGTTAGGCCCTGATATAGCGCCTAACGCTGTAACCAACGTAGTATTTGACTGGAGAGCCTATGACACCCTTGGTGAAGCCCTTATACTTGTCACCGCTGTGGTTGTAACTTTACTCTTATTTGGAAGAGGCAAAGTAAAGCTGGGAGGTAAGTAGAATGAGTACCATACTGAAACTATTCATATTCCCCGCAGCACTGATAATCACTTGTTTAGGAGTTAACACTATCCTAGGAGGACACATCACCCCTGGAGGAGGTTTCCAGGGAGGTGCCATAATAGCCGGAGCTTTCATATTCTGTGCCGTGGTATACGGATTAAAAGATTCACCAATAAAGTTCTCCCATGACTTCATGGGCCGTATGGAGAGTATCGGGGCACTGGCATACGTTTTTATTGGAGTGGCTGGATTAATATTCGCTGGTTCCTTCCTATATAACCTGGGGGTGGATCTCTACGGGATCGTACCCTCATTTATAAAGACCATATTCGACTACCCTGATCCAACCCACGCCGGAATAATACCCTACCTAAACTTTGCAGTAGGTTTAAAGGTATTGGTAGGATTAAGCGCTGTGGTAATAACCTTTTTAGGATTTGAAGGCGAATTTGATGAAGATGGAGAAGAAATAGAGGAGATTGAATGATATTTTACGCAGGCCCCATTGTTCTGGGATTCCTACTGGGATTTATAATAGGAAGCAGGATAAAGGTTAACCCGGAAAGTAAGCTGAACTTCACCTGGGGAAGTTACATCACCATATTCATCGCTGCCCTGGTGGCAGCATACTTCATAGGACCCTTCCCATACTACCAGGACGTCCCACTGGCATCTGGATTTGTATCAGCCATCGTGGGGATTTTCGTAGGTAAAGTTACCCTGGGAAGATATGTTAAAGACGACACTGAACATTAAAAGAAAATAAGGAAGATAAAAGAATATAAAGATAAAAGAAGATATCTACAAGGACAATTACAAAAAAGAAGGTATTTACAAAACAATTACAGCAAGAAAAAACAAGTGAATCATCGGAGTAATAGGCAATGTTTATATCAACAAACAAATGTGAAGGGTTAGGAGAATGCATCAAAGAATGCCCTACCGGGGCTATAAGATTAATTGATGGAAAAGCATTCAGCTGCATAACCTGCGGAGCCTGTGCGGATGCCTGTCCCAACAAAGCCATAAAAAAGAATCGATACGGAGGCTACGTGGTGGACCGGGCTAAATGCAACGCCTGCGGAGTCTGCGAGATGACCTGCCCGGTAAACAGCATAAAAATAGAAGATAACCTGGTTAAGGGAATATGCGCCCGCTGCGGTATCTGTGCAGATATATGTCCACTGAACGCCAGGATAGACGCCTTCGATGTAATCGAGGAAAGACAGCTCCAATTTTTACAGTCACTCAACTTAACCATCCAACCAGAAGTCAGGATGCAAAAAGAAGGGGAAAAAGTAGAGAGAATGGGTTTAGTCACCGACTATGATAAATGCACCCTCTGCAAGCGATGTGAATACTACTGCCCTACCGATGCCATTATGGTAGATGTGGATCTGGAAGGGAAATGTACCGAGTGCAGAATCTGTGAAGACGTCTGTCCAGCCGGTGCCATAACCGACACAACCATAGATGAAGATAAATGTACATTATGCCTTAAATGCGTTAAAGAATGCCCCAACAGGGCTATAACCATAGAAGACTTCACCGTGAAAATAAACAAGCCAGAACCAGGCGAAGAAATAACAGGAAAAATAGTATCCTGCCTCAACTGTGGCCTGTGCACCGAAGCATGCAGCCACGGGGCACTGAAGATGGTGGATGGGAAAATACGCTACGACCCCACCTTCTGTGAGGAATGCGAAGAAATGGAGTGTCTGGATGTCTGCCCGGTTGGCACCTTACGTTTATCAGATGAACCAGAAAGGAGAATCAAAGGATTCTGTGTATCCTGCGGTAACTGTGTCCAGGCCTGTGATGTAAATGAGGCGCGAAGCTTCCAGAACACCACCTGGGAAGGAGATGTCACCAAAGACTGCATATCATGCGGAGTATGTGCAGAGATATGTCCCAAAGAAGCCATCACCCTCAAGAAGGGTTCCATCAATGTTGACCTAAGTAAATGCATCCTCTGTGAAAAATGCGGTATCCACTGTCCAGCGGATGCCATACCCAAAACTACCATGCTTAAAAAATCTATAAAAGAAGGATTCACCTTCGTACAGGACAAACTATGCATGAACTGCAAATTATGCACCAAGATATGTCCAGAGGAAGCCATAACGGAAACAGAAGATGGTAGAATCGTGGTGGATGACGAAAAATGCATATACTGCGGAGCGTGTTCCAATGCCTGTCCAGCCAGGGCCATACTATTTGAAAGAGAATTCGAGGTGGCACCATGAAAGACTTTATCCGGGTATTCCTGGAAGGAATCATCAACAACTCTAAAAGAATATTGTTCGCCTCAGATCGGGTTACCGATATTGAAATGAGGAATAAAATCCTGGAAGGAAGGGTTACACCCACCGATAAAGTGGCAGAGATACCCTGTATCGGCTGCGGGGGATGTAGCAACGTCTGTCCCACGGGAGCCGTAACCATGCTGGATCTGGATGAACCAGTGGAGATCATCGAAGGAATGGTCAAAAAACAGATCCCAGTTTTAAACAGTGAAAAATGCGTAAACTGCTACTACTGCCATGACTTCTGCCCATTATACGCCCTGTTTGGTAAAGCAGGTACCATACACCCCAACGATGTGGGTGAAGTGGAACTGGATATTGGGGACCTCCTGGAAAAGCCCATAAAAATATCAGACGATAAATTAACCTTTATAGCACAGTACTTATCAGATTCAACCGTGTTAAAGAAGAGGAAAATTTAATTTATATATGTTCATTTAAGACAGCCCCAAATTTAAAAAGTGATTATCATGAGTTTAAAATCATATTCAAGGGCCAGAGCCGTTCACGTCATGCTGGTCTACACAGGCGGATGTAACGGCTGTGACATTGAAATAGTCAACTGTGTTCTCTCACCAAAATACGATATCGAGCAGTATAAGATATTCTTAACCTGGAACCCCCGGGAAGCCGATGTACTGGTGGTCACCGGCCCGGTAACCAGACACAACAAGGAACCGTTAAAGGCCATCTATGAAGCCATCCCTGAACCCAAAGCAGTGATAGCAGCCGGAGCATGCGCACTCATGGGAGGGGTCTACAAGAACATAAACGGAGACATACCCTCTGAAGAGATATGCGGACCAGTAGATGAGGTAATCCCTGTAGATGCCAAGGTACCCGGTTGTGCTGTAAGGCCGGAGGATGTCCTAGCGGGAGCAGTGGCTGCACTGCCGTTATTGCTAGATGCTGAATGACCTCATAAAAATTGGAATTAAAAATCAACAATATTTAGAACTTAAAATTTACTCAAAATATCAATCAGGTGTAAGTGATGGAAGAAGACAACAAAATAACTGATGAAACCCCGAAGAAACAGGTAATCGAGACGGAAGTTCCACTGGGACCCGTGCACTCGGCCGCTATAGAACCATACCGGGTACGGTTATTTGTGGAAGATGAAATAGTTAAAGATGCAGAGATAACTGTAGGAGTAAATCACCGGGGAGTGGAACGTATAATGGAAGGCCTGCCTGTAGAGAAGGCCAACAGCCTCACCGAGAAGATCTGCGGTATATGTTCTAACAGCCACATCTGGAACTCGGTAATGGTAGCTGAAAAGGCCCTGGGAACAGAAGTACCAGAAAGAGCCCAGTATATAAGAGTTATAATGGAGGAACTGGAAAGGTTACATAGCCACATGCTGTACCTGGCCCATGGAAACGAGGTATTAGGCCATGAAACCTTTTCCATGAGATTATTCTATATCAGAGAAACAGTAATGGAACTGCTACGCATGATCGGAGGTAACCGGGTGCAGTACGGTGTGCCTATCATTGGGGGAATCAGACCCCGTGCTGAACTCAACCAGATGAAACTCCAGAAGATAACCGAGGGAATGAATTATATAGAGGAAAAAATAACCAACTTCGCCGAGCGATTCATATCAGATTCCATGATCATGTCCCGTATAACCGGGGTAGGCATCCTTACCAAGGAAGATGCCATAAGATTATCAGCCACCGGGCCAACTCTACGTGCCACAGGAGTGGAAGTAGATTTAAGGACGGATATGAAGGAGTACGATCCCTTTGAATTTGATGTGATAACCCAGGATGATGGAGACGTAAAATCCCAGCTTCTCGTACGGGTCCTGGAGATCCTGGAAGCTATCAAGATTATTAGACAGGCCGTGAAACACCTCCCCGAAGGCCCAATAACCAACCGTAGCTGGGAGATGCAGGACACCCCCATAACCAAAAGTTACATCGAAGTACCACGGGGGAAACTGTATCATTCCTACTACCTGGATGAGGGTAGAGTGAGAAATGTAATCGTGAGAACCCCTTCCATCACCAACATAGGGGCTATGGAGCACGCCTGTATCGGAAACCATATTACCGATGCCCAGCTGGCTGTGGTACAGTGCGACCCCTGTTTCACCTGTACTGACCGGGCTATACAGATAATCCAGTTATAGGAGAAAGGTTACGATAATAGGAGATTTAAATAATGACCGTCGTTGACTCATTAATCGCGTTAATCGCAGTAATAGGAACGTTAATAGTGGCCTTCGTGGTAAGTGTTTGGCTGCCTGGTATCGAGCGGAAATTCGTCCACGCCAGGATACAGCAGAGGATAGGCCCACCCATCTCAAGCCCTGGTTTAATGGCTCCCATTAAATTCTTCTTTAAAGAGATAATCAATCCCAACTCTCCCATGCCGGGACTCTATAATTCACTACCAATTATAGGGATAATCATAACCATACTGCTTTTAATCATAGTCATGCCCCAACTGTATTTCCTGGCTGCTTTTGCAAGCGTTGTAGCTCTGGTGGGGCTTTTGAAGGTCGAGGAGATCCTGTACATGTTCATGGGTTCCCTTTCAAAATCAGTTTTATCCATCAGGATGCCCTTCCCAGATCTGGTTAAAGGTGCCAAGCATCGGGACGTTCCCCGGTCATTTGTAGAGGAACTGAGTTCCATGCGGGCGTTTAGATTAATCGCCTTCGGATCATTCCCTATCTACATTGCCATCTTCGTACCAGTGGCCATGGCCGGCAGCATATTCCTGAATGACATCGTCGCCTACCAGCAACTTCACGGACCGGTTCTATTCACCTTAGGAGGTATACTGGGAGCTATAGTCTTCTTCGTAGGATTCATGATACTCCTGAACGAGTACCCCTTCGTCATACTCAAAACTAAGGCAGACGTTATAGAAGGACCACTACTGGAATACGCATCTAAATACAGGGCTTACGTCTATATAAGTCGAGGTCTTCTGATATTCGTACTTTCCAGTATTTTCGCTACTTTGTTTCTGGGATTACCACCTAACTTACTGAGCTGGACCATACTGCTCAATATAGTAGTGGCTCTGGCATTCACCATAATCATGGCGATAGTAAGCGCATTCTCCCCAATATTCACCTATAAGCAGTTCTATCCAGTGGTAGCTGGTGTTTCAATACTGGGTGTACTGGCCATCATAGCATCCTTCCTGTAAAATATAAAGAATGAGTGATTTGATAACTTAAAGTTATACCGGTGATGAAATGAAATTCGTAGTAAGACCCTTACATATCATAAGTGTAGGTGGCTACATCGTGGAAACAGACTTTCCCTACCGTAACATAATTGTGGTCAACCCTACCGAAGAACCAATAAAAATCGACATACCCATATTCTCCGAAGACTGGATCGAAAGACACCGCCAGCTAGGCCTGGAAATCATCCCCATAAAGGAAGAAGAAACCTTCTTAAGTAACTTCAGAAGGGCTAAGGTGAAACTGGATAAGTTGAAAGCGGAACTGGGTGTTGAAGACTAATTTCTTCTTTAAACTATTTTTACACTTGCGAACTTAACTCCCATTTCATAGGCTTTCTCAAGATCCTCAGGAAATACTTCTTTTCTTCTTTTAGCCTTGTGTTTTTCATCGAAACGAGTGGCAACTACTTTTGAATAATCATTGAACTGGTAGGTGTCGAAGCTGAAAAGGGATTCTGAAGAGCCAAAGAGGGTTTTCAGAGTTCTTTGGTTGATATCGATATGTCCACTGTATCCAAATTCTTTTAATTGCTCTTCGGTAATATTCATAGTGTAAATAAAGCCTGTTTTTATCTTTTTAGGGAAAAGCGTCCGTGTAGGATTGGTATATGTCAGGTTGGGAAACATCAAGCGCTCCATGAAGGATCTCATTTCACCGGAAACAGTTCCGAAATAGATTGGAGAGCCAAGAATAATGGCATCTGATTTTTTAATCCCTTCAAAGATATCTGTGAGGTCATCCTTCACAGCACACCTACCGTAACTTTCACCACCAATAATTTTACAGGAAAAACAACTGATACATCCCTTATAGTTTAGATCATATAGATGGACCAGTTCAGTTTCAGCTCCCTGTGACTCTGCCCCTTCAAGGGCTTTTTTAAGCAGGGTTGCAGTGTTCCATTCCTTCCGGGGGCTGCCGTTAAATGCAAACACCTTCATTATTTACCTCTCTAAAATTCCTTCATCTTCAGCTTCCCTTTTTAAAGCCCTATTCATAGCTTCAAACCCAGATTCAGTATCTTTCAACATACCGGAGACCAGTGAGACAAGCAGTCCTGTGAACTCTTCTTTCTGGATAAATAGAACTTTGTTCTCATCTATTTTCTCGATAATTAAGCTATGTTCACCATCAAGCAATTTAGGTATCCATAGAGCTCCTAGCCATCTTAACTCCTTTTCTGGTTTGTAATTCAATATTTTCGGCTTGAATCTCATCCCATTTGAGTTTGGTGGTTTTATAAAAACATCGAGTTGAGCTCCTTCAATCTGATCGCCTGAAATTTCCAAAATAAAAGGATTCCAGTGGGGATAATGGTCAAAATCGGTGAGTATATCCCAGACAACGCCAGCCGGGGCATTAATCTCGATTTCAGTGTGGATCTCTTTCATGAATTAGATTATGTTTTTCAAGTCAGAAAAATTTTTAGAACACACCGATGATTCAGAGTACCGATGATTCAGAGTATTATCCAATCACTTAGTTAATTACAGTTTCAACTTGGGCTATCTTCCTTGCCACCCTTAAAGCCAGTGCAGAGGTAAGTAAGATGGTGAGTAAACCCTGTGAACGTGGTGCCAGGGATAAATCCGCGACCCATAAACCATCAGGAATCCAGGAAGGCTTCATATCCTTAACATCCTCTTTTCTTAAGGGGACGGTACCACTAAGATGCCCACCATTATGTACGCCCTCTACGAATGGGCCGGAAACACCGGCTCCTTTCATAACCTGTTTTGCCTGTTTTATGGTTTGGTCCAGTCGAGACCTATCATGGGATGTGATTTCCTTCTCCACCCTGCCATCGGCATACACGGTTCTCTGCTCTTCATTGACTAGTTTGACCATAAGTCCAACTGATCCTGAATAGAAACATTCTTCCATGGTTCATGCAGGAAATGGGAGAGGATATCGATGTAAGGGGATAGAATATAATCTTCTTCTTTGGTGTACCAGGCCATTGGTGGTTCATTAAGCTGATTTGCACCCTCCAAAACACCTCCCAGGGTAAGGACGATGTTTACCCATAGACGATCCTCTGCCGGTAGTCCGGAAGCCTTTAATATTTGGGGAGTGCCTATACCACCGGCGGCCAGTACAACTACGTCAGCTTCATAAACTTTGGACGCGGAACCTGATCCAACCATGACTCCCCTGCCACGTTCCTTTTCTATGATAACCTTCTTTACTGGGGACCTGGTTTTAAGGACGGCCCCTTTATTTACAGCATCATCAACGAACCTGGTGGAATCCCAGCGTGCACCGGGACTGCACCCCACTTCACAAAGTCCGCAGGAAATGCATTTAAGGGAATCCACAGATTTAGGGGTTAAATGAGGTTCTAAACCCAGTTCCTGTGTCGATTCGAACATGTTACTGGTTACTGGTCTCCATCCTGGGGGGAGGTACTGATTTTAATCAGTTCTTCAAGTTCATCGAACTCCTTGGTCAGGTCCAGGCCGATAGGGGGTATATAAAACT
>WOYJ01000192.1:13667-16659 GCA_011620845.1 Methanobacteriaceae archaeon
GGTCCAGGCCGATAGGGGGTATATAAAACTAACGTTCGTTAGTTAGGTGGGGTTCATCACAACACCCGGTTACACCTCAAACAACACCAAGGGTTAACATCAAAAAAATCCACACAAACCGCACTGAAAACTGAGAAATGAGTTGATGTTAATTATAAATATTTCAAGAAATAAATAGATAAAAAGAGGGGGGAGAGCGAGACAAATGTTATCTGGAAAAAAAGATATTAAAAAACTGGAGAAATCTGGAAAAGAGCACAGTACTGTTACCACGGCTTATGGGAGTCGATATTTTAAGGATAGTATACCTAAGTTTGAAATACCACAGGATGGCATGCCTGCACAGGCCGCCTATCAGTTGATACATGACGAGCTGAACCTGGACGGCAACCCTGCCCTCAACCTGGCAAGCTTCGTCACCACCTGGATGGAACCCGAGGCAGACAAGCTGATAATGGAATCTGTGGATAAAAACTACGTGGACAATGATGAATACCCTCAAACCCAGAAGATAGAAGAGAGGGTGGTTAACATATTAG
Organism: Methanobacteriaceae archaeon; assembly: GCA_011620845.1. Lineage (GTDB taxonomy): Archaea > Methanobacteriota > Methanobacteria > Methanobacteriales > Methanobacteriaceae > Methanobacterium_A. Next base: position 14,207 of record WOYJ01000192.1, read on the forward strand.
CCAGACTATTCAACGCCCCTGAAGACTGCCAATCTTTAGGCACTGCCACCATCGGATCATCAGAGGCCATAATGCTGGCACTCCTGGCCCATAAATGGAAGTGGAGGGAGCGTAGGAAAGCAGAGGGTAAGTCCATTGAAAACCCAAACATAGTCATGGGTGCAGATGTCCACACAGTATGGGAGAAGTTCGCCAAATACTTTGACGTGGAATTGAAACTGATACCACTCCAGGAAGACCTGTACACCATCACCGCAGAGGACGTGGCAAGTGAAGTGGATGAAAATACGATAGCCGTAGGCGTGGTCGTGGGTACCACTTTCACCGGACAGATGGACCCGGTAAAGGAGATTAACGATTTATTACTGAAGATCAAAGAAGAGAAAGGATGGGATATACCCATACATGCCGACGGTGCAAGTGGAGGTTTCATCGTCCCCTTCCTGTACCCCGACCTAATGTGGGATTTCAAGTTAGAACAGGTGAGGTCTATAAATGTATCCGGACATAAATACGGACTGGTTTATCCTGGTGTGGGTTGGGTGGTATTTAAGGACAGGACGGACATACCACAGGACTTGATTTTCAACATAAACTACCTGGGAGGTAATATGAGTAACTATTCACTTAACTTCTCCAAGGCAAGTAACACCATAATAGCACAGTACTACAACCTCATCCGCCTGGGCTTCAATGGTTATAAGGATATCATGGACAACATGATTGAAAACACGAGGTACATGGCAAGAAAACTCGAAGAAACCGGTGTATTTGAAGTTATAAATCAGGACCTCATTTTTCCCCTGGTCACAGTTCGATTGAAGGATTCTAATTTCACAGTCTTCCAATTATCGGATAAACTCAGGGAGAAGGGCTGGATAGTACCAGCGTACACCCTACCAGCAAATGCCGATGACATTGCAGTCCTCCGGATGGTGATCAAAGAGAATTTCGGTAGAGATATGGTGGAGTGTTTCCTTGATGATGTAAAAAAGGCATATGATGATCTAGAATCAGAAAAAAAGGAAGATAAAAGGGAATCTCCAACCCTGCTCTATTAATATTACATAGGTTGTTACAGGTGAAATAACGGACCCATCTGGATAAATAGATGATGATAGTATAAAGGGTATGAAGAAGGACTTACAGGATTTAAAGGATGACATGGCCAAAATAAAAGAGCACATCCAGAAGAAAGTTGAACTTTGCTGGGTGAGAATTAGAAGGAAATACTTTTTTTTACATCATGATTCTGATATTAGGGGGTGTGGGAGTTACCACAGATTTCTGGATGTGCAGTTTCATGGGGAAATTCTAAATATAGAAATACTGCCGAACAATTAAACGCATATTACTGACTTGTTGTTAGGGGTAAGTGGAAGCTGGTCTGTAGAAATTGAAGATCAGTTTAAGAAACTCCCTGGAGGGAAAGGTATATATTTAGATATTAAGATTGAATCTGGAGCTGCTGATGGTGATCCAGGTCGTCTTAAGAAGATTGTGGTAGTGGGTATCTTTGGAGATCCCATGGAGACCCTGTGGAAGAACTGTATCTTCGGACTTTGCGGTGTTAAAGCATTCCAGAGAAAAAATTATGGAGTAATAGTAGAGTACCGTATTATTAATTCCAATGGTCGAGCACCTAACTATGCCTCTAGCAGCCTGGGTAACATTCGTTATGAATCACTGGTTTATGCATATGCAAAAATAATAAATTTCTATCGTGTTAATGATCGTTTGCCTGATTATGTGATAATGAGTAATATTGTTGGTGCAGATGCTGTTGGTGTGGTGATAGATACCGTCGCCCCAAGTATAACCAACAATCTCGCACCGGGAGGGAAAATTAAGGATGGTGTTATTGAGTTAAGGGCTGGTAATTATGTGAAAGGGATGAAGGATATTGCACTGGGAACTTTTGGATTTGATATATGGGGTTCTGTACTGGCTTCGTATCTCGTTGATCAAGCATTACCTACGTGACCCTAACATAAATTTGAATTAGAGAGATGTTGGGTATACATAAATTAGGAGATTAAAATATGGGTTTGTTCAACAATTTTAGGAGAGATTCGTTTCATAAAAAAGTAGATAAGTTGCATAAAAAAGTAGGTAAGCTGTTTAATCAGGGTAAATACTTAGAAGCACTTGAATGTAATGATGAAATTTTAGAAACCGACCCTGAAAACACAGACGCATGGTATGATAAAGGGGTAATTCTAAATAAACTTAAAAAATGTCAAAATGCACTAAAAGCATATGATAAAACTTTAGAATTAGATCCAAATTATGTTGATGCATGGTATAATAAAGGGAATTCTTTTTTTGAGCTTGGTATGTTTAAGGAAGCAGTTGATTCTTTTGATAAGGCTTTGGAGTTAGATCCTGATAATGCTGATACCTGGTTTAATAAAGGTAATGTTTTCGCGAAACTTGGAAGATATCAGGAGGCA
>WOYJ01000192.1:16759-17946 GCA_011620845.1 Methanobacteriaceae archaeon
ATTCTTTTTTTGAGCTTGGTATGTTTCATGAGGCACTTGAATCTTATGATAAGGCACTGGAATTAGATCCTAAATCTATAAATGCGCTGAATAACAAAGGCGGTATTCTCAGAAAGCTTGGAAAATATGATGAGGCTTTGAAATGTTGTAATAAAGCTTTAGAAATAGATCCAAACGATGCCCATATATTACATAACAAAGCTCTTGTTTTAAAAGATAGGGGCATGTATAATGAATCGTTAGAGTGTTATGATAAGGCTTTAAAAATAGATCCGGAGTATGAACTTGCTTTAAAGGGTAAAGAAAAAGTTTTGAAGAAAATAAGTGGTGGTATGGATTAATTTTCTTTTATCCTGTTAGTTTTACTACTGTTTTTGGTTTTGTTTAGTGTAGGTTAAAGTTTTAAATGATATGGGTGTGATATTATCAGTGGATCAGCTTAGGCTTGGTTTTATCGTGCTTTTAGACATGAATGGTTTGTATCATTTTAGTGTGATTAAATGTATAAATAGTACAACGGTGGTGCTTGCTGATTCCTCCATAGGAAATATTGAATTGAGTTTGGAGAGGTTTACTGAGTACTTGGAAAGTATGACGAGGCTTTGGAACTTTTTAATAAAGCTCTAAAAATAGATCCAAATAATAGTGTTGTCTTGTTTAATAAGGGTGGTATATTAGGAAAAATGGGAAAGTATCATGAAGCAATAAGAAGCTACAACGAGGTCTTGAAAATAAATCCGAATGATATAGAAGCATGGTATAATAAAGGTAATATCCTGATAGAAGTTGGTAAATATCAGGAAGCAATAGAATCCTTTGATAATCTCCTAAAAATTAATCCAAATGAGATTGATGCATTGATTGACAAAGGTAGTGCCTTAGTAAAACTTGGTAAATATCAAGAAGCTTTAAAATGCATTAATAAAGCATTAGAACTGGACCCTGATTTTGAACCCGCTTTAAAAGCTAAAGAAGAGATTATAAAAGCTAAAACATAATGATGAAACCCTTTTTTGATTTATAATTTTAAAAACCTGTAATAGTATTCATATGTATTTTATTAATTATCTTCCTATTAATGATAAATTAAATCTGGGGTATGGTGAATTTTGTGGATAATCCAAACATATTCATGTTATTAATTGGAATTGCTATTATTTTAGGTTCTTTGTTTAGCCTATTTCTCT
>WOYJ01000183.1 GCA_011620845.1 Methanobacteriaceae archaeon
AATAATAACCATGAACACAATTAATTAAAAAAGTCACGTATTAAACTATAATTAATTAATACTTTTCATAAGCAAACAAAGATTATAGTAATACTCAGGGAAACATTTATATTATGAAAATCCAGAGTCTAAATGAGGATTTATGGGTTAAAACATTGTTTATAACGTATTACCTGCTTTATAAATGAAGTTAAGAAAAGTAATACTAGTTTGAACAACAGACCATTAACCCCACTTAGAAAAAATAAAAACGAGGAGGCGAAAAATTGCATATACCAGATGGTTTTTTATCCTGGACATGGCCCATATACTATGTTATTATGTTTGTGGCCCTATATTTCTCCCTCAGATGGGCGAGAAAGAATCTTGATGAAAAGTTGATTCCATTAATAGCAGTTTTATCAGCTGGAATATTCGCAATAATGTCCATGAACATGCCTATACCCTTTGGTACAAGCGGACATATGCTAGGTGGCGCATTGGTTGCCATTGTATTCCTTGCACCCGAAGCCGCAGTACTTGTACTCTTCATAGTACTATTAGTACAGGCTCTGTTCTTTGGAGATGGAGGAATAACTGCTTTAGGTGTAAATGTAGTTAACATGGGTTTAATAGGAGGTGCAGTTGCATACTTCTCCTTCAGAGGCCTGGAAAAGTTCACAGGCAAATATCCTGCAGCAGCAATAGCTGCATGGCTATCACTGTTTATAGCAGCTGAAGTAGTAGCGGTAGAGATGTGGCTAGCAGGAACATTCCCATTAGACGTGGGATTAGCTTCAATGGGAATATACCATGCATTTATAGGTGTAATAGAAGCAATCTTAACTGTGGTTGTACTCATTGCACTGGATAAATTAAGACCAGATCTACTTGCCTGGAACAGGGGCAAAACATCAGGTGGACAGAAACTCGAAGGAAGTGAAGAGGTGGCTGCCAAATGAGTACCAATGATAAATACATTGTTATCGCCGGTGTAATCATTTGTCTGGTGATAGCCGTCATGTCACCATTCATTGCATCACCTGATCCTGACGGACTGGAAAAGTCGGCAGAAGATGCAGGTGTTCCTGAAGTCGAAGCTTCATACGAATCCCCATTCCCAGACTACACCATTGAAGGTTTGGATAAAATTGGGGAAATATCGGCATTGGTTATAGGTATAATTATTACGTTGATAATAGCCTATATCGTTGCTGAACTACTAAAAAGGAGAAACCCACCAGAAGCATCCGAATAAATCCCCCCCCTTTATTTTTTTTATTAAATCTTTTTTAGGATTTAAAAAAAAAACACACACATAAACATCAGATACATTTCAAAAGGAGATTCCTCATGAATGGAATAGGCTCGGTTAGAGGGCTTGAAAGAGAAACCGAAAAGGAAAGCATCCTGCATCTAATGGATGGAAGGGTGAAATTAATTCTATTGATATTTATTATAGTGTACGCTGTGTTTTCTACTCAGATAGTAGTACTGGCTTTTTTAGAGTTATACCTCCTGATTTTAATTTACATATCCCAAGTTTCATTTAAAAGCTCATTTAAAAGAATATTACTGTTACTACCGTTTGGAGGGTTCATAATTGCATTCCAGCCATTCATACATCCTGGTGATGTGATATGGACTGGAATTTTCGGCTTACAGGTTACACAACAGGGTCTGATGTGGGCGGTGCTTCTCATATCCAGACTCATAGTGGCTTTAACTTCCATAGTACTTTTATCATCTATAAGTCCTATGCAGGAAGTTGCTCAATCCTTCAGGAAGTTAGGCATGCCCCGGGAACTGGCCATGATATTCAGTCTCATGATCAGGTTCCTCTTCATGTTCTACGATGAACTACACAGGATCATGCACGCCCAGAAAGCCAGATGTTTCGATGCCTTCAATAAGAAGATTCCCTACAAATGGAGAATGAAACAATTAGGTTACACTGTAGCTATGATGTTCCTAAGGGCTTATGAACAGGGCGAAACTATATATATGAGTATGTTAAGCCGTGGTTTTTCAGATCAATCAAATTTTTACCAGGACAGAAAGAAAAAACTGGGAAAAACGGAGTACGCATATATCGGAGTTACCGTGTTGCTGGTAGTCTGTCTGCAAGTTCTGGCAATGACACATTTCTACGAGCTGGGTGCTTTAGGAATGAACATTATATGAACTTTTTTGCGTGGTGGAGGATATTAAAAAATCTTCTAATACAATATATGGATAATAAATGACCAGAACCATTATCCAAACTGAAAACCTGGGATTCACCTATCCTGACGGTACTTCCGCACTTCAAAATGTAAATATTGAAATAAATGAGGGGGAAAGGGTAGCAGTAATTGGTTCCAACGGTGCTGGTAAATCTACTCTTTTTGCACATTTCAACGGCATCAATAAACCAACTTCTGGGTTTATAAGGATCCATGGCAGACCCATGACTGGTTGATTCAAGCAAACCCGCATGTACGGTTAGCTGGTTTATAAGGATCCATGGCAGACCCATGACCTACCAAAAAGAGGAACTGCTCCAGATAAGACAGAAAGTAGGTATCGTCTTCCAGAACCCAGATGATCAGCTCTTCGCCCCTACTGTTATTGAAGATGTGGCCTTTGGACCCATGAACCTGGGACTTTCCGAGGATAAAGTGGATGAAAGGGTGGAAGAGGCCCTGAAACTGGTAGGGATGACTGGGCTGGAGAAAAAAGCACCCCACCAACTGAGTGGTGGACAGAAAAAACGAGTAGCCATTGCCGGTATCCTGGCCATGAGACCTGAGATCATGGTATTGGATGAACCAACCACGGGACTAGATCCTATAGGTGTGGATCAAATAATGGAAGTACTCTACATGTTAAATAAGGAAGCTATGAGCATCATCATCGCTTCCCATGACGTGGAGATGGTCACCCAGTTTGCAGATAAGATCTTCGTACTTCACGATGTTGAGATAATCGGTCAATGCACAACCGAAGAGATATTCAATAATTGCGAAACCCTTTATAAAGCCCATCTGCGCCCACCCAAATCAGCAGAACTTCTATATATGCTTAAAAATGAAGGTTTCCCGGTAAATATTAAATTAACTGTTGATGAAGCATATCACGAGATATTACATGCCTTAGGAAGCCCATGCTTATCATAACCTGCTGCATTTGGTGAAAGATGAACTCCACCATAAGCTCCTGCATAACATGGGAGAAGATAAATATCACGAACTTTTACACTTGCTAGAAGAGAATCAAAAGGATGTAACATCTTCCTAGCGATTTAACCTACTATTATTTAAGAAAGCAAGTACATATCTTAACATATTAACTGTTTGATACCAATATCAGGTTACAAATTGAATGTACAAATTGAATGAAGTTGCGAATTTTTTACAGGTTAAGGGATGATATCCTTGAAAGATCATGAAGATTCCCCTGAAAAAACACTTCAAGAAAAAAATCACCACCCTAAAGAAAAAAATAGCCATTCAATAGAACACAAACATAGAGAACATCCTGAACAGGGCCACTCCAAACACGGAGAACACACAGAAAACAAACGTACAGAACACGAAGGACACACTGACCATTTAAAACAGAACCACACAGAACACGAAGAGCATGTGGAACATGAGCACAAAGAACATCTAGACCACGGAGAACACACAGAACACAACCATCATCAGGCTATGATGGCTGATTTTAAGAAAAGGTTCATAGTATCTCTGATTATAACCGTCCCTGTCTTTTTCCTATCAGATATGGTGCAGGAATTACTTGGTCTGCATTTTCTCAGTTTCCAGGGTGATATATACATCCTGTTTCTCTTATCATCCTTTGTATTCTTCTATGGGGGTTACCCCTTCTTCACCGGCCTGGTAAGTGAGTTGAAAGTCAGGCAGCCAGGTATGATGACCCTGGTAGCGGTGGCCATCACCACAGCCTACATCTACAGTGCGGGAGTTACCTTCGGACTTATGGGTATGACCTTCTACCTGGAACTGGTCACTCTAATCGATATCATGCTACTGGGGCACTGGATAGAAATGCGCTCTGTGATGGGCGCCTCCCGGGCGCTCCAGGAACTGGCTACCCTCCTTCCCAAGAAAGCCCACCGAATTGGTGGAGAAGGTGAAGTTGAAGATGTACCATTGGAGCATTTACAGGTGGACGACCTGGTACTGATAAAACCGGGAGAAAAGGTACCTGCCGATGGTATTATAAAGGAAGGCCAGTCCTATATAAACGAATCACTTCTCACTGGTGAATCGGAACCCATCCTCCGCAGTGCAGGGGAAGAAGTTATAGGCGGCTCAATCAATGGCGAAAACTCTATTAAGGTAATGGTGGAGAAGATAGGTGAAGATTCCTTCATCTCCCAGGTGGTGAGTCTGGTGGAGGAGGCCCAGGAGAGTAAATCACATACCCAGGACCTGGCCAACCGGGCCGCTTTTTGGCTGACCATCGTCGCCTTATCCGGTGGTTTAATTACTTTACTGGTGTGGCTGGGAATGTTAGGCCAGGACTTATCCTTCGCCCTGGAGAGGGCTGTGACGGTGATGGTCACCACCTGTCCCCATGCCCTGGGGTTAGCCATACCCCTGGTAGTGGCTGTCTCCACCGCCATATCTGCCAAAAATGGGGTTCTAATTCGTGACCGTCAGTCCTTTGAGAATATGAAAAACATCCACGCGGTTATCTTCGATAAAACCGGCACCCTTACCGAGGGGAAGTTCGGTGTCACCAATGTGATCTCCTTTAAAAAGGATGATTTCAGTGGAGAAGAAATTCTCAAATACGCTGCTTCAGTGGAAAAGGAATCCGAACACACGGTGGCCCAGGGGATACTTAAATCTGTCCAGGAAACCTATCCCATCAAGGATTTCCATTCCCGCCCTGGTGAAGGTGTTCAAGCCCTGGTGGGAGATCATGAGGTGAAGGTGGTAAGTCCAGCCTATATAGAGACTAATAATCTGGAAGTAACCAGTCCCGAGTTAGTTGATATACAGAAACAGCCGAAAACACTGGTCTACGTAGTAATAGATGGTGAGGCTGCTGGTGCCATTGCACTGGCTGATGTGATACGGCCAGAATCTAAAGATGCCATTTTAAAGTTACAGAGGCAGGGGATCCAGTGCATGATGCTAACTGGGGATAATGAAGATGTGGCTCGCTGGGTTGCCGAGGAACTCGGATTGGATGAATATTTCTCTCGGGTTCTACCCCAGGAAAAGGCACTTAAAGTACGCGAGGTACAGGAGAAAGGATATAAAGTGGCCATGGTTGGAGATGGTGTAAATGACGCCCCAGCCCTAACCCAGGCTGATGTAGGTATTGCTATTGGAGCAGGGACTGATGTGGCCATGGAGAGTGCCGATGTGGTTCTGGTCAAGAGCAATCCGGCAGATATGGTAACCATCCTGGGCCTTACCAAGGCCACCTACAGCAAAATGTGGCAGAATCTATTATGGGCCACGGGATATAACGCCTTTGCCATACCCTTGGCAGCGGGGTTGCTCTATGGTTGGGGCATCCTCCTGAATCCGGCTATGGGTGCGGTTCTCATGTCTTTAAGCACCGTGATAGTGGCCTTCAATGCTCAGTTGCTGAGGATAAATAAAATCTAGTTTTTCTACACTCAAATTAAATATTAGATTTCCCTACCCCAGTAAAAAACATAGATTTCTACACTCAAAGAAAAATTCTGATTTCCCTAATTTCTAAACCTTCGGCTCCAGCCTCTTGATCATGAAGGCCATGAACACCACTATGGCTGGGAAGAAGAATAAGTACATTATCAACAAGACTATCGGCGGCAGTATGGCACCCATAACTGTTGATGCGGCTATCAGCATGACCAGGGTAATTACCGGTGCCAGTATGGCGATGAACATGTAGATCATGGTGAATGAATTCAGTTTCTGAGCGTAATCTTTAAGCTTCATACGCATTTCATAGGCAGTGTCATCAGCTATAACTGTTAAGGTTTTAGCTAAATCCCCACCACTGGTGAGTGTTCGGGTTATCTGATGGATAGCCCTTTCCATTCCCTCAGAGTTTATTCTGTCGCTCATATCCAGGAGGGCTTTTTCTGTGGTCTCCCCGTACCTTATCTCTTCCAGTGCCCGGGAGAACTCTTCAGATAGGGGTCCGTATCCAGAAGTGGAGATGGAGCGCATGCTGTCGTGAAGTCCTATTCCGGCCCTTAATTCTGTGGCCATCTGCCTCAAGGCGAAGGGCAGTTCCCTGGCGACTTCTGTGGATTTGCTTCCCTGTTTCATTCTGGGAAGGAAAAAGATCATTAGGGCCATCATAAATATCAGGATTCCCAGTACCAGTCCAATTTCAATTCCAAAGCCCATCACAGTTACGATCACGAGCATCAATACAAAGGAAACCCCGCCCATAAGCAGGATCAACTTGGGATCCATCTTTTCCTTCTGTTCTTCCTTGAGTATTTCCTCTAAGGAAGCTTTCCGGAGAGCATCCTGTTTCTTCTTATCTACCTCAGATTCCTTGGTCTGTTCATGCCTGCTGTCGATGAGGTCCTTGAACATCTCGATTTCTTCTTTATCCATCTTCTTTCTTTTTATGGTCCGCTGGGGACGGGGAGCCTGGAAAGATGATTTTGATTCTCTATCTCCAAATAATCCCTTTGATTCTCTATCACCGAATAATCCTTTTGAAGGGGTTGACGCGTCCAGTAATGGCTTGGTCTCTGTTTTTTCTTCTGGTTCGGATTTTTTATCAAATTCAAGTTCCCTTTTCTCCCTTAACCTTCTTTCAGCAGGTCGCATTTCACTTAATTTTTTTACAGGAGCCTGAACTCCTTCACCTACTTTCTGACTGGAATTTATGGTAAAATTTCCAATGGTATTGAAAAATTTCTTAAGACCGTCGAAGGGCGCCATTATTTTCACCATCAAGTGAATTTTTTCTAATTATTTTTAAATCCACAATATATTATAATACTTCATCCAGCATTGCATCTGGATCACGGTAATATTGATTAATATACTGTCCCACTTCATCTATGGAACGGATGTTGTTATCAGCCAGGTATTCCAGTACCAGTCTCCTTTTTTCTATCTCTTCTTCTATCTCTGATATTCCTATACCCCGTAGTTCCGAGATGTCCCGGAGGGTCTGGCTGGCTATTCCCACGTACTCCACTTTATCATTGACATTATCCCATTCAAATACCCTGTTGAGCTGCACGTTACCTTCTTCCATACCAACCACCTCTGCTACTTCGGTTATTCTACGTATGGAACCTCCTTCTGGCCCGTACATTCTCTGTTGCATGATTATGAAGTCCAGGGCAGGTATCATTATGTTGGGTACGTTCATGGGCTGGTTTATCAGACGGGTTATGGTTTCCCGTGCGGTGTTGGAGTGGAGGGTTCCCATACCGGAGTGTCCGGTGTTCAGGGCTGTGAAAAGTGTGATGGCTTCTGCGCCCCTTACTTCTCCTACTATCACCCGGTCAGGTCTCTGTCTCAGGGAGTTTTTAACCAGGGTGTCCATGGTGAGTTCCCCTTTGCCTTCTATGTTGGGTGGGCGGGTTTCCATCCGCACCACGTGGCTGTGGGGGAGTTGTAATTCAAGAGTGTCCTCAATGGTGATTATCCTCTCCCTGGGAGGTACAAAGGCCGCTATGGTGTTCAGGGTGGTTGTTTTTCCGGAACCTGTTCCCCCGGCTATTATGGCGTTACAGGGTTTTACACCTAATCCATCGGTGCACACCCAGAGGAAACCAGCGAGATGTGGGGATATAGTCTTATAATTTATTAAATCAACCACGGTTAATGGGTCCTTTTTGAATTTACGTATGGTAAGTGTTGGGCCGTCTGCAGATACAGGTGGAAGGGTAGCGTTTACCCTGGAGCCGTCCTTCAGACGGGCGTCTAATATGGGTGTCTGCTGGTCTATCCTCCGGTTAACCTGCCGGGCTATAACATCGATGATGGCCTTGATCTCTGATTCTTCTTCGAAGATTACGTTGGTAACCATCATACCTATGTCACGGTGGTACACGAAGACATTACTCCCGATTCCAATGACCATTATTTCTTCAAGGTCATCGTCCTTAATCATATGATCCAGTTTACCGTATCCCAGCATTTCCTGGGATATCTGTGATGACAGGCGGTCCACATCCCGAACACCCCTGGAACGCAGGAACTGTTTACATTCTACAATAAAGGATTCTTCATCTACTTGGAAATCATCCTGGGTGACGGCTACTTCCACCAGTTTTTCCCTTATTTCATTGTAAAGCTGCTTTTCTTTAGCAGAAAAAGTAGGTATTGTAACATTGTAATTAGGAATCAATCCTTCTTCTATAATTTCAGCCTTCATCACATCAGAAACTTTCTTAATCTTTTTAGTTCTCTTCCTGGAAGGCTTCTCTATTAATTTATCTATATTAAATGCTTCATCATCAGAATCTGAGATAACTTTTCTAACCTTTCTTTTTACTGGTTCATCCTCTTCTTCCTTGGGGACATATCCTTCTTCCTCCTCCTCTTCGTCGGCAAAGTCTCCCAGTAGATCCCGGATAATTTCTTTCCTTTTGTCTCTCATAATTCTCACATAATTATATAGGGTATCCACTATTTAAGCATAAGCTTAAAATATGCTAATTTTGGTTATTTTTCACTGCATATTAATATTGTCTGTGATTTATGCATTGATCCCCTTCCAAGAGAAAAAATTATCTGTGTTGGTGTGTGAATCTAAACTATGGAAGTGTTTTGCAAGTGCGGAAACGATTGCATAAAATCTAAATCAAAGGTATTAAAAGATTTTAAAGGAACTTTCAAGGCCTGTAATAGGTGTGAAGATGTTAAACTTAAAAAATTCAAACCATTAGCCGAACAAATGGATGTTAAGCTGTTAGATTCTAATTTTAGAAGATGTACTTGTGGCAGGCGCTATTTAGATGTGGTCATGGCCCATATCCTTAAAATAATGATGGAAGAAGGGGTTAAAGATCCTGATTCCACCTTGAGAAATGTCTGCGTGCCCCTTATAACCCCCGCATATCCCCTGGACACCGCTCCCCACCTCCCGGATAATTCACTGGTGATACTATCTGAGGACGTGGACGCAGAATGTGCAAAACGGATAGTGAAGGAAGTACCCGAGGTTAAAGGGGTTTTAAAGGGGAGTTTAAGTAATACTGTGGGTGTTAAGGATTCTGGAAGCAACCCCACTACATATGAGCTCCTGTATGGCTGTGATCTCCGCTGTGATATCGTGAACACCCCCTGGGGGGTTCTGTGTCTCTATAAGTACCAGGGAGAGATCCATATAGAGGTTCCCAAACCATCATCCTCCAAAATAAGGGAGTTAAAGAAGGTTTTAAGTAAATTCGATAGTCCCAGTGTTCTGGACTGTACCTGCGGACCCGGTACTCTCGGTTTAGCCGCCCTTCTTGACGGCGCCCCCCGAGTTGTTTTCAACGATGTTTGGTATCCTGCCTGCCAGATGACAATTTCGAATCTGGAAATCAACGGATTCCCAGTGACCACTACCGGGAAAAATAAGGGTTTAATTGCCACTGGAGATAATTTCGAGGTTTACTGCTTGGATGTGAAGGATTTAAAGGATGTTTTAAGTGAAAAATTCGATGCCTGCCTGGTGGATGTTTTTCCTGGTGTGGATGATGCTGTTTTTAGAGAATCTGTAGAAGGGATGTGCAGAGAAGTGGTGGTAATCTAAAATTTTTTACCATGTAATCCGGATTAAAAGAATTTTTATAAGTATAATCTTATTTAACTGGATGATAATCCCTACAGTTATAGACCAATCCCCACGTATATCACCATGGCCGGAACAACCAGTACACCCATGAGATTGGATTTATTCAAGCCCAGATAGTGGGGAAGTAGTCCCAGGGCTACTGAGGTGGCATAAACCAGTAGTACAAACCAGAGGTTGGCATGTTCCATTATAGTGAATATCATCACTATAGAGCTCATGAAGATGATGACCAGCCAGGATAATCTGCTGTAATCCAATTGCTGTATGTATTCTCCCACCATATCACCTAATTTTAAACATAATATTAAAGCAAGGGATACGGCGGTGATGGAGACGAAGATGTACAGTATGAGGTGTTCGTAGTTGAAAACGTCAATTATCTTATCCACATATACAGCGATTCCACTGCGGGGATTACCAATTAAATAGATGGCTATCAGGGAGAACAGGGCATCGGAGACATTCACTCCACTCATGGCAACCAGGAAACTGTCCTTATTTTCTCCTGTATCTCCTCCCCCGCTTATCTCCTGGGCTATGAGGCTTCCCTGGGCAGGTCCCATCCCTGGTAAAAATCCCAGGATGCTCCCTGCTATTCCTCCGGCGAAGATACCCCTTAAGATGTTATTATCCACGATAAGTGAATGATCAGGGTTCTGAGGTGGTACTGTCGAGCTTTCAGAAAGGCTATAGAGTAGGGTGCTTACACCAAAAAGCCCGGTGAACATGCACAGCAGGGAAACTCCTGAGGATATGGGTGAATTAATCATCAACCAGCCCATAATCCCCGAGAAGAGGAATATAACCACCGACCAGGCTACCGAACTTAAATCTCTGTTTAAGCGGATGAACATATAGATCACCACTACCACCAGGATGATCCAGATGTATGGCTTCATAAAACCGTATAAAGGGGGTAATATCAGGGCGAAAAGTGGTAGTAATAATATGGTAACCATAATCGCCCCAAACCCTCCCAGGGCCACTAAACGAATGGCTTCCCTACCTCTTCCCTCCAACATGAGGTGATGGCCGGGTAGGACAGAGAGAACGGTGCCCTCCTCCGGCACTCCCAGGAACATGGAGGGTATAAATTCCAGTAGGGCGTGGGAGATGGACATGGAAATTAGGAATACTCCCAAAAATTCTGGAGATAGAAAGGCAAGTATGGTGGCTGATGATGCAAAGGTGAAGGCACCCACTGTGTTAACATGGATGCCAGGGATTAATCCCGTTACTGCCCCGCAGAGAACGCCTATGATACAGGCAAATATGAGATCAAAAATATGAACCACTCCACAGAATAGTATAATATTAATAGTATAAAAAGTATTATGATCGTGTTGTGGGGACTGAATTTTTTAACGGTAAAAATTATAAAAAAGGGAAAAAACGGAGAATATTTAATCAAAAAAGTAATTAGAGGGTAAAACAGCTTACATAATCCTTCTTACATCTTCTACTTCTACACTGCTTATGTTTTCCAGTTTGGAGAGGTTTTCCTCAACCTTCTCGGTTCCCCCCTCGGCATCTCCCACAACTACCATCACTTTAAGGGCTACCAGGCCAAAAGCTATTGGTTCTTCATCTATTTTGTGGAATTCAGCGCCTTCCGGTATGGATTGTATGATATCTTCTTTGATCTTTTCTAAGTTAACATCCGGACTTTCCGGCATTACCTTAATCGTTGCTACAACTTCTCCCATAATCGTAACCTCCCATAAAACTTGTCTTTAGAGTTAATATAATTTTATTTATCTTACAAGTAATATTTAACTTAAGGTCCTTTAAATCCACATTTACATCTGTAAATATGTCCGAAGGTCCTGCATTTCTGGCATCTGTAGAGTATGGTCTCGCATTCTGGACATTCAAATTTCACGTAGGTTTCCACGGGTGATATTTCCTGTTTACATGATGTGCATTCTATTTTATCCATATTAAATTCCTCCGATGAGTGTGTATTTAGTATCTTCACTTTTACCTTCAATTATAGATAGAACCCTTTCCGGATACTTTCCATTAATCACATAGCAAGATGATCCGTATTGAAGTAAAAGCCCTGCTAAAAATTCATCAACTGATGTTTCACCAAAATCTAGTAGTTTTTTTGCGCTGATATTTCTTATCAGTTGAGTACCATCCTTGGATGGGTTATGATCATATATACCATCTACATCAGTTGCTATTAATAGTTTAGCCTTTAGTTGATGTGCTATATAAAGGGATAGGGAATCAGATGTAACACGCCAGGAATGCTCTAAGGGATCCTCACCGAACAAAAACTGGGAAGATATTAAGATTGGGAGTTTTCCCTCACGAATAGCCTTCTCTGCCTGATCTATAGAATGAACACCCTCGGCACCGGGTATTTTATCTGCTAGGAGCATTCCTAATATATCCATGCATAGTATGGCGCTTTTATGGGCGGCTGTATCACTAAAATCCATCTTTTCATCGTACTGTCTTAACAGGTTGGCCAGTTCTCCACCACCGCAGATCACCATGACACTTTTACCAACCAGGGCTTTAGAGAGGTTAACTGCTTCTTGTGGGAAAAGACTTCCACCCACCTTTACAATCCAGTCCATAAAATCAGCACTTCATTTATTGATTAAAAGTAAACTCACAACTACTTAAACAACTTCAAATCCTGGGTAATCTTATCGATCTTCTCATCCTCATCAGGACCAATCCCCAGGCAGGTAACGGTTGATTCGGGTAGTTCGGTATGCCCGGCATCGGTGACTAAGAAGTAGGGCAGATCAGCGGCTTTAACCAGTTCATAGTACTGGAAGAGTTCGTCTCGATCCTTAACCTTTAAAACCACCTTTTTACCCCCCTCCAGTTCCCAGTTTTTTATCTTCCTCTCATCTGCACGCTTATAGGATCCCAGGCTGGCGTGACAGGCCTGGGCAGCGAGTTTACCCCGGCTTATGGGGAGGTCTCCCCTCATGATTATTACCTGCTTCATTGGTACACCTTTAAATATACTATCTGATTTGTTTATTATTATCTGACCTGTTTTACTATCTGACTTATTTTCGGTTAAATTTGACCTGTTTTTTCCCGGTCAAATGAACTGAATCCGTACTTGATAAATTTAAAAACCAGTTAAATCAACCTTTTACCCATCCGTTCCATGTCAACCGAGTAAACTTCCATACCTGGAATTATAACTCGGGCCACTGGTATTTCGATTTCCCGTCGGGTTAAATCCGTATAATAAATCTTATCAAACCCGTTCTTTTTAAGGATATCTACACAGGTTTCAATGTCCTCCTTGAAGGTGGGCTTTGATTTATCCTTGATACGGGAGATATCGATTAAGTTATGGGAGTCACTAAACCAGTGTTTGTTGATCCTTTTCATCCTCTCATATCCTGCTTTTCTCATGAAAACGGCCCGGTTGGTATCCTCCCGGGTTCCGTGGATCTGGGTGGCCCTGCTCTGGGCAACCTCGGTGAGGGCCCTTATAACGGCCACCTCCGGGTTCAGGTGGGTTCCCACCCCTAGAGATAATAGTGCAGGGTCTCTAAGTACAGTGTCATCTGCTACCGCGGCTATGGTGGTTATATCCACATCTGCAGTCAAGTCCAGTAATTTAACTTCTATCTCGGACTGGTCGAATTTATGGAGCATATCCCTGATGAGGGGGTTTTCCGTTCCGTCACAGACCACTTCTCCCCTGCATTTCTTTTTCGCCTCGAATATGCTCCAGGCATCCCTTTCAACCACTTCGGTGATTCCGTGGTAGACTGCCTCTTCGATACGGTTACCCGATGCCAGACCATTGGTGTTGGACTTAAAAAGCACGGCACCACCACGAGGGATGTAAGGATGGTAAATGGCGTTAACCGGGGCGAGGTATTCTTCATCATCCGTCACGTCCACGGTTTTAACCCAGTCCAACCTGGTCTCATCGGGCTTGTATGATTGTTGGGGTAGAATCAGTGTTTCCGGGTTGATGGCTCCCTCTATTTCACCATATAATCCAGTTTCAAACATCTGAGCATCTTCTGCATTTATCTCTGCGGAGTACCTTTCAAACGCTTCCATCATGGCCGATGCTTTAGCCTGATTTTTAGTAGCTCCTTTTCCAGCGTAGATGCTTACTGCTCCCTCGGCAGCCCCTGGTCTTATGGCGGAATAGACTGGTATTCCCAGACGGTCAAGATGGGTTATCTCTGCTATCCTGGTCACCCCTGCCCTCCGGAGCTTACCTTCCACGTTTGCTATGGTGCGTTCCGGTGGAATGGCCCGGTGGGTGCATCCAAAATAGGTGACTGGGACTTTCTCAAACATTTAAAACACTCTAGTATCTATTTTAACCTTACTCATCGATTATTATTTGGGAATTAATCATATTTAAGATTAAGATACCAATCCAGTGAAGGTATAAAATACCATCACACCGGTAATTCCAGCCATTACTACCCATATAATTGGATTCCAGCGGATTATCTTGGCTCCGTCAAGCATGCTGATTGGGATCAGGTTGATCATGGCCAGGAAACTGTTTACATAGAATCCAAGCACTCCTATTATGGTGACCAGCTCACCAGATGGGAAGTAGTACAGTAGTAAAAAGAAAAGCCCGGCCAGGATCAGGTTGGTTGCTGGTCCAGATGCGGAAATTTTACCGTTCTGTTCCCGGGATATGTACTCTCCATGGATGTAGACCGCCCCGGGTGCTACGAATAGAAAACCTAAGGCTGCAGTTATAATTGCAAATATAAGTCCTCCCACCCATAAGCGGTATTCTGCCCAGAATCCGTATCTCATTGCCACGAATTTATGGGCCAGTTCGTGCAGGATGAATCCCAGTCCCACTGCAATGAAGGTGACCACGATGAGTGAAAAACTGGGAAGTGTTCTTCCACTGAATATGTAGGCGAATAGGACGGTGATGATCACCATCGAAATTATCAGATCTCTGATTTCCCTGGATGTGAATCTCATCATAGTTATTTAAGACAGGAAATCTTATATAAATATGTTTTCAGATACTGATTTTTATCGGGTATAACCCGTCCAAAACTCATGATAACTTTTAAATTGCCAGTTTATACCAATGGGTACATTTATTATCACCGAAGGACAACCAATAAATGATCGAATGATAATATAGATGACCTTTAATTTTTAGGGGATGGGATTTACCATGGCCAAAAGTTGTGAGTACTGTCAGATAGACGGCGGATACGGGAAACTCATAAAGGAAACTCCTTACTGGATGATCTTCCTGGCTCCCAGCCAGAGGTACCTAGGAACCTGTGTGGTGGCCCTTAAAAGGCAGTGCCAGGACCTGTCTGAACTTGAGGATGAAGAATGGAAAGATTTTATCGGTATCCTGCAGAAACTGGAGCACAGTTTAAAAAAGACATTCAATCCAACCCTCTTCAACTGGAGTTGCTTTAAAAATAAGGCCTTCCGAGATGGAGACCCCAATCCAGAGATCCACTGGCATTTCCACCCCCGCTACCAGGAAAAAGTGCAATTCAGTGGTTTGGAATTTGAAGACCCTGATTTCGGCTACGTCCCGAAAACCACACCTTATAAAATCCCTGAAGAAATCATGCTAGAGATAATATCAGCCATTCAGGAGAACTTATAGAAAACTCTCCAAATTATAGAAGACTCTCTAAAATTAGTTAATAAAACCATAATGAACTTCGAAAAGAAATGCTGAACTGGATAACATGGATCTAAAGAAAATATTGGACAGTATGGATGCTGCAGAACTAGATTCCCTCTTAATTTTAAAACCAGAAAACATAACCTACCTGGCAGGGTACAGGCCTTCCAGTGCCTCGGTTGTAACTGTAACCGATGAAGCCACACTCTACACCACCCAGATGGATATGGAGGATGCATCCAGGAATTCTAAAATTCCCCTGGGTGAATTTGAATCCACCGATAAAATAAAGGACCATCTGAAGGGCCGGGTGGGGATTGAAAAGTCCATGCCGGTATCCCTCTATAAAAAATTCAAAGAGGGACGTGAACTTAAGATAACAGAAATCGTAGAGTCAGCGAGAATCATCAAATCACCTGATGAGATAGAGAATATTGGAAGGGCCATTGATATTGCGGAGAAATCCCTCCTAGATTTAGAATTTCAGGGAACAGAAAGTGAATTGGCAGCCCAGCTGGAATACAACATGAAATCCAGTGGATCCACTAAACCTGCCTTTGACACCATAGTTGCCTCTGGAGAGAGGTCCAGCTTACCCCATGCCACCATTTCCACGAGTAAGTTGGAATCTCCCCTGGTTATTGATTGGGGGGCTGTTTACAACAACTACTGCAGTGATCTGACCCGGACTTTAATTGAAAACGAAAAACAAGCTGAGATATTTAATATCGTACTGGAAGCACAACAGGAAGCCATTAAAGTTATAAAACCATGTATTAAAGCATCCTATGTGGATAAAGTGGCCCGTAGGGTTATAGAAGAATATGGTTATGGGGATAATTTTATACATTCAACCGGGCATGGCCTGGGGTTAGAGGTGCATGAAAATCCGACTTTATCTAAAAAAAGTGAGTTTAAATTGGAGAAAGGAATGGTAATCACCGTGGAGCCAGGAATTTATATCAAAGGCCAGTTTGGGGTGAGAATAGAGGATGATGTCCTGGTGGGAAACAGGGCCCAGGTTCTAAGTAGTATTAAAAAATTCATCAACTAAAATTTGTTGTAAAAAAATGACCTTTCAACTTTTAACAAAAAATTGGACTTTTTATTTGCATATAGAACAATGAAACAAGGGAAAGTATTAATATATGTGAAGGTAAGAGTTATCATTTAGGTGAAAGGATGGCCATTATACCCTCAGCATTATCGCCCCTGTCAAGAACCGTGGATAGTATAATACCCGACCGATATCTGGTTAGTTTACAGGAAAACCTGGTACGGGCCGGTATGTATGTTAAGGCATCAGAATTATTAACTCTGGTTGTACTGGGAGGTATAATACTCGGCGTGATCATCTTTTTCTTATTTTCATTAATTGGTATTAACCCCATACTAGGCGGGATAATCGGATTTATCCTTCCGGGGGCCGGTATCTTCATCTGGTTATTCTTCATGATGGAAAGGCGGGTGGATAGCATAGAACAGAGTACTCCTGACTTTTTAAGACAGATATCCTCACTTCTTAGATCTGGTGTGGGTATCGAAACTGCCATGGAAGACATCTCTAAACATGGTAGGGGTCCTTTAATCGACGAACTTAAGAGGGCGGTAATTGAAATCAAGATAGGAAGTACCTTTGAAGATGCATTATTATCCATGAGCGAACGTTTAAAATCAAAAAACCTTGATAGAACCTTCAAAATGATACTGGAAGGTAGAAGGGTAGGTGGAAGCCTATCAGACGTTATTGAAACTGTTTCTGAGGATTTAAGGGCAGTATTAGCTTTAAAACGGGAGAGAAAAGCTAACGTGATGATGTCGGTTATGTTTCTCATCATCGCAGCCATAGTTGCCGCGCCCTTCGCTTTAGGCATGATCATGAGTTATTCTACATTTATCGGGAAATTGGGAAATCCCAATCCCCTATTTGATTCAGCTGTAACGGCAGCCAGTGGATATATTATAATCCACTCCATAATAGCCGGTCTTCTAATTGGTATAGTCATGTACGGCAGTGCAAGAAAAGGTATAAAATACGCCATTCTCTTAGCTCCGGCAGCCTTTGGAATATTTTATGTTATACAATCTTTAGCACCAATGTTATTTGGATTTTAGGAGAATAGAAAAATGAAAATGCTCGTAGAAGAAAGCGGACAGGGTGCAGCGGAACTAATTCTACTGTTTGGGGGCATCATAGTCATTGCTATTGTAGCTCTAATAGCCTACAAGAACTATTTAAATGGCCTGGGAAGTGGAATAAACGGTAGTCAGCTGAGCGAAACAAACAACGCCATACAGGGTTTAAAAGATCTATTCGCGTAGATTTATACCCTTTTGATCCTCTTTTTTTTTAAATAATTTAATTATAAACGAATAGGTAGGGTTTAATTTTAAATAGGATAATAGAGGCGCTCTATGAAGATGCTTATAGGCGGAAGATTAGAGGATAAGGAAGATAAACTAAA
>WOYJ01000098.1 GCA_011620845.1 Methanobacteriaceae archaeon
CTTTATAGGCTGCTACCACTTCTGCTCCGCTTAAAAATACCAGACCATGCTTTTCTGCGTATTTTTCCACTTTATCAGTGGTCATGGAGCCCCTGGTTTCATCGTCCATCATTTCACAGCAGACAGCTACTGGGGTGGTGCCGGCCATTTCAGCCAGGGCGATGCTCAGTTCGGTGTGGCCTTTCCTTTTAAGGACATGGCCCTCTGCAGCCCTCAGTAATGTAACATGTCCAGGGGAACGGAAATACTTCCCTAAATCTGCATAATCCCCATTTTCACAGAGTAAAGCCAGCTCCTTTATGGTGCAGGCCCGGTCACTATCGGTTATCCCGGTGAATGTTTTCCTGTGGTTTATGGTTATGGAAAAAGCTGATTTTTCATCGTATGGTATATCAGTCGGTGATAATTTGGAGAGTACTGGAAATTTTCCATTAGCTTCCTCCATTATATCGGTCATGAAAGGTATACCCAGTTTATCGGAAACCTCGGCAGATAAGGGCATGCATACAAGACCTCCGGCATCGTTTCTGATGGTAGTCATATGCTCAGGTGTCATATGCTCTGCAGCTATTATCATATCTGTTTCTCTTTCACGGTTGTCATCATCGAATATTAGAACTATTTCTCCATTTCTAAATGCCTTGATTGCGTTATCTATCATTCTATCACTTTAGTATTTGAAATTAAAGATTCTCCTGTTTATCTTAAATATGAGATTATAAAAGAAATTGGTGTAAGGTATTACACTATCTTAATAAAAATACTTTATCTTTCACCCTTGATTACCTTGATATCCAGTTCAACCAGTTCACCATCTTTAAGGTTTAAATTTTCTCTGAGATTCACACTGGCTATGAATTCCAGTATATCCTGCGGATGTTGAGTTTTAACTGGAAACACTATTGCTCCATTTACTTCCCTATTTAAACTGGCCTTGATGTATTTCACATCACCGAAATCTTCTTCGCCCTTTATGGTTCCTATTTCCTCCTGGGGAATCTTAGCTATCTGTTCCAGATTTTCCTCCTGGATCTGGATGTTCAAAGTCCCGGGGAAGGGTTTAAAGCCCAATTTTTCCTCGAACTGTTCGCTGTAAAATTTTTGGGATATGAAATAGCCACCCTTTCTGGTTCCAGAAATTACAAATCCTAATATCTTCATATCAAACACTTTTACCATTTAATATATCTTTAAATACCTCTGTTGCCAGGATATGAGCTTGCCGTATTGGTTCGGGTGTTTTATAGACACTTGTCTCATTTACAAGTTCTACAGCTGTCTTGAGGGTGATTTTATGGCCAATACTCACATAATATCCGTTCATGTATGCGCCGATTATTTCTTTCTCCAGGGCAACCATCTGGACTGGGGACTTACCCCTATTAAATGATGATATATCCCTTTTTATATAGTTACCGGCAATTAACCTTTTTGCCAGGCCTATTGTGGGCATATCCATCAACAACCCAACATGTGATGCCAGCCCAAATCCTCGGGGATGTAGTATGCCGTGACCGTTAACCATGATGACATCAAAGCTACTTTTCAACTTTTTCAACGCTCTAACCATAGCTTCAGATTCTCTGAACCCTAAAAATCCTGGGATATAGGGGAATGAAAGAACGACTTCTCTGGTCACTTTTTCATCGATTTTTAAAGATTTCAGATCTAATATAACTGCAGCCGCCACTGCCCTATCATCCTTGGAGAATGATACGTCCACACCTGCTATTTTATCCTGATTTTCAGTTACATCTTCCCGGATTACCTTATCTGTCAGTTCAGTTTGTATATTGGCTAGATTGATATTTAAATCGTAAGGGTAATGAAACTCAATCATCTTTAATTTCACAGGTTATAGTGGAGAATATGGGGCCCCTCACATCGATAACCTTATTTTCACCGGTTATATAGTTTAAAGCGATTTTATTTAGAATTAAATTAACATCTGATATGTATCGGGCGATGGTAGTCCTGATTTTAAGGCTTTCTTCACCACTTACCACCATCTCCTCTATTTTATAGGCAGCCTGGGCAGCGACACCCTCCAGGTAACTGATATTGGTAGGAGTGGTATTCTCCAGGTCAGACATTCCAGTATCCGTTTCTAAGACTTCTGGTGCTAAATTTTCTTCAGGGGGAACTCCTATAATATTTCCCTGATTAACGTAGATCTGGTTCCAGGCTGCTGGTCCGAGAAGTTTAGTGCCTTCCTCTGGTTCAATAATCCTTACTTCTATAATTTTACCCAGAAATTCCCCCTTATAAATCAAAAATTGACAGGGAGAGGGGGCGTCACCATGCTCCTTGCAGGTAGTGATGATATCCTCCATCAAAACCCGGCCTTCATCAGTGGTGGGGTACTCGTTTATTTTAAGCATCGCCGCGATTTCCCGATCAGACAGACTCCATTTGCCATAACTCTGCGAATACACCATGGCCCGGATATCCTCCTCCTGATTGAGTATCATAGCTATCCTCTCTGCCCCAACACCGAGGTTCATCACCTCTTTATCTATACCGTATTTGGCAAGTGCTATGGGGGAGTACAAACCAAAAGTGGCAACCTCAACCCATTCTTTAAGTTTAGGGTGGTAACCATAGACTTCAGTTTGGGTGGTGGGGATGTAATATTTAGATTTCTTCTCATCCGGGATGAATTTAAATTTTTCAAATCCAAAGTGCTGCAGGAGGCTTTCAGATACGGCCATACCCACATCCAGTGAGATCTCATCATCCATCCATACACAAGAAGCTGAATGGTAAGTCATAAGATGACTCGCATCCTCTTTCTGCTCTCTCCGGAAGCAGCGGTCAATGGAAAATAGTTTAACCGGCAGAGGCCTTTTCTGGTGTATAGCTTTAAGGGTCAGGAACCATCCACTGGTCATATGAGATCTGAGGGTGGAATGACTGGCCAGTGGTTTAAGGTCGCGTAACTCCGGGAAAACCCTTTCAAGAACACGTAAAGCCGATCCATCATCCACATCCAATGCCGTAGCTAATTCCAGCACCAGGTCATCGCCGCTGGTATCACCCTTCTTGTAACTGTGGAAAACATCCTTCAAACCCACTATTTTGTCCTCATCTAAAGCCACGCCCAGGTTCTCGATTTTCTCAATTTTATCCAAACCCAGTCCAATATCTGGCCTGGGAAGCCCGGCCAGATAAAAACAGCGATCCAAAACAGCGGGAGCTTCCGGTCCGAACTGTTTATAGATCTGATCTTCTTCTATAAACACTGGATTTATTACTTCGTCAAATCCCATCCTTAGATAGGCTTGTCGTAGCTCCCAGATGGTGTCATAGAGCATGTGCGATTTACCTGTCTTTAAATAAAGCCGAGGATACTCTTCATCATGATGTGGCTTTTTAAGGGTTCTGGTGGTTTCAACCCATGCCTTTTCAAAATCCTTCCTCGCCAATCGTATTATTTCTTTTTTATCCAGAGTAACACCCCGCAATGTAAGTGTTGAGTTTAGTTAAAATTTGTTAAAGTCCATTAAACGGTTCTTTTAATATATTTTACCCCTGATTTTATTTATAAATTATTATAATTTAAATCAGGTGGATTAATAGGATTATAC
>WOYJ01000082.1 GCA_011620845.1 Methanobacteriaceae archaeon
TTTAATTTTATCATCTTCACTCACTAAATTATAACCAAAAACATCCTCAGTTGGTGTAATTTCTTCTAAATGGAGGCAACCAAATCCATAAGTACGTTTTCCACCCAATTGTATCCTTTTAAGAGCATTCTGCCAGTTATTTTTTATTTCTGATGGAATTTTACTGGATTCAAAAATATAACCCATTAAATAAATATTTGAATTAACAGGAATTGCACATTCAGTATTAATGGATTTAATGGGATGAATAGTTTTATGATTCAATAGTTCTATTTCATGCAAACTCGCATCTTCGGCACTTAATTTATTGGGATCAATAGACGTTGAACTGTACGAAGTGATCAATGCTCTATCTATTACATTTGCTGCAAATTCACTTTCACTAAGATTATATTTAATTCTATTTTCATCATAAAATGGAAGTACTAATCTGTCTCCTTTTTTATCAAAGCACGGAAAGAAATAACTAGCAATGACATGTTTTTTTACATCTTCACCAATTTTTGAGTAATTCCCCCTAATTATTGGTGTAATATTAGCTGTTAAAGCACCCCACATCATGCGCCCTGTCACATAAAGTCTGGTACGCTGGACATTACCCACTTTCATCCACCCACTATGTAATGGGCTTTCCATACGAAAAACAATTTTATAAGCTTTCCACGTCATGCTTGCTCCGCTGATACATTTAACGCTTTTGCACCATACCGTGTATATATCAATGTTTGCTCAAAAAGAGATTTTATTAATAAAAGTTTTTTCAGATCTGTTGTTAGAACATTCACATGTTTCAATAGATCTGATTTGTAATTGTTGATATCTACAGGACTTTTTAAATCTTCCTTAAGATATGAACAACCGATTTCCTTTAACTCCTTTATATTGAACAAATTTATTAAATAAAAAGTTACACCACACGATATAAATTCTTCAATTGAAAGTTGTTCCTTCTGTTTTTCTTTATCACCACTTTTAGAAAGTAAAAATAAAAATCCTGCATACAATCCCTGTTCCTGAATAACACCAAGTGTTGATGTGCAAATTTTTTCTATATTGTTTGAAATAACTGTTTTATCTTTTTTAACACTTTCTCCTATTAATTCAAGAATTTTCTGTGAAAACTCAGCGGAAACTTTATCCAAGTTCACTACCATATTTCAGTCCCCTAACTTGTTATTAAATTCAAGCGTTTTTAATAGTTTTATTCGGCCAAATCCACGAGTAGTCATCCCACCTATCCCCAAATATTCTAAAAGCTGGCAACCTTCATCAACTACATCCTTTGGACTATCCCAATCTAAAATTTCGTCATTTTTTCCATTTTTAACAGGCCAAAGCCCTATTTCATGATAGCCTGTTTCATGATAGTCATTTATAATAACATCAAAAACAAGAAATGTTGCCCGTGGAATAGCTTCATAAGTGAATAATGCCCTTGGCTCTGCAGCACCAGTTTCAGGGTTTATTGCTACAGATGTCCTTACCTCAAGAGCAGAATTAATCAATTCAGAAAAAATATCTTCATGTACAATTACCGTACGCTCAAAAACTTCTTTTAAAGATGATGGTAAATTGTTACCTTCAGTTGATGATCCAATCTTTAAATTAGCCGATTCTATGTTCATCATTAACCATCCTAAAGGAAATTTATCTCCCACACCCTCAAGTTTTGATGAAATAACTACGTTTCCATATTCTGAAGGCCTTTCTGAATTAAATCCCAAATCTTCCAGTAGTCCATAATTAGTAATCCAAATAGGTCCATTTTGAGACGCTATTGGAAATAAAAATATCTTTGCATCTGTAATATTTACTACCCCCGCATTGAATCCTCCTTTTTCACCAGCACCAAAAGTATATATCACCGGGTCCTTTTCAAACTCTCCTTTAGGGTTTTGACCTGCAGATTCTGGGTTACCATAACGCATGGCAGATGCATGTCTTATTGCGCCATGTAAACTGGTTCCTGGAATTTTAGGCAAATTTGTTCCGGGCTCTCTTATTATTGTATTATCTACTCTCCCTAATCGATATCCACCTGTTCCAATATGTAATGGATCTAAAGCTACGACAAAGTATCGATATTTTTCCAAATTCATGTTAAGACACTCCTAAATTTAATTCAATTTCTCTTGCAGGTTTATTTTTCAAAATTTTAAGTTGTAACTCCAAAATATCAAAGATACGACCATTTAACGTCATATTGATTAACTGCATTTTACTATTATCTGATAAAGTAGGCCATTTATTACCAAAAGCACTTTTTAAAGCGTAAGATGCAAATTTTTCAAAAATTTTGTCTCTTGATTGCGTAATATGCCATTTTTGACGCCAATTATCTAAAATTTCTATGAATTGATATATTTGAGATAAAGTCAATTTCGAAAAATCATTCCAAACTTCACTAATAATAGTTAAATCATCGATTAAAAAGGGCCGCGTAGCCCATTCTCCAACTTTGGGCAAACGTTCATCATCCTCATATATTAACTCATAACGACGACTTGTCACATCAAGAAATTCAAAATCCAACGTAGAAGGTGCAAAATAGACTTTGTCTCCCATTTTTAAATCCTTGACATACACCAAATCTTTCTTTTCATAGTTGTTATCATCTTTGTTGCTTGGAAATGGTGCAGAAAAATAGTAAGCACGTTTATTAAATTCAGGTGTTCCCATGGCTTTTTCTTCAGCAAAAAAGTAGGGATACCAAATATCTTCTTTGTTGGGATCACCAAGACCATAACTGACAAAAAAAGTGCATTCATCATTGAGTTTGTTATTGTCTCGTTTAAGAGTAATTTTTTTACATTTATTTGTCAATTTACCCATTGAATGGGGATACATGTCTGCATCTACTTCATCAATTGCCTTAACTTCCCAAAGTGCATTATAATCACTTTCTCGAGCAAGCATACGACGGGCCGCATCCAGAGAGGCATATAAAGGTTGTTTACGATTGAAAAAAACCATGTTCATGTGAAGTGGTAACCGATTTCTTACCTTCGAAAATTGGATTTCATATTCCGTCTTAATCTTATCAACAACCTCCAAAGCTTTATTCGTGGGAACTAACACCATAAACTGTTCTGGATCCCTCAAAATCGGGATAATTGGAGAGTAATTATGTTTTTCCATAGTAACTTCGCATTGGGTTATTGAAAAGACCTTATTTTCTTTTTTACTTTCAATTATATCTTCATATACATCTAATGACTTTTGTTTTTCAATGAAATCTTTAATTTTTTCTGCTACTCCATTTTCAGAAGTTCCAATTGGGATGTCTAACTGTAACTGTTTTACAACATAAGACAAATTAAAAGCACTTATAAATCTATCACCATCGCAAACAAAACTTGCTTTAACACCTTTTTTAAGTTCAAAATCATAAGCATAACCATTTTCAGGGCATTTATTTAATGTTAAATTCCCCGAAAGAATTAATCTTGTTTCGAGGGTTCCTACAATATCTTTGAGATCTTCATTAATGGAATTCCAAAAATTACCTGTAGTTTCCCAAATACGCCTTAAACGAGCAAAAGAAGGTGATTTTCGCCATACGGCAAGAGTTAACTT
>WOYJ01000008.1 GCA_011620845.1 Methanobacteriaceae archaeon
AAATAACAATAAAGAAGGATTCTTCCAAATACACCCTTAATTAAACCTTTCAGAGTGTCTTAAATTTAAAAAAGAGCTCTCTAATCCTATTTTTCCGGGAAAAAAATCAAAAACTTTATATACCATACGCAAATGAGTATAACTATTGTCCAGAATATATCCAATTTCTAAATTTTGGACAAGGAGGCGGTAAAATTAAGATTAAAGTAATATTATCAGTGCTTTTACTTTTCTCTTTAGCAGTGTTTATAAATGCAGAAGATGTTTCTGCTGCTAGCACTACTACTGTAGATGCGAATTCTATAATTAAATCAGCAGACACAGTGAAAAATTACGTTGAAACTAAGAAAACAGTTCCAAACACAGTAACAGTTGGTAGTAAAACAGTGACAAAAGAACAGTATCTGTACCTGTTATCTTCGACTACGACCAACCTCAATAAGAACAGTAAAACATCAGTTACAGTAAAAACAGTTTCCAAAGCACCCAACCCCACTGAAAATGTAAAGACTGGTACCCTAACCAAAAGTGAATATGTCAAACTATCGGGTAAAATCACCACATTTGTAAACACCTACGGAAGGCTACCCAACTTCATAACTACTTCCAAAGGGAAAATGAATCCCGACAACCTGATCTACACCTATGCAAAGATCACGGCTTTCTACAAGACAAACAACCGATTATCAAACACCGTATCAGTAGCACCATGGATTAAAAATGAAGGAACCAGCTCAACCACAACTACAGCCGCTAAACCAGCGCCCAGTGGAACCAGCTTCACCATCCCTCAGATAGTCACCGCAGCGAAAAACTACAGAAACTACGTTGACAGCAACTATAAAACACCATCCACAGTAACTGTAAACGGTGTAAAAGTTAACACACCACAGTTCCTGCAGCTATTGAGCTATGCTATAGCCAATTTAAACGCCGAATCCAAAGCATCCATAACTCTAAAAACCGTCACCGCTCCTGCAAATCCTACTGAAACAGTCAAAGCAGGCACCTTACAGTTGTCAGAATTCGTTAAATTAGCCCAGAGCGTAAAATCAACCATCGCAAGCACAGGCAAAGCACCGAACTATGTCACGAGCTCACTTGGAAATATGCGATACGAAACACTGACTTACAACTTCGCCAAGGTCATTCAATTCTATGGTGAAAAAGCCAGATTACCTAACACCCTTGATGTCGTTCCCTACTCCAGCCTGAACTCCGCCGTAACTGGTAATGTTCAAGCGATTATTGATAAAATCGGATACGATGAAGCAAAATACGGAACAATACAGGGTAATAAGTATTCATACCTGGATGTCTTCCTTGCCGAGGGTAAAGGAAACTGCTGGGGTAGTGCTCTGTATCTATACTGGAGACTAAGTGCTTCAGGCATTCAAGCCAGGATAATGGGTTACATAGGCGGTATCGCCAATAACTCATTCAAACACGCATGGACACAGGTCCTAATTAATGGTGTGTGGACAAACTGGAATTACGCAAAATACAGTTCAAAACACTGCGGTGATGTAGGCGGCGGACAAAAAGTAGTTCTTGTCGATCAAAATGAAGGTAAGGGATTAAGTACATCCGCTTTAACCAATTTATTAATCAAAGAGTACTACGCGGTCTTATAAAAAATACCAAAATTTTGAGAGGTAAATACAAAAATTACCTCTAACTTATCTTTTTTTAAATTTTCTGCATTATATAAAAAAATAGAACTGTTATCTTCTGGATTTTCCTTAAACATTAGAATTTCAGCTTCTTCAATCTTCAAAGCCTTTAATACTTCCTTATTTCCCTGATACTTTTCTATTAAATTTTTAACGTGTTCTTCGTAGGGCTGGTAGAAGTAAGACCACCAGATACTATGGACCAGAAAGAAATCCAGCAAATGGTACCCTGATCTTTCAATTGATCTTATCCTTGCCTGATGGTCCTGGTAGGGTATATGAAGCACCATGAAACCATGGCCCCTGATTAAGTGTCGCCAGTCCCCTTAATGCTTCTTCAAAACCAATCTCAAACAGGGACCCCTCGGCCCAGATCAGGTCGAAACTTTCATCGATAAATTCCATATCAAAAAGAGAAGAAATTAATAGTTTTTACCTGTTCTACAAGTCCACTGGCCCTTATCTTCTCATCAAGGCAGTTCAGCGCCTCCTGATCTATGTCTAGGGTTAATATTTCCCCGTCACTTATTCGGGCCAGTTCCAGGGTGGGAAGTCCAGTACCACATCCCACATCAAGTATTTTAGGTTTATCCATTACAGGGAGCTTAAAAAAAGCTTTGCGGGTGCATTCATTCAAATTTTCCCTGTAATGGTCTTTATCTATTATCTTTAAAATATTAAAGGTCATAATTTACTGTTTGACGTACCGCTCAATTCACTATTTACCATACTGCAATCACTTCTATTTAACGTACTGCTTCACGTTTCCCCGGATCACGGCTGATGCACCGTAACCTTTTATCCCCTGTAACATTTCCGGGAACTTGGTCTTGGGGATGAGCACGTTCACCTGGGAATAATCACTGCCCACTGATATGGTGGGTTCATCACTGCAGAACTTACCATCCACCAGGAACTTCTTGACTCCCTCCACATTCTCGTTGGATATGTTGAACTTTATATCGAAGTACTTCCTGGCCTTCACCGCACCGAAGAGCTGGTCGTAGATCATCTCCGCCTTAGCCATCTTATCACCAGTACAGCTGGGACCGGCATATAATCCGGCGCTGGATTCCATTATAGTTTCCAGTATTTTAAGACCGGCCTTTTTGAGGCTGCTCCCGGTCTGGGTGTTGTCCACGATTAAATCAGCGCCTTTGGCTATGTACACTTCGGTTGCGCCGTCTGAATTTATTATCTGGACCTGCTCATTATCCCCATCTATTAAACCCCTTATCTGGACCAGGGGTACGCTTTCAAAGTAGATCTCCTGGTATCCCTGATTGGCCATTATGTACTGCCGGGTCAGGTTGGGGTATTCAGTGAAGCACAGGACGGGTGTGTCCCTATCCTTGTTATCCCTGAAAAATTCAGTTAAATTCTCGTAAGGAGCAGTGCTGGGTATAGCCACAACTAGGCGGGTCTGGCCGTAGTCCAGGTCTCCAAGCTTAGTTATTGACTCTTCATCGTTGGCAATGGACTCTTCCTTAACCCAGTCCTCGCCTATAATTGCAATATCAACCATCTGCCGGTTGAGCTCCACTGGTGCGCTCTGCGGCCGGGTGAGGTAGGCTTTTATCTCTGGATCGTTTGCTACGTTTATCTCGTAGGCCTCATTTCCAGGTTCATATCCTTTTACCTCGTAGCCTGCGTCTACCAGTAACTTGTGGGTGTTTCCCCGGTTAACATTATTTAAACTTCCCTTGGGGAGTCCTAAAACTATTTTCTCCATATACAATAAGCGAATGGAAATGTGATATATATTTTTCTATCAAAGGATTCTGTTAAGTTAAGAATGATAAATAAAAATAGTAGAGTAAAAAGAATAAGTTAAAAACTGAAAATATAATTTATTTATCGTCTAAAAGCTCTGGAGATTTAGCGTTACGCTTAGTTATAAC
>WOYJ01000072.1 GCA_011620845.1 Methanobacteriaceae archaeon
TTTTTAGAGTTAGCAGATAACTTTTATCAGGAAGAAAATTATGAAGAAGCTTTAATATGGTATAAAAAAGCATTAGATCATGTTAACGATGATATCGAGGAAGCCGATTTATTTTTGAAGATGGGAAATCTTTATCTGAGTATGAAGAACTACGACACCGCCCGAGATTACTATGAAAATTCTTTAAACCTTTACTCCCAAAATAATGACCACACTGGAAAGGGTTACAGCCAGACTGGCCTAGGCATCATCCAGGAATATAATGACCATCATGACCAGGCCAGAGAATACTACGAAGAAGCTCTGGAAAGCTTCAAAAAGACAGGTGACACAGATAGACAGGTAGTAATCCGTTCACTTTTAGCCAACACCCACATATCACAGGTAAACCACCCACCAGGAGATGAAGGGTCCAACCAGAAATCAGGCCATACACCATCCCCTCAGAAGTTGGAGGAACATGGTCATAAAGGATTCTTCCCGAGGTTGAGAAAATCTGGTTATAAAGTACAGGAAAAACCTGTTGAGATCCAGGGTACTGGGAAAACCCCTGAGATCCAGGGTACTGGGAAAACCCCTGAGATCCAGGGTACTGGGAAAACCCGTTCAAAATTCTCTATATCCCCCAGTGAACTGGTAACTGCACTCCTTTATTTGGTGGGACTTATTGTCGCGGAAGCATTAGTGGCTTACTCTAACCTAGAGGTAGGTCTGGCCCTTGAAGCGGTGATACTCTTTGCTTTACTCCTGAATTCTTCCTTAAAAACTTCACATAATTTCTCTCTTTTACTTCAATCCATGATGGCCCTACCCATAATCCGTATCATAGGCCTGTCAATCCCTTTAGTACAGATACAACCATTATACTGGTTCCCCATAATAGCTATACCCCTCTTCGCTGCTTCATTTACTATCATTAGGGCTCAGGGGTTATCCCTTAAAAATATAGGTTTCATATGGGACAACATTCCACTCCAATTGGCCGTTGCATTAACTAGTGTCCTTTTAGGTGTGATAGAATACTTAATTCTCGAACCCAAACCATTGATTGCAACATTTAACCTGCAGAACCTTCTCCTTGCCTCTGTAATACTTATCATATCCACTGGCCTGGCTGAAGAGATTTTATTCAGGGGTATAATCCAGAAAAATTCTGAAACTGTATTTGGGGCATCTTTAGGATTACTATATACGTCTTTACTCTTCACAGCACTTCACATAGGCTGGAACTCCTTTTACGACCTTATATTTGTATTTTCTGTGGCAATCTTCTATGGATACGTCTTCCAGAAAACAAAGAGCCTCTTCGGAATCACACTATCCCATGGAATATCCAACACATTCCTCTTTTTAATAGTACCCTTCTACGCGCCTCTGTTGTATAGTTGGCTTCCATTTTAGGGGGCCGGAAAACAGGGATCAAGATTAGTGTTGTGGAAAAATAGATTTAGATGAGGGGAAAACAGGATTATTTAATAGGAAAAATAAGATAATCAAAAGAGACAAAACGAGATCTCTAAAAAATTTTTTTAAATATAATACACGCTGTGTACAGGCTTTTTATTTTCCGGTGTCTTTTTGGACCAGTAGAAATAGTCTGCAGTGATCATGATCCTGCTTTCATTCTGAGTGAGTGTGTAATTTCCCTCCCAGTCGGTCACCACCCCATCGATGAAGAAGGTACCGTTGAAGTTCTTGCCGTCGTTTTTGAACTTTGATGTCCCGGTCCAGGCTGCACAGGTCATGTTCATGTTCCCACTTAAGATGGTGTTGAACATTGCTCCCTTTAAATTCTTTAGTAACAAATTGTAAATGGTTTGTGGGGTGGCTTTAACTGTATCTATATGTCCAGTTACTTTCAACCCATCTGAGGTATAATCCAGTGGGCTTTCTGATTTTTCCGCGCCAGAGAGAACCAGCAACATTTTAAAATCACGGCCGGTTCCATTTATATCATAATAGCCACCCAGATAGCCTTCATTAGGTGCAGCTGGGGGAATGATGACTTCGGAGTGGTAATTGTAATCCATCTGGTCAAAGGCGAGGGCACTGACCGTTCCCTGGCTATATTCTAAAAGAGCTACCACTACAACAAGTATCAATAGGATTATTAAGACTACATATCTCTTTTTCATAGGTATCAAAGTAGATTCAGTAAAAATTCATAAGTATCCAGATTTAGTTAAAAATAAAAAAAAGGGTAGGGTATAATTTGTGTTTTTTCTATGTTTGAGCAATGACGTTACAGAGTGTGGGTGTTCCTCTTAACTCTAAGATAAGTTCTCCATTGGGTCCAATAACCAGGTTAAATTGTATGAATAATAGGTCATTGGGGTTGCTGCCAGGATCACTGGTTCCTACATTCACTGAGTTATCTGTTACATTCCCTGGTAAGGCTCCGATTGCTTGTGGTGGATCTATATCCAATGTGTTGTTAGATTGTTTGGTTTGATCGGTGGTCCATATCAGGAAAGATGTGTCAAATTTACTTTCACCACTGGCTGTTGAATTGTACACTCCTCCCCAACCCAATACCGTTATATTGGTATTTGGTGGTAATGGTGTGTTTTCATAACCTAACATGTTACTCACATCGAATGTGACATTTTCCCCTGGTTTAACGTATGTATCTACGTAGTAAGTTTGTGTAGTTCCATTTTTCTGAGGTGCATTTTGAAGCTGTAACTTCCAGTGGGCCCATACATCTTGATTATTGTTGATCACCGTTATTTTAGTTCCATTTGCAGTAACTTGAGTTTTATTATCAGTAGACGTGGGTGCTGTGAACACGTTCAGGTATGCAAGAGCACCTACAACAACTACTACAATTACAATAATTGCAATTATAATAACACTGTTTTTCATTTAAATACACATCCTTAGACTATGGTTACCACTTTATATGCTACTATAGCTACAAAAACTAGTAATAAAGGTACAATGGCGACGTTGGATCCTTTGAGGAATAACTTGACAGAAGGTCTATCCGTTTCTGAGCTTAGAATTTCCTTAAGAGCAAGGAAAACAATTAGAGACACCACAGCTATGATACTGTAACTCATTAGTTGGCCTGTAGTAACCGCTACAGCGGTTGCAGTAACTGTCGATATCATGTTATTTGCCTTTAACCTTCATGATATATATAATTTTTGATTTTTATTCTGGTTAAAAAATGGAATCACAAAGAAAAAATTTGTATTTTGGTGAGGCGTGTCTTAACATTCCCCCAAATAATTTATCCACTTATTTTTTCATGATAAAAAATAGGGTTTGTGATTTTACCTACCCTTATGTTTCGTTGGAAAAACCTGTAACGTTAATCCACAGATGCAGGGAACGGTAAACGTTGCTGTTATCTGGAAGTTTGAAGAGTAAAAATTCCATCTTCCTTTCACCAGGTTCACCTGCAGTGAAATTGAATGGGATCTCAATTTTTTCCTCTTTTTTCAATGTTACCGTCTGTTCTTTCAGTACGGTGTTGTTGGAGGTAACCAGGAGCCGGTAAGATGTCTCTTTATTTTCATGGTTCACGATACCGATGATCACTTTACCCTCCTGATTG
>WOYJ01000035.1:0-6702 GCA_011620845.1 Methanobacteriaceae archaeon
ATCTTAACCTTAGTGAAAAATTTAATTTATTCTAATTTAATGTTTTTCATTCGAGCTTAATGAAATTTGAAATTCCGGATTATTAACTTAATTATCTAGTTATTATTTAATTTTAAATTACAATTTTTCAACTATAAAATCAGCGGATCCATTTATCTCCACACCACCGTTCAAGGCCTGTATTTCAACACCGGAAAGGTCTTCGCAGGCGCAGAGAATATCCTGTTCAGGATGAGTACCTGGTTGTATTCCACAATCCAGTCGGATAAGATCTCCGCAGGATACAACCATGCTCAGTCTCTTGGATGTGGGATGGTTTTCTGGGAGAACAACGATGGGAGAGGCATGATCTTTCAGGAGATGGATCATACATCTTACACCTTTTTCTGCCATCTCCCCGACAGAAAATACAGAAACAGCTATCAAATCATCGGCCTGGAGAAATTGGACTACTTCTTCGCCATCAGGTGTTCCTATGAATATCTGCAGATCTTTTGAGGCTTTGACTATTCCCAGTTCTCCAGAGCTTCCCTTTAAAAACAAAATTTCATCAGGACTTAACTTGACTCTTCTACGTTGTCTGACTGACATGAAGGACATACTACTCTTTTTCCAATACCTCTAAACTCATTTCCACAATCCAGGCACCGGTACTTTTTAGTTTTTAGTTTTTTCATTTTAATGTCAGCCATTGGACCGCCAACAGTACACATTTTATATCACCATGTGAGAGTATGTAAACTATGATATTTATCTTTTGTGTAACGTTTTTTAAAACAATTTTTTCATTTTATTTAAACAAGATTTTTAATACCAATGAAAAACAAAAAATTCAACAACTATTAACTTGGAATTTTTAAAAGGTTGAAGCTAAAGAATAAAACCAGTAAATAAACGGTGATACTATTGAAAGATTTTATTTTCCCATTTACCGCCATAGTAGGACAAGAAAATATTAAAAAATCCCTGATATTAAACGCCATAAATCCCAGTATCGGTGGGGTTTTAATAAAAGGGGAGAGGGGTACCGGTAAGACCACAGCTGTAAGGGCGCTTGCAGATTTACTTCCCCCTATAAAAGTTGTTAAAGGGTGTCCATTTAACTGCGACCCAGACGATACCAGTTCAATCTGCCAGTCTTGCAAATCTAATGATTTCGAGATTGAAGAGAAGAAAATGAGGGTGGTAGAACTACCTCTTGGGGCCACTGAAGACAGAGTGGTTGGTTCCATAAATATAGAAAAGGCATTAAGGGAAGGTGTAAAAGCCCTCGAACCTGGTTTACTGGCAGAAGCTAACCGTAACATATTATATGTGGATGAAATCAATCTCCTGGACGATAACCTGGTGGATGTCCTCCTGGACGCCGCGGCTTATGGTATAAACATAGTGGAAAGGGAAGGAGTTTCCTTCACCCACCCATCTAACTTCATACTGGTGGGGACCATGAACCCGGCAGAGGGAGAGCTCCGTCCCCAGCTTTCAGATAGGATAGGGCTGCACATCGTGGTCAGTAGCATCATGGAACTGGAAGACCGGGTTACGATAATGGAGAGAAGGGAGGAATATGAAAAGTATCCTGAGAAATTCCAGGAGAAATTTCAGGAAAAACAGGAAGCAGTCAGGCAGAGTATAGTCAAAGCCCGGAAAATACTGAAGAACGTGGAAATTCCACGTTATTTGCTGGAAGTTATAGCTCAGTTATGTATGGATATGGGCGTAGATGGCCACCGGGCGGACATCGCCATTTTAAAAACAGCCAAAACAATCGCCGCTTACAATAATGAAACCACCGTAAATGAGGACCATGTGGAAGAAGCTGTCCTCTTGGTATTGGGTGAGAGATTCCAAGCAACATCATTTGATAAAGATAAAGTTAAAAAGCAGATGGAACAGGCTAAATCTGAATTACCCCAGAAGGGGGAGGAACAGGAGAATAAAGATAAATCTGAATTATCTCCCCAGGAAAATCAGGAATCTCCCAGAAAAGAAGGGCAGGAAACTAAAAAAAAACTTCAACCGCCACCATCCAGGGATAAAAAACGGGGAATGAAACTTAAAACCGAGGAACAAGAAGAAGAACTAGTTGAAGAAGATTATCAAGAAGCTGATATAAAGAAACTCCTTAAAATGAGAGGAAAACAGACGAAGAAACTCTATGGTAAGAGGGTGGATTCTAAAACCATCAAAGGCCGATACGTTAAAAGTAGACTTCCAAAGGATGTTTCAAGTGACATAGCCATTGATGCAACCCTCCGCGCTGCTGCGACAGGTTCAACTGGAAATATAGAAGTAAAAACTGCAGATATCCGCCATAAAGTAAGAAAACACGGTGCCAAAGCATCAATAGCACTGGTAGTTGATATAAGTGGTTCAATGTTCAGTGATAGGAAAGCCAATAGGGTTAAAGGGATTTTAAATAAACTGGTAGAGGATGTCAACCGCCATAAGGATAAACTCAGTGTGGTTGGATTTAAAGGTGCTGAGGCCGAGATCATAATACCCACCACCCGTCGAGCATCCTCCTTTCAGGAACAGCTGGACAATATACGGGTGGGAGGAACCACACCCCTGGCGAGCGGTTTACATAAGGGGTTTGAAATACTCAAGCAGGAGAAAATTAGGGATGAATACGTTCCCATGATGATCATCCTCACCGATGGAATGCCCAACGTAGGTATTAAGGAGGGGCCGGTGCAGGACGCCATGAAGATTGCCCAGGATTTAAAGGATAATGAAATACCAACCATAGTTATAAACTTTGAAAAAGCGGTTAAATATGGGCATGAATTCAATATGGATCTAGCTCTGGCAGCAGGGGGCCGTTACTATGATGTAGAGGACCTGGCCAATCCAGGGGTTGCAGTCTCTAAAATACTGGAGTACGAACGTAATCAGGTGTAATTTTCAGGGATTGTCAAGTGAAGGATTATTCTTAAACCTCTAAGTGAAGGATATTTTAAAATCTCTATAATGATTATACTAAAAAAAAAACCTGAATTAAAAAAATTTTTGGGGTGATATTCCATGGAAAAGATTAAACTAGGCTCGAATATTTTTATACCCATGCCTGTGACTCTTTTAGGAATAAATATTGGGGGAAAAGCTAATTTCATGGCATTAGGATGGGTGAGCAGACTTAACTCGACACCACCACTTATAGGCGCGGCAATAAACAAGCTACACTATAGTTTTGAGGGAATTGAGGAAAACGAGACCTTCAGTATAAACATACCTTCAAAGGACATGGTAAAGGAAACAGACTACTGCGGACTGGTCTCAGGAAGGGAAACTGACAAATCAAAGCTCTTCAACGTATTTTATGGCAAATTAGAGACTGTCCCTATGATAGAGGAATGTCCCATCACCATGGAATGCAAACTGGTGGACATTCATGAAATGCCCTCTAATGAACTCTTAATTGGGGAAATAGTGGAATCTTATATTGGAAAGGAATATTTAAAAGGAGACGTACCGGATATAAAGAAAATCGCTCCACTATTACTCACCATGCCCGACAACAACTACTGGACGCTGGGTGAGAATATTGGTAAGGCCTGGGATGCTGGTAAGGAGTTGAAGTTAGAAGGAGACGAAAACGAGTATATTTAGAATTTTATATTCTTAAAAGTTAGAATGGGCGTTAATCCATTTATCCTTATTTTTCAGGTGAATTTTCCATAGATCTGAAAGAATTTCTGCTCTTATACTCCCAAGTTCCAGATAGTAATTCTCCACATCATGCTTAAATTCTGCATGGCCTGGTTTTCCGGGTTTAATGATGTTATCCCTTAAGTTTTCTAGCTTAACCTCCATCTCATTGATAGGGGTAAGGTCGATCTCTGATGAAGACCATTTACTGTAAGTTTCAGCTTTGATGGGAGTTGATTTTGCAATTTTCCACTGCCAGAACTGCCCTTCATCATGAACTTGGAAATACTTTGAAAAAGAGAGCTTGGGATCCCAAAAATCTATAAATTCAACTTCGTTTGGAAAATCATCCCTGGACATAGGACCTTCAGTAACAAAACCCTCAATATCATCGTCTCTCCCTAAAAAATAATTTTCCAAGTTCTTTAGTAAACTTTTAACTAAGGAGGGATAATGAATTATAGGAGAGGATACTACAATTTTTCGAGTTTCAACTGCTTTAATTAACTCCTCTTTGGAAATCAAATCAAAATTAAAGGTCCAAATTTCATCCCGTGTGGTGAATTCTCTGCAATTTAAATATTCTATGGCTACCATCTCAACCCACCAGTAAGGTAGCTCTAACGCAGAAGCTACTTGGAGGATATTTTTTTCATTTGCAGAGAACATATTATATAGTTGAGAATCAATGATAGATATACCATTTTCGTGATACAATGAGAGTCGTTGTCTACCACGCCGAGGAATGTGATCGGCGTAAATGTACCACTGTACGCCTGGCCCGTGAGGGAAAGGTTAAAATAGTAACCAAACTAAACCAATTACCTACCGGTGCTATAGTTCTTGATCCCTTCTCTCAGAAGGCGTTGTCACCTGAAGATAGGAAAACAGTAGAGGAAAACGGTATTTCAGCACTGGATTGCTCATGGAAGAAGATAGACGGGTCATCTGT
This sequence comes from Methanobacteriaceae archaeon, assembly GCA_011620845.1. GTDB lineage: Archaea > Methanobacteriota > Methanobacteria > Methanobacteriales > Methanobacteriaceae > Methanobacterium_A. The sequence goes on from WOYJ01000035.1 coordinate 4,604, forward strand.
AATGTTTAAAGGATGGAAACATCACCGTTCACTTCCATTCCTGGTGGCTGCTAATCCCACCAATTATGGGAAGCCCTGCATCCTTTCCACCGCAGAGGCTATTGCAGCAACCTTTTATATAGTGGGGTTCAAAGATATTGCTACCAACATCATGTCCCAATTCAAGTGGGGACCTCATTTTCTAGAGCTAAACCACGAGCTATTAGAAGCTTATTCACATGCTAAAGATAGCATGGAAGTTGTTAAGATTCAAAATGATTTCATAGGAGGATAAATTCATGGCTAGATTTGAAGAAGCAGAAAATAGAATTTTCAAGATCAAAATTTGTCTCAAATGTAACGCAAGAAACCCGCCAACTGCCAAGACCTGCAGGAAATGCGGATATAAAGGATTGAGATACAAGGCCAAAGAGCCAAGGGGATAAAGTTTAGGGTTTTTTAGCCCCTATAAATTTTTTAATATTCTTTTTACACTTTACCGTGATGATAATGAACGTTGAAAGTTACCTGAGAGAGCGGCTAAAAGAAAAAAAGCTCCATCTAACCCTTTTAGATCCGGAAGAGCAAACCCCGGATAAAGCGGTGGAAATAGCTAAAAATGCCATAGCCGGTGGTACAGACGGTATAATGCTGGGTGGATCTACAACCGATTCCATTGACCTTGATTTAACTGCTAAAGCCCTTCAGGAGAATGTTGATGTCCCTATCATATTATTCCCTGGTAACATAAGTGGTGTGAGTAAATATGCAGATGCCATACTCTTTATGAGTCTCCTAAATTCCAGCAACCCCTACTGGATAATAGGAGCCCCGGCCCTGGGAGCCCCGGTGGTAAAAAAATTGGGCATTGAAACTATTTCCATGGGATACATGGTTGTAGAGCCCGGTGGAACTGTAGGATGGATAGGAGATGCTAAATTGATACCCCGGAACAAGCCAGATATTGCAGTGGCCTATGCCATGGCGGCTGAGTTTTTCGGAATGAAGCTCCTCTACCTGGAGGCCGGTTCCGGTGCAGATCAATCCATACCAGAAGAAATGATAGCCAAAGTGAAAAAAACCACTGATCTAATACTGATAGTCGGTGGCGGGATCAGGGACGGTGAAACCGCCCGTCAAATAGTAGATGCCGGTGCAGACATAATAGTAACCAGTACAGTGGTAGAGAACAGTTCTAAAGTGGAAGATAAGATAAAAGAACTGGTTGATGGGATTAGTTAATGTTTAATTTTTCTTTATACTAATTTTTGGAATTATTAAGCCTTCTTTCCTATTTTTAAGTTTTATTAACGATTGTTAATTCTCAACAGTTAAATAATCAAATGAATATATATTGAAAACTGGTGAGAATATGGCAGAAAGCTACTGTGATGTAAATGTATATAGTTTGGTTTCAGATAAAATAAAAGAACATTTAAAGTTGAGCAAGTCTCCTGTGGCTATAAAGTTTGTTTTACGGGAAGAAGATATCCCGGAGGGTATTAAGAAATTAGAAAACGGTGCCAGGCACTGTGAACTGGTGCAAAAGGCTAGCCATGGAGAAATATTTTACACCACCGCCGAGGAACAGACCTGTAAGGGAGGCGCCTCTGCACTGGGACTAACAGAAGCTCCGGAGAAGGTGAAGACCGGTGAAATGTACCAGAGTCTCGGTAGATTCTCCAGCATTGGATCAGCTAAAAGAACCATAGATGAAATACCAAAAATAGAACACATGATGTACGCATTAATTTATGCACCATTAGAAGAGGCTGAATTCGACCCTGACGTCATAGTGATAATCTGCAACCCTGCCCAGGCAATGAAACTGGTCCAGGCCCTGATCTACACCCTGGGAGGCCGGGTAGAAACTGACTTTTCCGGTATCCAGTCCATCTGCGCCGATGCCGTCGCCGGGCCATTCACCAGGAAAAGACCCAACATAACACTGGGCTGTAGTGGGTCACGTAAATATGCAGATATACAGCCAGATGAAGTAATCGTGGGGCTGAACGGCGAGAATATCGGTTGTGTCGTTAATGCTTTAGAAAGTATGAGTTAAAATAGTTCCTTTTTTTAAGTTATTACTTCTTTTTTAGATAATTATTTCCTTTTTTAGA
>WOYJ01000035.1:6802-17387 GCA_011620845.1 Methanobacteriaceae archaeon
AGTTCCTTTTTTTAAGTTATTACTTCTTTTTTAGATAATTATTTCCTTTTTTAGAACTATATAATTCTTTTTGACTTAATTCCCTTTTTTTAAATAACCCTATGGAATTCCAGGAAAACCTTCATCTGATGGTAAGTATATTGTATACTCGATTCCGTTGCCAGACCATCTGGTGATTCCACTTCACAGAGTATGGTGGGGATATTGTGGTTGCTCGCCGCGGCGATGAGTGTTCCCGGGTTGTAGATATGGGCCAGCAATCTTGAATTAGTTTTCTTGTTGATATAAACCGCCATCGTGGAACTTTTAATGTCTAAAAGGTAGATCACAGAATTTTCTGCAGGATGGGTGCTGGTGGCGTGGAAATCAGCCAGTGCATCGATTTTAAGTTCACCGGCCACATTCACAATGGTATTAGTTGGGGTACCCGGGACATCAGCCACTAAATTCAGGTTATCTTTCTCATGTAACTTGGAATTCTGGGCACTGGCCTGTGGAGCTGTGAAGGGAATTACATAAACCGTTCCATTTAAACCCTTACCATTTAAGTCATTGACCAGGTTTAAAGCTGCTATCTGGGGTGGTAATTCATTGCCATGAACACCAGCAGTAAGCATAACTCGGGGCTTTGATCCATCCCCTAATTTAATTATAGGGGCGCCATTTTTTGCCACTTCAAAAATTTCACTGTTTAAAGGAGTTTCAGGTAGATGATCCCTGATTTCAGTGTTCTTTAAAACAAGGCCACCAGGGATGTCTTCGATAATTTTTACATCTGCTTCTTGAAGCTCGCCTGTTTTAACCCGTTTATCACCACCTAATATCCTTACCCAGTAATAGAATTTGCCCATGAGGGTGTAATATTTGATTTCCCATCCATTGGGGAGTTTGCCTTCTATTGGTAGTTTAATCTTGTCCATAAATATCATTTATAAAAGTTCGATTCCATATTCAAAATATTTAGTTTAACAGAACATCAACAATATTTTTTCTTAAATGAAATAAAAATCATCTCTTTTACTGAATAAAAATCATCTGATATCTTTAAATAATTTCTTAACCTTCAAGTAATCTTCCCAGTGGTTGATGTTCACCAGTTCCAACTCGTCACGGGCCGGTACACAATAGAAAACCACCCCATCATCTATCATATCCTCTAAAATAGGATTCAGATTATCATTTCTACCGGGTAAATATTTCTTTAAAAGGGATGAGTGACAGGCAAATGGCATTCCCAGACCTTCTGATGTGTTAAGGTAACCAGTATCTTTTCGTGCTAAGATAGAGACTATATTATCGGCGTCTGGATGTTGCCGAGCTGCATCAACGAGTTTTTGCATGGTTTCACCGGAGACAGTGGGTTGATCTCCTGCAACACACAGACATAAACCTTCTTTTACATTTTTAACCCCATTTAACAGTGTTTCTGATAATTCGACACCATTTTCGGGGTTGGATATGACTTTAATCTCATTATCTATATAGTTTTCTAACATGGTCTTTATTTCGTTGCTGTAATGTCCCAGCACAACTATAGATTCTTTTACACTTGTTTTTTGAACATGTTCTAGGGTCTGGATTATCACTGGCTTTCCCTGAAGGTCCAGAAGTAATTTATTCCGGACTTCAATACCCAACCTTTTCTGGTCTTCTTCCATCCGCCTATTCTTGCCAGCGGCGGTTATAATGGCTGAAATCATCTTAATAAATTCCGTTATTTAATTAAAACAGAAAATTAAGGGTAAAGGTAAAAAAAAGCGTTTGTTACCTTAATTCGATGATCTGGGCATATATGGTAGTCATACCGGCACCATCAGCACCACCGTCACTCCACATGACTATTTTAATCGGGTAATCTCTGGTATTTTCCACCCTTATACCGGTAACTATGTCTATACCGGGGGCTATAGCATTTTGATAGTCACCAGTAGTACCGGTTGGTGCAGGTAAACCAGCTCCTAAAGTTGCAGCTCGTAATACTCTTCCTGGAGGGCAGACACCGTGACTGGCCCATTTATAAGTGGCGTTGGGATCTGGGTCGAAGACACCATAGTAGGAAACATCGCTACTTCCATAGCCAACGGTGTGTGGGGGTATGATGGTATTGTTCCAGGCATTAATAAGTTGATTGGCGTTATGAGCCCGGGCAGTGTTGTCGTATTCTGCATAGTAGCTCATAGCAGTTGAAGTTGAACTGATCACTACTTGGTTCTCGGAACCTTCATAGACAGTTATGGGTGCTTTTAGGGGGCGGGTTTTCATTTCCTCAAACACTCCTTCACCGAAAAATTTGGCTATTTCATCGGGGTTGAGGGTGTTCCGGCCGTCGTTGAAGTTGGACAGGGAGTAATCCAGTGCAGTACTGTTTCCCACATTTACACTGTTGTACCATTTTTCAAAGTCAGTCAAGCTCATGTACTCGTTAGGAATGGTTTCATTGTTGAAATCATTCACTGCTACGGATCTTATGGTGGTGTTTCCCTGTTTAATATCTACTCCATCTTTAGTTTTAACAGCTACTGTATATGGTTCTTTATATCCCCAAACAAAAGTGGGGTTGGTCACTGTCAGTTTATTATCCTGTATAGTTAACATTCCTGGCCCTTTAATATCTTCTGCTTTTCCTGTATCTGAAATTCCACCACCAGTGATATTTTTAATAGGTATGGGGGTGGCTCCAGAGATTAGGCTGGAGTATATTTCCCAGATTTGAATTTTTTTAGCGTACTCCACTAAATATTCAGGATGGTAAACTATGGGCACCTTGCGAACTTTGTTGCTATTCACCACAGCGGTTCCATTGGTCACCGTATCTCCTATGGGAAGGAGGGCAATCTCTTCTGGATTCTGTGCAGGGACATATTTAGCTGTGGCCATTCCCACCGGATACATGACGGCACCTATTATAATTAAAGCCACGATAATCAGTAAGGGATGTTTTATGAAACTGGACATAACGACACCATCCTCATGTTTTCAGATCCTTTCAAAAAAGCCTTTGGTAATTTATAATTCACATCTACAGTACTAATACACACTAATTCAATCATATCAAAACAGCCTGTTTATTTCATTATATTTGTTATCTGTAATTTTATATTCAATAATTTGATATCTCAATAATTTGATATCTCAATAATTTGATATCTTGTGATTTTAACTCGATTTATTATATTTAGATTTTTGGTTATCTGTTTATTTATATTTATTGACACTAACAGGATTTAAGTAAATCTCCCTATTTGCTTAATTAATGTTTAACCAGTTTAAATTGAAATCTTTCAGGAGATCTCCTCTAAAACCCCTTTGATTTCGGTGATTTTATCCTGACCATTTCCACCTATAAATATGGTCTTATAATTTCGGTGATGTGTGGAGATGAATTCTGTAATTTCAGAGATATCTCCTGAAATCTTTATTTTCCCCTTATAATCATTTTTCCTCAGGATTTCTTTTGCCTGACTGGTTGTATCATCCAGACCAGGAAATAAAATTATATAGTGGGGGTTAAAATTAGCTACTTCACTGAAGATATCGAATCTCCAGTATTCTCCTTCTCTGGGGGTTCCCAGGATGACCAGGTCAAACTCCGTTTCCTCAAACACCGCAGAAACAGCGGAAACATTGTCCGTTTTTCCAATTATGATGCGGGACCCATTCATGCTTAATTCTGTAATCCTACCACCCACAGGTTTAATGGATGCCAGGGATTCTTTTATTTTTTTTTCAGGTATATCCAGAATTTCAGCTACTTTACAGGCGGCAGCGGCATTTTGTCGGTTGTATCTACCAATTAAATTTAGTTTACCGGTATAAGTATCAAAGAAACAGGGTTTATCTCCATTAAAAGGTTTGTCTCCGAAAGAAGAAAGAAGTTCATCATTTCTATTTAAAACGGCACGTTTGTTTTTAATAAAATCATACATACTTTTCTGGTACTGTTCCATTGTACGGTGCACGTTCATATGGTCCCATCCCAGGTTGGTTACCACCACCAGATCAAAATCGAAGTTATCCCTGGAAAAATCAAGGGTCATGTCACAGACCTCCACGATCAAATAGTCATAGTCCCCCCTGGTAACTTCTAACATCAATCTGGTGTAACCATCAAAACCTCCACCGGCATTTCCACCTATTAAAACTTTATGGCCCGAATTTTCTAATATGTCCCTGATCATGAAGGCAGTGGTGGTTTTACCGTTAGTTCCGGTAACACCGATGGTGAAGATATCCCTATGTTTAGGTAACACCTTTGAAAATATCTTATCTTTCGATGTTATTTTCTCGAGTACATCTCTCTTCCATAGACTGGGGCTAACCACCACAGCATCGGCACTGTTTATTTTCTCCCAGTCATGACGTCCTAACTCGACTTCCAATTTACCATCAAAATTATCTATGGAGATGTTTAAATCTTCATTCACATCAGAAGCATAAACCTGGTGGCCGAATTCTAGGAGGGAATGTAGAGCATGATTTCCTTCCATTCCCAGTCCTACCACTGCAACTTTCATTTTCAATCAACCATCAAAACTCTACTGATTTTTTATGTAAATTTGAACTCATTGGTTAAATATTTATTTGTTAAAACATCCTTTTTAAGTTCTTAAAAATTTTATAGATTAAAAATATCTAAAGAGTGGATAAAAATTTATAAATATTTAAATTTTTTAACGAATAACTACATAAATAAGACAGATTAGCTTTAAATAAATTTAAACTAAAATTATCTATTATCTTTAAACTAAAATTATCTATTTATCATCACATCGGTGTTACAAATGAAAAATCTGACCAGAGAAATAGTCGAACGCATAGAGAAGATAGCCCAACCAGTTAAGATAATGCATGTTTGCGGATCACACGAGCATACCATAATGCAGCACGGCATAAGAACCCTCATACCTCCAGAGGTGGAAGTGGTGGCCGGACCAGGCTGCCCAGTCTGCTGCGTACCCTCCCGGGAAGTGGATGAAATCATGTACCTGGCAAGACAGGGAGTTACCATAACCACCTTCGGAGACATGCTACGGGTGCCAGGAACAAACGGCTGCCTGGCGGACGCCCGGGCAGAGGGAGCAGATGTAAGGATAGTCTACGGAGTTGGTAACGCCGTTGAAATAGCAAAGAAACTGGACAACGAAGTGGTTTTCATGGCCGCGGGTTTCGAGACCACCGCACCCACCACTGCCTCGGAAGTAGTCTCCGAACCACCGGAAAACTTCTCCCTACTTTCCTGTCACAGGCTCATACCACCCGCCCTGAAATTCCTGATAGAATCAGGGGAAGTGAACCTGAACGCCCTTATAGAGCCGGGACACGTATCTACCATAATTGGAACCCAACCATACGAAGTATTCTCCGAGAAATATGGAATACCGCAGGTAGTAACCGGATTTAATCCATTCGATGTTCTCATAGCCATTTACCTCATACTGAAACAGATTAAAGAAGAAAACCCCCATGTACAGAATGAATATAAACGTGCAGTTAGAGCAGAGGGTAACGTTAAGGCACAGGAACTCATGGACGAAGTATTCTACATCAAAAGCAGGGAGTGGAGGGGATTCCCCAGCATCCCTGATTCAGTCTACGAGATAAGGGATACTTATTCCCAGTTCAATGCCCGGGAAAAATTCGACATACCTGAGTTAGAAAGCAAGGAAGTGGTTACTGGATGTATATGTGGGCCTATACTGCGTGGTGTGGCCCGACCTGAAGACTGTAAACTATTCAGGGATGAATGTAACCCGGTCAATCCAGTTGGGGCCTGTATGGTTAGTAAAGAAGGAACCTGTAACATAGCCTATCGTTACGGTTCCTTGAAGTGATTAATTTTACATCTCCCTATGATTTAATATCCCAAACGAGGTATCAAATTCCATGGAAGAACATGAATTAAAGGCTATAGCTCTTGATGTGGATGGAACTATGACTGATAGTTCCAGGAAGATCTGTATAAGTGCTATCGAGGCCATAAGTGAGGCTGAAAATAATGGAATTCCAGTTATAATTGTCACCGGTAATATCCCATGTGCTGCTAAGATGTTAGCCATCATGCTGGACACCACCGGAGGAGTGGTATCAGAAAATGGTGGCGTTATAGAATATAAAGGGGAGAGAAAGCTACTGGGGAACATTGAAGAGTGCCAAAGGGCTTATGAGTATTTAAAAACTAAATACCCCGTACAGAAGGTTGAATTTTCTGATGAAAGGATTTCTGAAGTAGCCATAGAGAGAAATATTAAAGAAGAAATAGTTAAAGAAACATTAAAGGATTTTAATGTGGAAATTTATGATACCAATTTCGCCATACACCTGACCGACCCATCAGTAGATAAAGGATCCTCCTTAGAGATACTGGCAGCATATAACGGTGTGAAAACAGAAGATATAATGGCCATCGGAGACAGTGAAAATGACATAGAATTTCTAAGGGTTGCCGGATTGAGGGTGGCGGTTAACAATGCTGATAAGGAGCTTAAAGCTATAGCCGACTATGTAACCTCCGAACCCCACGGTGACGGTGTAGCAGAGGCCATTTACAAGTTCATAATCTAGTAAGTTTATGTTGAGGATATGAGGTTCGAAAATGAAAGAAGATATTGCAGCAGAAACCCTAAAACTGGCCCTTAAATATGCTGATGAAGCAGAAGTCTACCTGGAAAAGGAAGATAAGATCGAGGTCAATATTCAAAACCATAAGGTGGACTTCGCCAAGGAAACCTCATCATATGGACTGGGAATAAGGGTGATTAAAGAGGGCAGAATGGGCTTTGCCCATACCACAGACTTATCTAAACTGGAAAAAACCGTTGAAAATGCAGTATTCAACTCTAAATGCAACGAAACTGATCCTAATTTCTATTTCGCCCCTCAATCGAAATATCCTAAAGTATACGGCATTTTCGATGGAAAAATCAGGGATCTGGATATGGAAGAGGCAGTTGATTTCGCCAAAATAATGATCCAGACCGCTGTGGAGAAAGAATGCCAACCAACCTCGGGAGGGGTACAGGCCGGTTACTACCACACCGAAATTGCCAACTCAGAAGGGGTTAATTCCCAGGATGATTCAACCTACTTTTCAGGGTATATATCGGTGAACATTCCAGATGGGGAAGGGGTTTCCACAGCCCATGAATCAGACACATCAAGATTTCAGGACCTGGACCCGGAAAAGCTTTCCATGGAGGCCAGTCAGTTAGCTCGGGATTCGAGGGGAGGTAAATCCATAGAAACCGCTGATTTAAATGTGTTACTTCAATGTGACGCTGCAGCTTCCCTAATATTCACCCTGGCCAATGCCTTCAACGCCGATAACGTGCAAAGGGGCCGGTCAATTTTCGCAGATAAGGTTGGTAAAGAGGTTCTATCACCCGCCCTCAACATATACGATGATGGAACACTAAAAAAGGGGCTTAACAGTTTTACAAGTGATGGTGAAGGTTCCCCCAGCCAGAAAACAGTTTTAATAGAGGAGGGTGTTTTGAAGAACTTTGTCTATGATTTATACACCGCCCGCAAGTCAGAAGTCCAGAGCACCGGAAACGGGATCAGATCCTCATTTGCAGATACTCCTTCCGTGGGATTCAGCAATTTCATAATGGACTTCAACCAGCAGAAAGAGATGTCAGAGATTGAAAATGGACTGATGGTTAAAGACCTGCTGGGAGCACACACGGCCAACCCTATATCTGGTGATTTCTCAGTAGAAGCCATGAACGCCTTTAAAATAGAAAATGGGGAGATTACATATCCAGTTAGCAAGGTCATGTTATCCGGAAACATCTTCGAAGCTTTCACCCAAGCATGGGCAGCATCCAGCAAAACCAAACAAATAGGGCCCTTTGTCTTACCCCCAATTATCGTGTCCAAATTAAGGGTTGTTGGTTAATCAAAATGAATAATGGCGGAAACCATCCAGAAAATTCAATTAAAACTGTTCTTAGTCATTACTTTAATGTCCTGGAGGGAAGAGAACTTTCTTACTTTCACAAATCCTCTTTTATCCCTGTTAAAGCTAAATCTTTGCTTGACCAGTGGGAAGAACATGAAGGGGTTAGGAAAGGTTTTAAGTCTACTGATATTTCTTCAACCCTGGAAAAACCACCATTTTCTTATCTGGACTTGAAGATAGCCATAGCAGAAAAGTTGTTTGAAAAGTGTATCTTCTGCCAGAGGAGGTGTGAAGTAAACCGTAATGAGGAACCGGGTATTTGTGGCGTGATGAAATCTAAAATCGCCTCTGAATTTTTGCATATGGGTGAGGAAGCACCGTTAATCCCCAGCCACACAGTTTTCTTCACTGGTTGCACCTTTAAATGCGTTTTTTGTCAAAATATGGATATCAGTCAACATCCTGATGAAGGAATGATTTATTTAGAGAAAAAACTGGCAGAACTCATAGATAATAGGAGATTGGACGGGTCTCGTAACGTTAATTTTGTGGGAGGTGATCCTAACTCCCACCTACTCTACATCCTTAAGACCATCAGTCTGATTAAGGAAAATATTCCAGTAATCTGGAACAGCAATTTCTACATGTCCCCGGAAGCCATGCACCTTTTAGATGGAGTGGTGGATCTGTATCTATCTGATTTTAAATACAGCAATGAGGACTGTGCAATGAGACTATCCGGCATCTCCGATTACTGGGAAGTGGTAACCCGCAATCACAAACTTGCCTTCCAGTCAGGGGATATGATCATTCGCCATCTGGTGCTCCCAGGCCACGTGGAATGCTGCACTCTCCCTATCCTGGATTGGATATATGAGAATCTGGGTAAAAAAGTAGTTTTAAATATCATGGCCCAGTACCGGCCGTTATACGGTGCTTTTAATCATCCTGAGCTTTCAAGATTTCTTAACCGACAGGAATATGTAAAAGCAGTTGATTATGCAAGAAAATTAGGGTTCATTAATCTGATCTAGTTGATCTAAATTTAAGGGTTTATTATGTGATTTTTAAAAAAGAATTTGAATTTCTAGGATCTGATTTCTAAAAAAAAAGAAAAATGGGATTAAAATGGTAATGCTGCGTAGGTGCCGTGTAACTTGTACGTGTTAAGGTTCCAGTTTCTTATGGTTCCAAAACTGTTACTTTTACTTACATCGTCTGCATAGTACCATTTCCCGTTTACATACAGTTGAGCCCAAACGTGTCCGTAGGCTCCGCTTGCGAATCTGCAAGTTCCATGCTGGTACCTGGCTGGTATTCGTGCTGCTCTGGCGAGTGCCACCATCAGGTGTGAATTATCCACACAGTTAGCACTCCTGGAGCTTAAAGCGCCCAGAGCACCCTTTTTGGTGTTGTAGTAGAATGAGTAGGATATATGATCCCTCACCCAGTTGAAGAGGCCTGAGCCTTAGCATAGGTCGTGGTTTTACCCTTGGTTATTGAAGCTGCCAAATTCTTGATGGTTGAACTCGTTGACTATGCATTGGCTGTAACTTTTAAATACTTTGATAGGGAACTTGATATTGTTGAAACACTGCCTTTTGAACTGACACTCGTCCATCTAGCTACTGTTACATAATTTGGTAACCTTTTGTTGGATTTTTGGAAGTCTAATACTTTAGCGAAGGTGTAAATCATTGATTCGTACCTGATTTTTCCCCTGAGGTACTTATGTAGCCTGGTGCTTTACCTGTGGAAGTTATGGTTGATTTAATGTTTTTGGCCAATAATACGTAATGGGATCTGTAGAAATTTTTCCCACTCACTGTATCGGCTGTGGTTGATGGACCAGTCACTGTTTTCAGGGTCACAGATGTTTGAATTCCGCTGTTTATGTTCAAAAGATTGGTAGTTAATAATTGCAGAAACTGGCGCATAGTCACCTGCATAGAAGATATGGTGACATAACTGGGCAATCTTTTATTTTTTTTTTCAACAAAATTCTTGACCGTGGTAGCTGCACTGTTTATCTGACTGCTGGTGAAGCTTTTCTGGGTAGTTGTTACTGTCTTTGTACTCACTGTAGATCCAGCTGCTGCTTGCTTAGTGGCAGTTGGGGCTCCAACCGCCTGTACGGAACTATTAACTGTATTTTTATCTACATTTTGACCAGTATTCTGGTCTGAAACATTTGTATTTGTTGTTGTATTTGTTGTTGCAAAAGCTGTGTTTGCACTCAAAGTTAGTGCTAATGCAATAGCATTATCACTAAGGTAATCGATTTCGCTTAATTTTACCGCCTCCATGTCCAAAAAATTCAGAAAAGATATTTGAGACCTTTTGGGACCATGTCCTCCTATCACTTAATGATCACTTATAAAGGTTGTGGTCTAAAATTAAAAAAAAGCGAGTTCGAGAACTTTTTTTAGTTTTAAGGCCGAACTAAAGAATTTTTTATTGGGATGTAAATTGATTCCTGTCTTCGAGACTTTATTTAGAGATTAAATACGGAAACTGGTCTTAAATGATAAATTAACACCGAAATTAATCGTTTCTGATTAAGAATATATTATCCTATCGGGTTTAAAAGCATAATTCTGGTGCAAATAGTGCAACTAGCTTCTTATATAATTATTCTGCTAAATAAACTAATCATTGATTTTAAAATACATAATACAGTACAAT
>WOYJ01000143.1 GCA_011620845.1 Methanobacteriaceae archaeon
AACTCAAAAACAGCCCTACAAAAACTCTCAGAAACATAAAAAATCTAAGACCCTATAATAGAGTATTTCAGGTTATAACAATTACTAAAACAGAGTATATGATAAAAGAGATAACCAAGAAAAATATTATGGTAACCTGAGAGAGTAAAATCGCCTGTTCTATTATTTCTGAATTTAACCGGTTTTTTCCCTTACCAATGGTGTAAACTCCCTTCTTCTCCAACCGTACTCCCAGTGCACCTGCTGCAGCAGCCATGGGGTAGCCTGAATTAGGGCTGGGAGTTTTCCGGGCCTCTCCAATCATGGTTCTGTAAGAATTTCTCCAGTCCAGGCCTATAAATGCAGCTGAGGCGACCATAAGGATACTTGTGAGTCGTGCCGGTATATAATTAGCTATGTCATCCATTTTCGCTGGGAACCAGCCAATATCCTTGTTTATTTCATCCTTATAACCAACCATAGCATCCAGTGTATTTATAACCCGATAGGCCATGGCACCGGGAACACCCAAAAAGAAAGTGTAAAATAATGGGGATACAACCGAGTCTGTGATGTTTTCCGTCAAACTTTCCACAGCAGCTGATGTTAATCCTTCTTTTGAAAGATCTGCAGTATCTCTGCTAACCAGATGAGAGACTGATTGCCTGGCCAGGTTTATATCTTCATTTAATTGTTGTTTTACCTTTTTTACAGAATCGGTGAGGCCTTTAATCGCGAATGTGGTAAACAATATGAAGGTGGCGACCACCATGTAGATTATTACGCTAAATTGTAATAACTGGAGTATGAAGTACAGGGGGATGGTAAATACTGCTAGTAGAATCACGGTTAAAATGATCCCTGAAATTTTATTTCTATATCTTAGTAGGTGAGGTTTTAAAAAGTCAATTAATCCCCCCATAAGAACCACGGGGTGTATAGAAGACGGTGGCTCACCCCAAAGCAGATCCAAAATAACGGCCAGGAGGATTATAGATAAAAGTTCCATATTTCAGATTTTCTCTGTGGTTAATTAATTAGTTTCCGATTGAATCAATAGATAAAAACTTTAATAGTCCAGCATAAGATAATTTAACAAAAAACTATAGGTGATTTATTTGGCCCAAAAAATTGAAGATAAAGTGCAAAAATGGCTTTCTGATATCGGAATATTCAGGCAGAAAGTCCCAGACGACAATACCAATTTCCATTTCATAATCAATTACCCAGAAGAAAATGTGATGGACGTCATTCAACCAAAGGGAGCTCCGGATCTTATAGTGATTGGTTGCGCTACCAATGTAAGCCCTGAACATTCAGATGAGATGAAATTACTCTCTGATTCAAAAAAAGAAGATTTTATCTGGGATTTAAGGTATATGCTAAACAGTAAAGACGTTGACTTCCAGCTGTCACATCCGAACAACATCCTGGAAAGTTTTCTAATCACCTCTGAGATATACGGTGACGGTTTAAGTAAAGACAGGTTAATATCCGTTATTAAAACCATTTTCCGGGCAAAAATACAGTGTGTATGGAAGATACAGCAAAAATTTGGTATGGGTGACGAAGGGGACGGAGCAGTTTCCGATAGTATGTATGTTTAAATTAATTAATAACACCTAACGATTATTAAAATACCAAATTTTTTGGTTAAATTTTTTCCAATTTTTATTACGGTGATAGAGACATCAATTTCAAGTGTAATATATAATTTCTCTGACTTTTTTTACAGGAGATAAAGGGGTGCATTTCAAGTGTAACTTTTTGTGAAAAAAAGAGAGAGAGGTCAATTTCAAGTGTAAATTCGTAATACTTTTCTTTTATTTTTACATAAAAACTACTAAGTAATATTTTTTTTGGTAAAAGGGATAATAACAAAGTTTAAATTAAGGTTTAGATTAAGTTAATTACACTTGCAATACATCTCCATGTCTAAAAATAATCAGAAATTTCGGGAAAATATTAAGTAAATACACTTGAAGGGTAACTCTTCAATTTTTTGAAAAAAGTTACCATTATTCTGCATCACATTTTTCACTTGAAATCAACCTCATGAAAATTTTTAGACAACCTTAAACTTACACTTGAAACAGACCCCCAGAGATTTCAACGAATCGTATCCATAGAAGTTATCACTAACTTCTGCTTCCATTGTTAAACTTATAAACATCGTACCTTTAGAAGATTTTTGATCAGGAGATTCAAAAATCTCAAATGGGATCCCAGAGTTTGGATCTGAATATTTTAAACTTTAAATTTTTAGGGGCGTGCAAATTTGAACATATTCGAAGAACTAGACGGCAAAACTGTTTTTAAATGCAAAAAATATCTTGACCACAGGTTTTTACCTGACAATCTACCGCACCGTGAAGATCAGATAAAATCAGTGGCCAAATACTGGAAAGAAGCATTGACTGGAGTTACTCCACCAGATGTAACCATATACGGCAAGACTGGTACGGGGAAAACAGCTGTGGCTAAATTCGCCAGGAAGCAATTGGAAGACGTTTCAAAGAACAAGGACATCAATGTCAGAGTGGAATACATACGCTGCACAGATTACACCACAGAATACCAAGTAATAGCACGTCTATGTCAGCAGTTAGGTCAGGACGTCCCATACAGGGGCTGGACCAAAGCAGAAGTTATACATGCCTTTCGGGATCTTTTTAAGAGGAATGTTTTCGGTAAAAACTTGATTTTAATGATCATACTGGATGAAATAGATATCCTCCTTAAAAATGATGGTGATGGACTGCTCTACACCCTGACCAGGACAGAAAACGTTTCCATAGCATCCATCAGCAACTTCGTGGACTTCAAACAGTTCATCAAACCCAGGGTAAAAAGCAGTTTAAGAGATAGAGAAATCGTATTCCCACCATACAACGCTCAACAACTGGTAGACATACTTGAAGATAGAGCTAACCTCTCTTTCTCTGATGGTGTTTTAAATGATGATGTGATCCCTTTATGCGCAGCCATGGCTGCCAAAGAAGAAGGTGACGCACGCTACGCTCTCGATCTTCTCCGAACATCCGGGGAACTGGCAGATGAAAAAGGCTCTGAAATGGTATACGACGACTATGTAAGGGAAGCTAAAGAATACATCGAACATAATAAAGTCACAGATATCATAATGACTCTTCCCAGCCAGCAGCAAAAAGTTTTGGAGTCCATACTCTACCTGACCAAAAGAAGTGAAGAAATAACATCCGGAAGACTTTACGATGTGTATAAAGAGTTTTCTAAAGGAGATTCCGTATCTTACAGAAGGATTTTCGATTTTATAAATGAACTTGAAATGCTAGGACTGATATCTACTAAGACTATATCCAGGGGAAGGGGAAAAGGCAGGACCAATATAATAGATCTCCAGTGCGATATAGATTTACTGGAAGATGCTATAT
>WOYJ01000106.1 GCA_011620845.1 Methanobacteriaceae archaeon
AGATACCCATGAATTATCAAAATTAAACCAAATTGAATTTGAAGATAAATATGAACTCGCTCATAAAGTAAAAAGAGAAATTAAAAAAAATTGAAGAAAGAAGAAATAAAATAGAAATAAAAGATGACCCAAATGAGATTTCACAGAGGGGAAACTTATTCTATAACCTTAAGAAATCTAATTAAGCTTTAGATGCATACATTAAAGTAACGAATTAATTCCTGGTTCTTCTGAAGCATGGTATAATAGGAGTGATATTAAATAATTTAAAACGTTATGAAGAAGCACTTGAAGCTTATGATAAGGCATCCAGATGATGGTTTTGTAGATACAACAGAGCATGTGCATTTGATTTAGATGGAAATAAAGGAAAAGCTCTCGAAGATTTAACCAAAGCCATAGAATGTGATCCTAAATATAAAAATGATGCGAAAAAGGAATGAAGATTTCAAAAAGCTCTGGGAAGATCCTGACTTTAAAAAAGTTGTAAACATTTCTAAGTCCAATAAAGAGATGTAAAATATGGAAGAAGATTTCAACCAATTTATAAAATGTTTAAAAGTAGCAAGCAAAAACATGGCCGATGCATCCTATTTTCAAATTGATAATACTGGATCTGAAGAATTAATTTATCGTGAAAGAGTCTATTGCTATGAATTATATCATCAACTTCGTTGCGTCTTAGGGGAATATAGGCCTTATAAGCTTCAGGGAGAAATGGATAAGTCAAGCCATACCGAATTTGCGAAACCTCATAAGCCTGATTTCATTTTTCATGTACCTAGAAACATGCAACAAAATTTAGTAGTAGTAGAAGTAAAAAAATCTGATGCTGTAAATAATAATTTAGATGATTTTAAAAA
Source organism: Methanobacteriaceae archaeon (assembly GCA_011620845.1). Taxonomy (GTDB): domain Archaea; phylum Methanobacteriota; class Methanobacteria; order Methanobacteriales; family Methanobacteriaceae; genus Methanobacterium_A. Next base: position 864 of record WOYJ01000106.1, read on the forward strand.
AGATATTAACAAACTTAAATAGTTTATTGATGAACATGAATATTATAAATCAATTACGTTTGTGTATGGGGATAGTGAATCGAAAATACCCGAAAATATTTTATCAGAGATGAATGAAGTATCAGAAAACTTAACTGAACAATTATTGTTTATTTGGCATCCAGACCCAGGAAAAGAAATTGAAATTCTCAATGAAACCATAGGAGAACAATAAATGAACATACGCCAATTCATCTCAGACTATATCAACATGAGCCGGTACATAGCCCTGGGTACCCTGGACGGTGTCCTGGCAGTTATGGGTGTTACGTTAGCGGCCAGTGGAGTGGCTGGTGTCGGTGGAGTGGAAATTCCTAACTTCGTTATTGGACTCACCGGACTGAGTGGGGGTATAGCCCTGGCCATGTCCAACGCCTTCGGTTCCTTCATAGGTGAAAGGGCTGAGGAGGTCCGGAGCATACGTGAACTTGAGCAGAAGATGATGCTGGATGAGGGCAAACTGGACGATACGGTGATCCATGATCGGGCCAAAAGGAGGATATACATGAGTATGTTCACCCATGGTTTTTCCAGTTTCATCGGATCATTCGTGCCCGTGGTTCCCTTTCTCTTTTTAGCGGATAGAATTTCGGCTGTGATCACCACTGTCGTTTTCTGTTTCATTGCCCTAGTAATATTAGGCCTATATTTGGCAAGGGTGTCCCGAGAAAACATGCTTAAAATCTGCATCGAGATAGTCCTTATTGGAGTTTTAATCAGTGTGGTGAGCTTCCTCATCGGTGGTGGACATTAATGGAAAAACAGTGAATGTTGTATTGACAGCATAGGAAAAAAACCAATATCATGATTGCAATTTCAAATGAACAATTCTACCACTGAGTTCCCGGGTTAACCTGATTTTCGCCTTTTTTTCTCCGGTCTTTATGGTAATCGAAGTAGTCCATTCAGTTATGAACTTTATTTTAGGGTTAAATCCCTCGATTTCCTCACCGGTTTTTACTCCCCACTGGGAGGGGACAATTCTCTCACGTTGGGAATCCAGTTTTTTATGTCTCTCCACCAGCCGGAGTGTGGTCACCTCACAGAGCATCTCCGCCCCTGGAGATGCATCTACCAGCATGTTAAATAATTCCCTTACCTCATCTTCCGGGAAGTACATCAACAACCCCTCGATTATAAACAGGACCGGTTTGTCCTTTTTTACTTCATCTATCCGGTGTAGTCAAAGACTGAACCGGCTACCATTTTATGGTGTTCTGTCTCTTCAAAGAACTGTCTTCTGATCCGGATGGTTCCGGCAGGTCCAGGTCCAACCAGTGCACTTTCTTATTATCTAATCGAGTGTAGCGGGTGTCCAGACCACATCCCATATTGATTATAGTACCATCTGGGTGTCTATCTATAAAATCCTGGGTTGCCTTATCCAGTAGTTCTGTTCTGATGCTATGCTCACCTGAAGCATTCTTCCACGCTCGAAATTTTCAAAGTCGTAATCCATTTGTTCCATCATTTCCAGGGCCATTTTCATCCCTTATTATCGGGTTTTCTATTTTGGTTTCCCTGGCCCTGGCCCAGAGGGGTATGAGGATGGTCTCGGTTATGCCTTTTAACTTTTGTTTCAAAAATTCCACCACTGAACTCTATTGAAATATTATTTTATTTTATTTTATTCTCTGCTTTTTAAGTTCTTTATATTATTCATTAAATTGGTCTAATTTGGGTATAAATCTGGAAAAGCTTTAAACAGGCCTTGAATCAAGTTTTTTTACAATTAATGATTAAGGAGTGATAAATTTGATTGATAATCCAATCAGATGAAAGCCAATATTTATCGGTGTTATCATCGTCTCAGCACTTTACATAATATCAAGCTTAATATCTGGTTTAAATACCACACTTTCGGACTTTTTACTGGTCTCAACTGTTGTCGGTTTCATGGTTGGAGGCAAAATAAAGAATGGTCTGATTAACGGGGCCATCTTCGGTGTGATTGCTGGAGTTATAGTTACACTGGTTATGGTGGCATTGTATTTAGTGCAGGGATATGGTGCATATTTGGTTATATGGCATACAGCCTGGTTCTATACCTGGTTATAAAGATCATACTTGGTGTTATAGGCGGAATACTTGGTTCACTGGTTAAAGTAGAGGCATATAAATATGGGTTGAAGAATGAATGAATTAACCGGGATATTGAAGAAATGAAATTTAATCAGGGACTGAAAAGAGAATGAATTAATCAGAATTGAAAAAAAAAATGAAAATTTATCTTATTGACTCACTAAGGAAGTTCGATCCCGTAAATCCTCTCCACATTATCCACGTGGATCTTATGGGCATCTTCCACTGTCAGGATCCCGTTCTGTATCAGTCCCCTTGTCCGTCGGGGGACTGTTTTAGGACCTAGAACTGCGCCGGGCCTGGTTTTCATGTCCAGGTAATCAGTTTCCATGAGGAAATTGGTCCCTTTTTTAAGTCCCTGTACTATTACCTGCTTGGTGGCGATGAGTGAGGGTGTTAAACCGTGGTTTTCTTCTTCAAGGACAAATGGTCCAGAGAAGTGTTTAATCACTCGGTGTTTGCTGATACCTGCTTTTCCTGCCATCTCGGCAAATTCCCGAAACTGTTTTTCCCCAGAACTTTCTGTGTGTAGCTGCACTGCACAGTCTGCATCCCGGGCGAGTTCCATGGCGTGTAACATTAGCCTGTTGTGTAGTTCCATCTCTTCCGGTGAAGCTTCGTAGTGCGGCCGTCCAATTTCACCTATTGCTATGGCCTTACCCTCCAGTACGAGTTTTTGGGCATCCTGGAGTGCATCCCTCATCATTTCTTCCGCCTTCTCCAGGGATACTCCCCCTTCGATGAGCCGGGAAAGCTCTGCAGGATGTGCTCCCACCACAGCGTATGCAGTAACCTCCACGTTTTCATTGATCTCCTGGACATACTTTATAACCTCTTCCATAGTATCCTGAAGGGTGTAAGATTCTCCCATGGTCCAGGTGGGTTTGTTGGGGATGATCATCACCGTACCTCCTGCCTTCTGGAATTTCTTAGCCACTTCCAGGGGTCCGTCCCCATTAACCGGATCCATGTGTATATGGTTGTCAGTTATTGATAAATCCTTCATTTAAATACCTTATGTGTAATTTAGTTTATTTTAATGATTGATTTTAATATTATAACTTTAACTCTACAATTTTTTTATCTCATCTTTCAGCGCTTCCTCAAAAACCTCGATGGGCGGTTCCCTTCCCGTCCAGATCTTAAAGGACTCTATTCCTTGATAAATGAGCATCTTAATGCCGGTTATGGTTTTTGCACCTGCCAGGCGGGCTTCCCTTAAAAGCCCAGTTTCCAGGGGGTTGTAGATCACATCGTTTACTACTAGCCCCTCATGCATCATATCTGAGGTAACCAAGGATTTATCATTTACATTAGGGTACATGCCAATAGGAGTGGTATTTATGAGTATGTCCGCGTCTTCCAGTTCATTTTTAAGTTCTTCTCCCAGCTCTATGACCTTCACATCTACATTTAAATTATCCTTGAGATTTAAAGCTAAATTTAAGGCTTTCTCCCGGGTTCGGTTGGCTATTACCACCTGTCCCGCGCCACTTAAGACGGACTGAAAGGATATGGCCCGGGATGCCCCTCCCGCACCTAATATAACAATTTTACGGCCCTTTAAAGGTGTCAATTTTTCAATACCCCTTATGGCACCTAATCCATCGGTGTTGTATCCCTCTACTTCATCTGCAAATCTTATGGTGTTAACCGCCCCGATGAGCCAAGCAGTTTCATGGATAACATCCAAGTATTTCATCACCTCGATCTTATGGGGGATGGTCACATTTAAGCCCTTGATATCCAGTGCCCTGGCCCCTTCTATAGCGAATTTAAGGTTCTCCCCCGCCACGCGGAAGGGCACGTACGCGTAATCCAGGTCGAAGTATTTAAACCCAGCGTTGTGCATGTGGGGTGAGATAGTGTGTTCTACTGGATCTCCAATCAAGCCCGTTATTTTGGTTTTACCGGTTATCATATCTATCTATATTAATTTTCCATTTGGAAGGTAATTAATCTTGAGGTTAATCACCAGATCAAATGGTGTCGCTATAACTTAAAAACATGTCTGCTACCAAGATCGAACATGTCCATTAAAATTTCTCCTTGGTAAGTGTGTCATTAACCAGATGGATTTATTAAAAAAACGGGGACAATATATATTAACAACATAAAAATATTAGGGGAAAAATGTTAGATTATTTAACAGATCAATCCAATATTAAATAGTGAGAATAAATTCTTAACTGGGGGATTTAATATACTGGCAAAACAAAGGTTTGTACTGGACACCACGGCATTTACCGATAATAAACTTCGGGATGTATATGGTGAAGGCGAGTTAAACAACACCGTGGACTATCTACTAGATGTAATAGCTAAATCAAGGATCAAACTGAATATGAGCTGCCATATGCCTCCCATAACCTATAAAGAGTTTTCTGAGTACATGGCCCGATACGAGTGCCCCCGGGAGATCATGGTTAAAGCGGACACCTGGATAGTGAAAAAAAGCCCCAACCGCTACGACACCAAGATACCCTCGGAGATATTCTATGAATACGTACAGGATATGAGGGACCGGATGAACAAGGGTATGAGGATATCAGAAAACGCCATCTGGGAAGCAGCCGTACAATCCCTGGTCATGATGTCCAGGGGAGAGAAAAAAGCCCAGATAGAGAACGAGATAGTAGGCAAGGCCATAGCCGACTTCAGGAAACGATACAGGCAGGCCCTAAGAAAGGGTACCCTGGACAGCGCCCCTGACCTGGATGTGCTCCTCCTGGCCAAGGAACTGGGAGCAGGGGTAGTCGCAGCTGATGAAGGGATTAAAGTCTGGGCAGAGAGGCTGGGACTCAGGTTCCTCAGTGCCAAGTCATTCCCCAAGATGATGAACGAATACCTAAAGTATTATGAATAAAAATTACATTGAAAACCTCACCTTATAAGATAGGTGGGGTAAAAATTATTTTTCTAAAAAAAAATTTATTCTGAAAAATTTTATCCAAACATAATTATTTCTAAATGGAGAACCGCCAATGGACATACAAAGACCACGAGGCACGAGAGATTTTCTTTTTGAAGAAATGAAGGAGAGGAAAGAGATAGAAACCACCCTAAGGAGGGTGTTTGAGACTTATGGATACGGGGAGATTAAAACCCCTCTTTTTGAAGATCTGGCCCTTTTCACCATGAAATCAGGGGAAGGAATTGTGGAACAGATATACAACTTTCAGGATAAAGGAGGAAGGGACCTGGCACTCCGGCCGGAGTTAACTGCCCCGGTAGCCCGGTTATACATCAACGAACTGCAGAAAAGTCCCAAACCCTTGAAGATGTACTACTTCGGAAGTTGTTTCCGCTACGAAAGACCCCAGAAGGGCCGGTGGAGGCAGTTCTGGCAGATGGGGTGTGAACTCATCGGGGGAAAATCCCCGGAGTCTGAAGCAGAGATCATCGCCATGGCCGCCCACTCACTGGAAGAACTGGGACTTACAGACTTCGAGATACACATCGGAAACCTGGGGATAATAAGGGGGATACTGGACCAGGCAGATGTTGAAAAGGGAGTCCAGGACATCATCATGGCCATAATAGATAAAGGTGAAATCGGTGAGCTGCTTAAGACATTAAATGAACTTAAAATTGATCCTAAACCCAGTGAAATACTCCTCACCCTGGTGGGCCTAGTGGGCCACCGGGAAATAATAAAGGAAGCATCTGAAATTATAAAGGACAGCCCCGAGTCAGTTGAAGCACTGGGAGAACTGGAGGAACTCCTGAATATACTGGAGGCCTTTGGTTTCAGTAATTACACCGTGAACCTGGGTATAGCCCGTGGTCTGGATTATTACTCCGGGATCGTGTTTGAAATTTACGCACGCAGCTTGGGAGCTCAGAAACAAATAAGTGGTGGGGGAACATATAATTTAATAGAGATATTCGGTGGCGAGAAGGTGGAATCCACCGGGTTTGCCTTTGGATTCGATCGCCTGGTGGAATGTGTCAGATTATGTGGAGGGGCTAAATCCCTACCAAAAACTGTGGACGTCTATGTGGCACCCATATCCAAAGAACTAAAACTTAAAGCCTTTGAAGTAGCCCAGATACTCAGAAAGAACGGTATCAAAACCGAAGTGGACCTGGTGGGCCGGAAACTGAAGAAGATACTATCCCTGGCCAACAACCTGCAGGCTGATTATGTGGTACTGGTGGGAGAAAGGGACCTGGAGGAGGGTAAAGTAACGGTGAAGGATATGGAGTCCGGCAAGCAGGAACTGGTGGAGATTGAAAGTTTAACCCAGGAAATTAAGGAGTTACTTAAAGCAGTCTAATATTAAAAAATTATCGATTAAAATGAATATTCCAGAATTAAATTTCAGACTCAAGGTGAATGGTGAAGAGCTTATCATCGCCGTAGTTCAGGACTTTGAATCATCCGAGGTGCTAATGATCGCCTTTATGAACCGGGAAGCGTTGAAGAAGACAGTTGAAACTGGTAACGCCCATTACTGGAGCACATCCCGTAATAAATTATGGTTGAAGGGTGAAAGTTCCGGACACCTGCAGAAGGTCCAGGAGATATTAACTGACTGCGATGAAGATGCCGTGATCTTGAAGGTTAAACAGGAAGGCGCCGCCTGTCATAAAGGTTATTATTCCTGCTTCTACCGGGAATTATCCAAAGAAGATGATGATGTTAACTTGAAAATCGTTAAAGAAAAGATGTTCCAGCCGGAAGATGTTTATGGAGAGAAGTAAGATGAAGATAGTTCCGGATACCAGTGTGATTGTGGATGGCAGAATCACCAAGATTGTACAGGACCAGGAATTCACCGGATGTGAAGTGATAATACCAGAAGCAGTGATAGCTGAACTGGAAAACCAGGCCAACAAGGGAAGAGAAACAGGTTTTAACGGCCTTGAAGAGCTTAAGAACCTGCAAAGATTCTATACAGAAGGTAAGATCAGTTTGATGTACGTGGGTAGAAGACCCACCCTGGAGGAGATATCCCTGGCCCGTGGCGGTGAGATAGATGCCATGATCAGGGACACTGCCGGAGATCACGATGCTGTGCTGGTGACCAGTGATAAAGTGCAGAAGGAAGTGGCCGAAGCCCAGGGACTGGAAGCAATTTACCTCAAACAGGAAATGGTCGGATATAAAGACCTGGAAATCGGGAAATACTTCGATGACGACACCATGTCCATCCATCTCAAGGAGAACGTGGTGCCCCTAGCAAAGAAGGGCACTCCGGGTAATATAAAACTGGTCAAGGTAGGTAAAAAACCCCTTAGAAGAATTGAAATCGAGAAGATGAGTCGGGAAATCGTGGAGAGAGCCAAGAGCGACTTTAAAAGTTTCATTGAAATAGAGATGGAGGGGGCCACGGTGATCCAGTTCAGGGAATACCGTATATCCATTGCTAAGCCACCATTTTCCGATGGAATGGAAATTACAGTGGTAAGGCCAGTGGCCAGAGTCTCCCTGGAAGATTACCGGTTACCAGATAAACTTTTGGAACGTTTACGTGACACTGCCAAGGGTGTGTTAATAGCAGGGCCACCAGGGGCGGGTAAAACCACCTTTGCCCAGGCAGCTGCTGATTTCTACAGTAAAGACTTAGGGGCCATAGTGAAGACCATGGAATCACCCCGTGACCTGCAGGTAGGAGATGACGTAACCCAGTACGCTCCATTAGAGAAGGATATGGGTAAAACAGCAGATATTCTGCTCCTGGTCCGTCCTGATTATACCATCTATGATGAACTCCGTAAAACCAAGGACTTCCGGATATTTGCGGATATGAGGCTTGCCGGAGTGGGTATGATTGGAGTGGTACATGCCACCAGACCCATAGATGCCATTCAGAGGATCATCGGCCGGGTGGAGCTGGGAATGATCCCCTCTATTATCGACACCACCATATTCATCCACGACGGAGAGGTGGCCGCGGTATACGATGTTTCCCTCACAGTGAAGGTGCCCACCGGTATGGTAGAGGCAGACCTGTCCCGTCCAGTGATAGAAATCAGGGACTTCCTGAACGGGGATCTGAAGCATGAAATCTACACCTATGGTGAACAGACCATCGTCATGGAAGTAAGTCCCACCAAATTCCAGAAGACACCCATCCAGAAGATAGCTGAGAGGGAAATCACCCAGGAAATCAAACGGAGAATACCCCGGGCCACGGTAGATGTGGATATGAAGTCAGATAAACGGGCCACCGTCTGGATAGACGAGAAGAACATCCCCAAATTAATCGGTAAGAAGGGTAAAACCATCGATGAGGTGGAAAAGAAGCTGGGCATCAACATAGGCGTGGAATCCCTGCAATCCCGCGCCCGGGAAGAGGAAGTTTCCAGTGTGGATGTGGAAATTGCTGGAAATTACGTGGTCTTGAATTTTGATAAAGAGTTTGTAGGAACACCCTTCGATATCCTGGTTGATGAAGACTACCTCTTCACTGCAACCGTGGGTAAAAAAGGAAATATAAAGATTAAAAAAGACATAGAACTGGCCAATATCATATTAGATGCTCTGAAGCAGAACAGATCCATACTGGCCAGGTTAAGGAATGAATAAGGCCAGATGAGACGAATATCATGAAGATCAGCATCTCCACCCTACCATATTACCCCCAACCCCTGGAAGAGATCCTGAACATCTTAACTGAGTTAAATCAGGGGTACTGTGAGATTATAAACGAGTATCCCCATGATAACCTGGACTGTGATGTTTTAAACTCGTATGATATAGAGTACACGATCCATGCCCCATTATCTGATATGAACGTGGCATCCCACAACCAGCGTATAAGAAATTCCTCGGTGGCTGAAATCAAGAAATCCATGGATACAGCCAGTAAATTAGGTTCAGAAGTGGTGGTGGTCCACCCAGGCCATACTCCCATCCTGGGGCGTAAATTAGCCATGAAGATCATGGATTACAACCTGGAATCCCTGCGGGAATGTTCCGGGTACGCCCGGGAAGTGGGGGTTTACATGTGCGTGGAGAACATGCCAGACATAGAAGGCCTGCTCTTTAAAGACTTAAATGAACTGGAAGAATTAATACTGGATATAGACGCTTATATGACATTAGATGTTGGTCATGCCCATAACAACGGTTTCAGTGTGGAGGATATGCTTAAATATTCCCGTATAAAGCACATCCACCTGTCAGATAATGACGGTTCCTACGACAGCCACCAGGCCCTGGGAAACAACAGGGATGATAATGGTCTGGACTTCAATTCTTTGTTGGATGGGCTTGGAAGGATTAAATATGACGGTCAACTGGTGGTGGAAGTGGAAGAACCATCCGCCGTAGAAGAAAGTATCAACTACCTCACCCATCTAGACTTCACTGGTGTTTTCCAGGTTTAAAAATTCCATAATAAAAAACTCTTTTTAGGTGTAAGTACATGCTTGAGGCAATTTTGGCTGATCAAAACATTTATTTATTCTATTTAATCAATGGCGGCCTTGAAAATTCCTTCTTTAATTTCATCATGCCTCTTTTAACCAATTTTGGTAATTTTTTTGTCTGGACCATCATATGCCTTTTAATCTATCTTTTCGGGGGTAGACTCGGCAGGGAAGTGGCCGTGCTTGGCCTGCTCGCCCTTATTTTAAGCAACGTACTGGTGATCCTGTTGAAGTTCATTATAGCTGAGCCCAGACCCTTCTTAGCCCTGCCCAACGTTGACTTGTTAACCCCTGAAAGTGGAAGTTCTTTCCCTTCAGGACATACCGCATCCGTTTTTGCTGCTGCAACAGCGATTGGACTGAAATATCATCAAAAAGCTAAGGGAAAAAAGTACTGGTTGATCTATCCCCTTCTCCTCTTTGCTATGGTGGTAGGATTCTCCCGGATCTATGTGGGGGTGCATTATCCTTATGATGTAATAGTTGGAGCCTTACTCGGAGTGATATGTGCTTTGATAATCCTGAAATATGAAGATATGATCTTTAAAAGTAAATTTGCTCATATAATCCGTTTAGATAAGGTTTTAGCATTCGAGCCCCGGGATAGATTGAAGAGAATATTTAATAAAACCACCTGATATGTTTAAATTTAACCATCTAATAGGGCAAAATATGGACTATTACTCTGTGAAAATTTAAAAAGAGAGTGGAAATAAGTAGCTGTATACATTGACCCTTAGTGGAGGCGGTTAATTCCATTTTAAGTCTGTACTGCTACCCGTTGGAATTAAAAATGTTTCTTAAGACGAATTTGAAGATCGAGATTGATCTTAATGATGAAAATATTGTGATATCTCCAACGATTTCCACTGATAATGTATCAGGTGTTAGGTAGTATATATATGTTTTTATATGGAGGAATTTTTTTGTGATTTGATATAAGTAAACTCCAAAAAACATTGAAGTCTAAATGAAAAATAAAGATGCCGTAGGAGGGTAATCGGCACCCCTTACTTGCGTAAATTCATTCTTGGTAAAGTTTTTTCTGATGGCTTGATTTTCCTCTGTTTTTTATGATATTAAACCATTACTTATTTTTTCATTTTCAGTTGCGTGAGGAACATGTCCATTCACTGATTAGCTTGCTCAACATATTCTGGATGGGATAACACTTCCTTTGGGGTTTGGACAAAACTATCAGAAACCATTTCCTCTATACAGTGGTTCACCAGGTTTCCAATTGTCTCCTGAGTGGATTCCAGGTGAAACTGAAACCCGAATACTCTATCTTTATAGACAAATGCCTGATGATGGCAGGCGTCACTTTCTGCCAGACAGCCTGCGTCTTCTGGTAGGTTGCTGAATGTATCTCCATGCCAGTGAAAAACCATGGGTTCCTTTGGTAAGAAGGAGAACAGAGGTGAGATTCTTGCTTCTTCTTTCAATTTGATCGGGAACCAGTCGATCTCAGGATAGGGATTTTTCCCTATTTTTCCACCCATCACATCTGCGATGATTTGGGCACTCAGGCATATGCCCATTACTACCTTTCCAGAATCGATGGCCTCCCGGATGAACCGCTTTTCCGGGACAAGCCATAGATATTCATCCTCCTGGTAGATGTTCATGGGCCCACCCATAACCACCAGCCAGTCAAAATCTGATTTGGCTGGAAGTTTTTCATGATTGTATAGGTGTGTGCTGGTTACACTGCAGCCTCTTTAGTTGCCCAGGTAAGTATGCTCCCGGGATTTTCAAAGTGAACGTGCTGTATGTAGTGGAGCCTCATATTTACCTCCTTGGTCATAAGCCCTTAATACTTTTATCGGAAGTCGGAAGCATAATTCTGTTAATACGATTGTTTATCTTTCTATATAAAGTTACGTGATGAGAACACCCTGTCAATTTATTGCCCACTTCAGTTGGTTAGATTAAGATGAAAAATCATTTTATGACTTTTATAAAAGCAAAACAGAAGTATATAACATTTAAAATAAAAAAAGTGGTGTAAACATATATGTTTTTTTGTTTCCAGTGTTAACAGTACACTGATTCCTAAAGTAACCCCTAATAAAATAATCAAATTCCTTAAATATATCGTTATTTAAAATTAACAGTAACTAAAAAATTTAGGGAGAGTTCTTCTTATGAAAATCGCAATAGTAGGCGGGACAGGAGATCAAGGCTTAGGATTAGCATTAAGATTTGCAAAAGCAGGTGAAGAGGTAATAATTGGCTCTAGAGATGTTAAAAAAGCATTAAATGCCGTGAACTTGGTTAAAAACATGATCAAGGAAGAGATAAACAATATTCAAGCAGCCACCAATAGTGAAGCGGCTCAAAAAGGAGACATCGTTTTTCTAACCGTGCCTTTACAGGCCCAGATGGCCACACTCAGCAGCATAAAGGATGATGTAGAGGGGAAGATAATAGTAGATGCAACAATCCCCCTGGAAAGCTGTATAGGCGGTTCTCCAGTCCGATTCGTTAGCGTATGGGAAGGTTCTGCCGTGGAAAGAACTGCAGAATTCCTGAAGGATAAAGATGTCCAGGTGATATCCGCTTTCAACAACATCAGCGCAGCCTCACTCACCAACATCGACTCAGAGGTGGACTGCGACTGCCTGATATCCGGAGAAGATGAAGAAGCAAAGGCCCTGGTAATGGAACTTGCCGAAAAGATACCCGGTGTCAGATCCATCGACTGCGGAGGCCTGGAAAACGCCCGTATAGTGGAAAAGATCACACCCTTACTGATAAACCTGAACATCAGAAACCGGATAAAAGTGGCGGGAATAAGGATCACCGGTCTTTAACCGGAACATCTTTTAACCATAACCAGATAATTCTATTATTATAATCTAAAATTTAAAACTTTGAGGCGGTTAAAACATATGGAGTACATAAAAAGAACAGCCCAGGAAATAACCAAACACGCCCTGTCAGTTATAGGCCAGATAGACAAGGTCCAGAAGGATAAGATGATAGGGACCATCATAGATTCTGACGCCATCTTCATCGTGGGCAGTGGAAGGTCAATACTCATTGGAAAAGCATTTGCCATGCGTCTGATGCACCTTGGCTTCACCGTGTATGTGGTGGGAGATGTAACCACCCCGGCCATAAAGGAATCCGACTGCCTCATCGCCATATCGGGATCTGGTGAAACCAAGCTGGTAACCACCGCCGCCCACACTGCACAGGAAATCGGGGCAACTGTGGTGGGTATAACCACCAATCCCAATTCCACGCTGGGAAAATACATTGATGTTAATGTAAACATCGACAGTAAGTCCAAGGAACCATGGGAACACCCATTATCCACTGCACTAAAGGGTAACTATGATGATCTGGCACCTATGGGGACTTTATTTGAAGATAGTACCTATCTCTTCCTGGACGGGCTTATTGCCGAGTTCATGCATCGATTGGGTAAAAAAGAAGACGACCTGAAGAGAAGACATGCTACTATGGAATAATACTACGCCACTTATAAAATACTAATATGGAATAATACTGCACCACTATAAGTATACAAAATCCTCCCCCAGGAACGTTGAATAAATGGGAACATTGAACAAATAAGATAATTCAATTAAACCGGGTGTTAAATTGAATTCTGAGCTTAAAAAAGACTTGATAATTATAAAAGACGGAAAATCGGAGACTCTACACTTTAAAAGTCACTATGGTAACTTAACAGAAGAAGGTCTACAGCTATCCCTTATTGAAGCCCTCTATCTCCTGGAGAAGGATAAGATCAAGGTAAACCAGGATGGGAAGGAAGTATCCCTGGATGAGATGCACCAGATAATCCATGATTACGGATTATTTGCTGATTACCTGGTTTTCCGTGATCTGAGAAACCGGGGCTACATCATCAAAACCGGATTTAAATACGGGTCAGAGTTCCGTCTATACGAAAGGGGAACCACCCCTGGTGAGGGCCATTCCAACTACTTAGTGAAGGTGGCATCAGAAAATGATCACGTCCCCCTTAAAGACCTCTCCAGTTACGTGCGGGTAGCTCATGGGGTAAATAAATACCTGCTTCTGGCTGTGGTGGATCAGGAAAATGATATAACCTATTACAACATAGAATGGACCCGTCCTTAAAAATTTAGACAACCCCACAAAAATTAAAAAATATTTCATACATCCCTTTTAATAGATTTTATAGATGTAACTATTCACAGAATGATTTTAAAGAGGTAATAAACTTGATAGATCCATGGAGTTCAGCCATTATAGATTATGAGAAACTGAGGGAACAGTTCGGAATCAAACCCTTCGCTGATTTACTGGATGATATAGAGGAGCCCCATCCATTAATGAGGAGGGGTGTTATATTCGGCCATAGAGACTATGGAAGGATAGTCAAGGCCATGCGGGAAGATAATAGTTTTGCCGTGGTCACCGGGATGATGCCCAGTGGTAAGATGCACATCGGCCATAAAATGGTGGTTGACCAGCTCATTTGGTACCAGAAAAAGGGAGCAGAGATCTACATCCCCATAGCCGATATGGAATCCTACTCCGCAAGGGGGGTGGACTTTGAAACCTCCAGGAAGCTGGTTGTAGAAGAGTACATCACCAACTACATCGCCCTGGGACTGGACTTTGAAGATAAAGATTTTCACATCTACCTGCAGTCTGAAAACAAGGTGGTGAATGACCTGGCCTATAAGCTAGCCAAGAAAGTTAACTTGAGCGAACTCAAGGCCATCTATGGTTTTTCTAACAGCACCAACTTGGCCCATGTTTACGTGCCCCTGATCCAGGTGGCTGATATCCTCCATCCGCAGCTTGAGGAATTTGGAGGTCCCAAACCCACCGTGGTCCCGGTCGGTCCTGATCAGGACCCCCATATCAGGCTCACCAGGGATATCGCCGAAAGGTTCAAATCAACCTACCACTTCATCTCACCATCCTCCACCTATCACCGGTTTATAACCGGGCTTACCGGGGATAAGATGTCCAGCAGCAAACCTAAAACCGCCATATTCCTGAGCGACCCCCCAGAAGTGGCGGTTAAAAAGCTTAAAACCGCAAAAACAGGTGGAAAAGAAACTTTAGGGGAACAGAAGGAAACTGGAGGTGTTCCCGAGGAGTGCGTGGTCTATGAAATGCTGCTCTACCACTTAACCCCTGATGATAAGGATCTCAAGGAGATCTACAGAGACTGCCGGGAAGGGAACATCATGTGCGGGCAGTGCAAACAGAATGCTGCGGAACTGGTGGAAAAGTTCTTCCAGAAACTATCCCTGGAAAGGGAAAAGGCCAGGGATATGGCAAAAAGCATCCTCAGCTGAGATTCACAAACATATTTATACCGGAGTGTAAATCATTAATAAACAAATTTAAACAGATTATCAGAGAAAGAGGAATGGTAGCATACCATGAGGGATAAACATTCAGGATTTCTTATCGGCCTTCTAAGTAGGAATGAGATCTTTTTATGGACTTCTATCCTGCTGCTTTTTGGTTCTATGGTAATTAGTTACCTGTTTGCCGGGTTTTTAGACTCAATTTTAGCCCCTTTGCTTGCAAATTTCCAGCAAGGGGTGAGTGATGGTACATTAAAACTTGAAACCCTGTCTCTATTTATAAATAACGCCACTGTAGCCTCTTACATGTATATTGGCGGTGTCCTGATGGGTGTGGCAACTGCGTTTTTACTGGTTGCCAATGGATTATTCATTGGATACGTGGCTTCCAAGGTCCCCCTGGGTGATTTCATTATTTTCACCCTACCCCACGGTATCTTTGAGCTTACAGGGATTATCCTGGCCGGAGCAGCTGGTTTTAAACTGGGCAGCATAGTCTTCCATTTCCTAAACGATGTGACTAAGATTAAAAGGAACATATCCATAAAAAACCAGATATCATACCTTCTTAAAGTTAACTATGATGACTTTAAGAATTCCCTGGCCCTATTTATCATTGGTGTTATTCTACTTATTATAGCCGCATTTATTGAAGCCAATTTGAGTATTGGCTGGGGGCAGTTCATCCAAAGCGTGATATAACCAGATGATCCATCTAAG
>WOYJ01000135.1 GCA_011620845.1 Methanobacteriaceae archaeon
ATCTTAAAAAGAAATCCTAGTTAATGATAATTCCTCACAATCAACTCGTTGATCTTACCCCTTCTTGATGCATCCCGGTTGATATTCCTCTTGGCAGGTATCCTTTCCAGGTTAAAGTCACTATAGAGTTCATCGAAGAATTTATCCCCTTCATCCTGATTTTTAGGGTCTGAATTACTCAGCATGAGTTTAGCCCCTTTTTCGTCCGTTTCTTTAAAGAAATTCGCTAACTTTTTCTGCGAATCATCGTTAAAACCCTCCTTAGAATAATTGGTGAAGTGGCTGGTATGATTCAAGGGCCTGTAGGGCGGATCTAGGTATACGAATGACTCCTCATTGATGTACTCCTTTGAATCGGTGAAATCACCCTGAAATAGATTTGTATCCTTCAAATAATCCTGAACTGCCTTTAAATTCTTCCCATCACATATCGTTGGATTCTTATACCTACCGAAGGGGACGTTGAACAAACCTTTACTATTTAATCGATAAAGACCATTGAAACAGGTTTTATTAAGGAAAATGAAGTAAGCGGCCCTTTCAATCCATTCCTGGCTCATGGTTTGGTGATCGATTTTCTGGCTGTTGTAGGCTTCTCTTATCCTGTAATAATTCTCCTTCCTTTCATCCTCTGATTTCTGGAGGTGGAAGCTCTCTATTTCCAATAGTTCATCGATCAATCTCTGGGCATCCTTTTTTATAACTTCATAAGTTAAGATTAAATCTGCATTGTTGTCTGAAAGATAGGATTCCCTGATTTCGTATCTTCCCTGCAGATGGAAAAACATGGCACCTCCACCCACAAAAGGCTCCACATACCTGGGAATGACCCCATCCTGGAGGATCTCAGAAGGCAACCTTTTCCCCAATTCCCCCATCAATTGTCCTTTCCCACCAGCCCATTTAACAAATGGTTTAGCATTCAACTGAATTTTCTCCTATTAAAATTTGAGCAAATCTAATCATTTATTATATGATACTGTTTCCGTGTTAATTAGATTTTCGGGAAAAAATAAAAAATATGATTAAAAAAGGAAGGGATTTGGGTGTACGGTTGAACTCGGTAGGTGTACCTACTGGAGCGGGTTGAGTAGAGTCCCTATCGGACATCCACAATTTATCTGCTTTACCATTGGTGATGTTTGCAAACTCAAAAAGACGCCAAATTCGCATCGTCCGTGAAGACAGTGCAATTATAGTGCCTTAAAGTAAATGGAACACTATTGTTTCCATAATAAAAGACTAAATTGTCATTTGTTCCATTGTTGACTACTGTTACGTTAATTTTTCCGTAGAATGCATTGTTGTAGACACCAATATAGTATACTGAAAGAATATGGTGATGGTGTATAACCTGCTGGAGGAGTGTAAGGCACATAATACGCGTCCCTAAGTGCAGGACCATGGGCCACTGCTATGGGAAAGAGCATCCCCAATTGTGAGAATATTTTGTAGATCCCCTTTTAACTGGTATGGATACTTGTCATTAATGATGGTATTCCAGTTCAACGTTCCATTATCCACCAATTGTGCTATCTAGGTTGCGGTGAATGCTTTAGAGAGCGAACCTATCTGAAATAGAGTATCTGGTGTAACACCTTCTCCAGATGTAGCGTTTCTAACCCCTGAAGTGTTTAGGTAGATTACTTCACCATTATGAACTATTGCTACGGCCATATCAGGAATGTGACTTTGGGGGAAAATAGATTGTAAATACCCATCAAAAATTTCGACCTATTTTATCATAGTCGGGTGTAGGGCCTGGTGTAGGGCCTGGTGTAGGGCCTGGTGTAGGACCAGGAGTTGGACTAGGACCAGGAGAAGGATCTGGACCAGGACCTGGTGACGGGCCCGGTGATAGGTTAGGGATAAATTCTGATGAGCTATCAGGAATTAGAGTCAAACCGTTTGATTGGTTGGTGTGTTGGTGGTATCGTTGCTTGTAGAATCGTTAGTAGTGGTATTAGTATTGTCAGTTAAATCATATTTATGAAAAAATACACCTATATCAATAAAAAAACAAACCTGCAACAGCCACAATCGCACAAACTAGCACCAATCCACCTATAACCCTAACATCCACTGAATCAAGCCCCCTTTCTCCGATAACATAAATATTTAAATTTAGTTTGTTATCAGGATATAAAAAACCTTCTTTTATGTGCTGAGATTCACAAAAAAATATGAATTTAAATTACAAAGGATTACTGAGTGAATTACAAAGGATTACTGAGGATACGTTCAGGAGCCCCGCCTAAAACCACCATGGCTTCCGCCTCCATGAAATGTAGATCAGAAGGTATTATCAGGCAGTGGAGTGGTCCTCCAAAATCTTCATCCACCAGTTTACTTATGATATCGGCGCGTACCACCGGTTCTTCAGAACCTGCCCGGGCCACCACCACAGCCAATGTGTCCTCCATAATAATTCCTTCATCCCTCTTCTTTTCCACCTGCAGCAGATATTCTAATCCCTGGTTGGCTGTCATGTACCGGTCGTGGTGGGCCTGGATATCCAGGAGAACCAGACTATGCAGTTTTTCTTCTAAATTCTTACGAATAGCCAGATATGGGGAGTGTGGGAAGTAATTTTCCTCGGTAAAGGGGATAGTGGTGACCTTTCCAAATTTATATGCCTGTAAACCAGCCAATCCCGGTGCAGCGGTTAAAATTGAAGAAGAATGAATAACCATGGTTTCTATATCCCTTTTTCTTGCCTGAATCATTAAATCCGTGTGGGTGGTGGCAATTAACGGGTCTCCCGCACATACGAAAGCAACATCCTTATCTTGAGCTTCTTTAAGGGGGATGTTCTCTTCTTCCACCTCTTCCCTTTTTAGTACGTTTATTTGAACCCCTAATTTATACTCTAAACTTTTAATGCTACCCTGAAACAGGCGGGATGTGTAAAATTCAGCATAAATAACATCCGCCTTTTTAAGGGCTTCCACTCCCTTTAAAGATACGTCTTGTTCATCGTAGAGTCCTAAACCAATCAGATATAACATGGGGCTCACCTATAATTTAAATTTCAATGGATAACAAATTTATTTTAATTCAGTAGTTGGAATATGAACTGTGCCAATGGATAAGTATGGATGAACTACAATAAGAATTAATAGTTCAGGGTTAGAAGAAATCCATATACATACCAATGTGATCCTTATGTTGGGGCTTAAAATTCCAAAAAAACAGGCAGATCAGGTGAGGAAAATCCTCCTAAAGCATTCCCTGATGAATTTAAAACGGAAAATCAAGCGTTCTGAAGATTACGTGTACATCCCCCTCTCGAGAAAGCCAGATGGGGATGTGATAGATGAAATTGGTTTAAAGGGTATTGAAATCGTTGATATGGAATTTGAAACCCATAAAAAAGGTCCAAAGAGCTTGAAAAATTATTTGGAAGGACGCATATCCCCCCAAAAAATTCTAGAAATAAGGAAATCCTTCGATATCATCGGGGATGTGGTGATACTGGAAATACCCGGGGAACTGGAGTCTGAAAAATATCTAATCGCTGATTCAGCCCTTAAATTCACCAAGAGGAAGGCCATCTACCGCAAAGGCAGTAAAGTAAAGGGCGTAACCAGGACTCGCAGCCTGGAATTTCTGGCAGGTGAAGACACATCAGAGACCATCCATACAGAATACGGAGCCAGATTTCTCTTAGATGTGCGTAAAGTTTACTTCTCCCCCAGGTTGGCCACGGAAAGGGAGAGAATCGTCGAACAGGTTAAAGATGGTGAGTTGATCGTGGACCTCTTTGCCGGGGTGGGTCCCTTCTCGGTGAGCATCGCCCGCCGCCGGACGGTGGAGATCTACGCCGTTGACATAAACCCAGAAGCCATCTACTATTTAAAAAAGAACATGGAACTTAACAAAGTCCAAGGAAAAATTAGTCCAGTCTTAGGTGATGCAGAAGAATTCCTCTTAACTAAAAAAATAAAAGCAGACCGTATTATAATGAATCTCCCGGGAACCGCCTGTAAATACCTGGAACATGCCATTTCCTCCCTTAAAAAAGGAGGTATTTTACACTACTACGAGTTTTCATCGGATTTCAACACACCAGTGGAAAGAATAAAGGGAGCAGCCGGTGCCCGTAAAGTCACTATACAGGGTAAAAGGAAGGTTAAATCGTCCAGTCCCGGGAAGTGGCACATGGGGATTGATGCCGTTATTAATTAAGGTAAATTAATTATAATGTTTATATAAGAATTCTTGTATAATGGGAAGTAGAGGTAAAATAAATGTCCAGAATACCCTTTTTAGACAATGTTTATCCTGGTGAAAACAACTTCTGGAGGTACTTCTTCACCATCATCCTGATCTGGGGAGCCCCCATCATTCTGGGAATCATGATAGGCATTTTCCTCATGACCTATCTCCTGACTCAGGGAGTTGATGCGAATTATTTAGTGGAGAATTTCACGTTGAATCCTCTGATATTCATGTTATTTATTGCCATTACATACGTGATTTCATTCTTCTTCCTCTACATTGGAGTGCGTTATATACACCAGAGAAAATTCCTTTCACTGGTTACCACCGAATCCAGATTCAACTGGAAAAGATTCTGGAAGGGTGGTTTGGCCTGGTTTGCCCTGCTTAGCCTAAGCTTAGTCCTATCCCTGATATTTGATCCCGGCAGTTTAAAATTTAACTTTAATCTAAACCCTTTCATTTTAATACTGGTTCTGAGTCTCCTGGTATTCCCGGTACAGGCATCCTTCGAAGAACTATTTTTCCGGGGATACCTGATGCAGGGATTGGGACTGCTGACTAAAAAACCAGTGATACTCTTAGTAGTTACCTCGCTGATATTTTCACTACCCCATTATTTTAACGGATCCTACACCATATTGAGTGTTGATCTCGTATTACAGGCTTTTATTCTGGGTTTAACTCTGGGTATCATTACCCTGGGTGAAAATGGTCTGGAGACTGCCATAGGGGTCCATATCTTCAACAACATCTTCGCCACCGTAATAGTCAGCCATCCAGAGGACATGGGGCTAAGCATGCCCTCCCTATTCACCAGCCTGTCTTCACCCGACCCGGTAATAGATACGTTGGGAATTGCTATTTTTGGCCTGATTTTGCTGGTTATCATTTTCTGGGGTAAAAAAGAGGATGTGTTCCGATTATTCCGGCGAGATAACTCTGTGGAAGGGAAATAATTAGATTACATATGGAAGATGATATAAATGGGATTCAGGGATCGATTCATGACCGCCAACTCATGGTACAAGAGGGGTGTGGAACTCACCCAAGAAAGCAGGTATGAAGAGGCATTAGAGTGTTTCGATAAGGCGATAGAGCTGGAACCAAAATCTGAGATCGCCTGGAATACCAGGGGCTTGCTCTTGGAAAGGTTGGGGAGGTACAGTGAAGCAGTGGCCTCCTTTGATGAGGCAATTAACTTCGATCCAGAATTTACACTTGCCCTGGTAAATAAGGGCATATCACTGAGAAAACTGGGAGATTATAAAGAGGCACTTATCTGTTTTGACGATGTACTGGAATCCTATCCCGAGCATACCCTGGCCCTGATAAGTAAAGGGATTACCCTTAGTGAGCTTAAACGATTTGATGAAGCACTGAAATGCTTTAATAAAGTAATCGAGATAGACCCGGAAAATGCAGAGGGCTGGTACAATAAAGGCATGACATATAAGGAGATAAGAAATTTAGATGAAGCCAAAAAATCACTAGAAAAGGCTTTAGAGATTAAACCAGGATATGAAGCTGCCTGGAAGGCTAAAGAAGAACTATCAAAAGGGGATTAACTTAGAAAGGGATTAACTTAGACCATATTGAACTTCTAAACTCAATAGTCTTTATTTTTCAGTCAATTAAATTCTTAAGCTTTAACATGTCCTCTTCTAGCTGAGGGATTAATTTACGGAAGCGTACAGCCGCTGCCGGATGGAAAAGAGCCATATATTTTCTACCATCAACTTCATAGACATTTCCATGAATCTTAGTAACATTCTTTTTACCGATTAAAGCATAAATAGCACTGTTACCAAGTAATCCAATGATTTTAGGATTTATTAAGTCGATTTGCTTATTTAAATAGAGACTTATACAGGTGGTGTACTCTAATTTCTTGGGCAATCTATTATTTTCTGGTCTGCATTTTACAATGGATGTGATATAGATATCGCTTCGATCCATCCCTGATTCAGTTATAATATCGGTTAACAGTCTACCCGAGCGACCTACGAAAGGTTTTCCGGTTTGATCTTCTTTTTCACCGGGAGCTTCGCCTACCAGCATTATTTCTGCGTCTTCGGGTCCTTCTCCAAAAACTACATTGGTTCTGCTTTCACTTAAGGGACATTCGGTGCAGTTACTGACTATTTTACAGATTTGTTTGAGTTTAATATTAAAGCATCCCCAGAATTAATTAACCATTAAATCGGATCCAAAATCCCATCTTCAGTTATTATACCGGTTATAAGGTCTGAGGGAATTATATCAAAAGCCGGATTCTCCACTTCTGTCCCTTCCGGTGCAACCCTGCAATCCCCGAAATATAGAACTTCATCAGGATCTCTCTCCTCAATTTCCACATCGTAGATGGATATTCCCTCATCAAAGGTGCTCTTCGGTGCGGCCACATAGAAGGGGACATTGAATCGTTTGGCTGCCAGTGCAACCATCAGGGAGCCTATCTTATTTGCAGCTCCTCCTCTGGCCACCCGATCAGCCCCTACAATCACCTTATCAATCTTTCCTTCCTGCATGAGCCTCCCTGCTGCGCTGTCCACGATTAACTTCACGGGAATGCCTTCTTCCTGCATTTCAAAGACACTCAAACGAGCTCCCTGGCAGACCGGCCTAGTCTCATCACAAACCACAGAGATATTCTTACCCTCTTCTACTGCGGCTCTAATAACTCCCAAAGCAGTCCCATAATCCACACAGGCCAGTGCCCCAGCATTGCAGTGGGTTAATATAGTATCTCCATCCTCTACTACCTGGGCACCGTACTTTCCCAGGGTCTTGTTGGTCTGGATGTCCTCATCAAACATTAAAAGCGCCTCATCCAGGGCAGATTTACCCTTAGATTTAGCATCGAGTACCCTATCCACTGCCCAGAACAGGTTCACTGCAGTTGGCCGTGCGGCTTTAATCTCCTCGGCCACCTTTTCCAGGTCTTCACCAGCTAGTTCAGCCAGGGCCATGCCGAATGCAGCGGCCACCCCTATAGCCGGGGCGCCCCTCACCATGAGGGTTTTTATGGTGTGGATAACGTCCTGGTAGGTTTCACATTCAAAATAGGTCACTTCGGCGGGTAATTTGGTCTGGTCCCGGATGAACAGGTGGTTGTCTTTCCAGTACAGTGTTTTCATGGAATTTTACCTCAGATAGATTAAATATAGAGGAAATAAAATAGTTTGTAAAAATAAAAAAATGGTTTTCAGTAGTGACTGGCTGGAGTCAGGTCCAGATGCTTATCTTCTTTTCCAGGCACTCCATATGCATCAGCACGGCACTGGGTACAGGCCCTAAATACGGGTATTATCTCTTCAACGGCGTCTCTCACTGTACTTAATGCCATACAGTCTGGTCTTGGTGTGTCCTTGAATTTATAGAGTGGGATGAGTGGGATTACATTCATCAGTGATGCGCCCTGGGCTTTGACTTTCCGGGCTATATCCACTATGTGTTCATCGTTTAATCCGGGTATCAGGACGCTGTTTATCTTGACCACGATCTCCTTTTCTGAGATGAGCTTTATGCCCTCCAATTGATTCTTGGATATCACATCGAAGGCTTCCTCTTTATCGTAGACTTTGCCGTGGTGTATGGCCAGTGAATAAATCTGTTTACCTATCTCCGGGTCTATGGCGTTTACAGTTACGGTGATACTGTTTATGTTAATCTCTGCCAGTTCATCCGCTTTATCGGGTAAAAGCAGTCCGTTGGTACTTATACATTTTATGAGTTCGGGGTGTCTTACATCCATCTCCCGGAAGAACTGGAATGTCTCCGGGTTGAAGAGGGCATCGCCTGGACCGGCCACTCCTACCACGGATATGGGCATTTCCTTGGTTACTTTATCCACGTGTGCGATGGCGTCTTCCACGCTCATTATACAGGACGCTACCCCGGGCCTCATCTCACATTTGTTTATCTCCCTGGTGCAGAAGTTGCACTGGATGTTACACTTAGGAGCGATGGGGACATGTATCCGTCCCACTTTATCATGCATTTTCTCGTTAAAGCAAGGGTGTACCTTGGTTAAATGGGCGAATTTGGATTCATTCATTATATTTTTCCTCCATCCTCAGCTTATTCATACGTTAATAAATGTAGATGAATGTTACTATGATTGTTAATGATGTACTTGGTTTTGTTTTAAGAGTAATATAATATATTAGTTCGGGAGTAATAATACTTTTTCGTTTTAGACTTTGTATATATTCTCCGATGCCTTCATATCCTTTATGATTTCCTGGGTTTTCTGGAGCCATTCATCCTTTATAGTCTCATCAGAAGCTGTAAGAGCTATATATTTACCCTCTGAGTAGTGATTCACCACCCGCAAGCCCTCAGGAATTATTCTAAACAGGGCATCGTATATTTTCTTCCGCAGGTCCTCTTCGGGGTTGTGCACCACCATATTTTTAATATCGGTACGGGGATCATCCACTATAACCTCGTATCTGCTGGATTGATGCACCTTATTCCTTCCTTCAGTCTCCCATAATGCGGCTAATAGTTCTGGAAGGTAGGTTTCATCCTTGATCCTTAAAAAAACCTCGTTTGCTTCCCTGTTTTTTTCATACTCCGCGAAGTCCAGTAATCTCACTGGTGGGGCTGTTTTCTCGTAGCTTATCACTATGATGAACACCGGTTCTCTGGGATCTACGTAGACCCTTAAATCCTTCACTGCCCTGGTAATCTGTAGATCCTGGAGTATCTGCCTTACCACCATGTCGTAGACTTCCGCCCCAGTTTCATCGTAGCATTCTACCTTCATTTTTATCACATTTTAATTGATTACGTTTATTTACTAATCCTTCATCTTACCCAGCCCGGATACGATGAGTGCCGAACCTACAGCTCCGATGTACTGGGAGTATTCTGGTACGATTATATCTATATTGCCCAGAGTCTTGCTTACCGCATCCACCAGGCCTGTAATCAGGGAAGTACCACCCACTTGTATCAGTGGTTCGCGTACATCGATCTCCTGGAGTTGCTGCTCGTAGACCTGTTGCGCCACACTGAAACACGCTGCAGCAGCCACATCCTCTTTAGTGCTACCAGCAGCCAGGGAAGTTACCAGGTCCTGGATTCCAAACACAATACAGTAACTGTTTAAAAGAGCCCTATTATGGTCTCCTTTTAAAGCCAGGGGACCTAATTCACTGATATCCACACCTAATCTTCGGGATGTGATCTCCAGGAATCTACCGGATGCACCGGCACAGATTCCACCCATGGTGAAGTTGTCTGGTATGCCGTCGTTAACTGTGATGACCTTGTTGTCCATTCCACCAATATCGAGGACAGTTGCTTCACCCTTCTGGTGATCGGCCAGGAACACCGCTCCTTTGGAGTTGACACTGAGCTCTTCCTGGATGAGATCTGCATTTAAATGCTTTCCTATGGTTAACCTTCCGTATCCAGTTACCCCGATGGCCTCTATATCTGATTGCTTGTATCCTGTGCCCTCCAGTGCACTTTTGGTTCCTTCATGGGCGTTGTCAATCACGTCGGTGGTGGGCATCCATCCGGTGCCTATGATCTTGTTATCCTCCATGAGCACCACCTTGGTGGTGGTTGACCCGGAATCAATTCCCAGGGTCAGGCCTTCCTGTTTTTCACGGGCCAGTAAACTTTTACGGGCTACTATGGTTGATAATGCCTCCATCCTGATAAACAGTTCATCTGCCTTGGTCCTTTCAGTGAAAGAATAAGTAACCACTGGTAAGTTGGTGTTCTGCTGGATGAATCGGCGGATTTCATTCCGGAGCAGTGCTCCCTCGGCACACCGGAAACAGGTGGCGATGAACACCGCATCGGCATCGGTTTTTCCCTCTACTATGGACATGGCTCGGGCGACCATCAAGCGGATACCGGAGCTTGCTGCTGTGAAACCGAATTTCTGGTAGGCCTCGTTTATGTAGTCCAGTTCCACATCAGGGATAACGATCTCTGCCCCGAAGGTAGCAGCTGCCTTCACTATCTCGTCCTGAATACCACTGTACTCTGTTCCGCATGATATCTGTGCTATTTTAACCATTTTTATCCTCCAGGCTGTCTAAAAATTCGTTTATCTTGTTGACCAGTTCCATGGTTTCCTCACTGCTGGTGGGGTAGGTGACCTCCAGGACTGGAATGTTCCTCTTCCTGATGTTGAACATGCACAGTTCGTTGGTTCTGGCGCATCCTACACAGCCAAAACCGAAGGGTGCGTCTTCCATGATGATAGCGGCATCGGCCTCTTCGATGAGTGGACCGAATAGT
Source organism: Methanobacteriaceae archaeon (assembly GCA_011620845.1). GTDB lineage: Archaea > Methanobacteriota > Methanobacteria > Methanobacteriales > Methanobacteriaceae > Methanobacterium_A. The sequence continues at coordinate 10,489 of WOYJ01000135.1, forward strand.
GCCATCCGACCCCTCACACCCGAGGGTACCTCGATAGCAGCGTACTTTAAACCCTCGATGGGTTCTTTCTCGGTGATGTTCAGTGGTGGTGAATCTATCTCTGCGGATGTTACCTTTTTCCTTATCTGCCTCTGCATGACCAGTGGCTCATGACCCCGGCGCTCCACCAGATCCGCGAGTATCATGGAGTTTGGCGGGAATATGGCTACTTTCAATGTAGCTCACCCCTTTTACCTCCATCTGTTTCCTGCGGTCTTTTGGTTATCTCCTTTATATCACTGTAAATTCCCTGGGTAATATCCACCACCCCTATAGCGGCCACCACTTCATCTTCCTCAATAAAGGGGACCACCTGTACAGGTGTTCCTTTGTATGGCCCGGTTTCAGGTATTTCACTGATCTTCTCACCTTTTTCCATTACCTTCTCCAGGACAGGTCCGGTGTAATCGTACTCCACCACTTCACCATCTTCTAATCGAAGGCCTTTGGAATTTTTGGTGCGCATGGTAAGGGGCAGTTCATTTACCAGTCGGTGTATGGCCAGGGCCAGTGGCTCTATTTCTTCTCCTGTTGAAGAAGCAGTTAACTTCATAATAACACTCCTCTTTTTATGGGTTCTATATGATTTTTTTTATAAGGATAATTTATTCTCACACATTTATTTGCACTCTTCAGCTATCTTCTTAAATTCTTCAGGGGAGATCTTCTCCGCCTTTTTCACCTTGACCTTACGGGGGTTTTTAAGGGCTTTACTTACATCGTCCAGGAGCTCGAATTCTTTCTCCAGTTGGTGGAATCCTTCCCTGGCGCCTCCCCTTTTAGCACGGCATCTGCGGGGGTCTCCTGGTGGAAATCCCCGGTCCTTGGTGAATATGTTGTAGGGATCGAGTTTTCTTATTCGTTTTATTGCCTCATCAACGTCTTCTTTTTCACCGCTTATGGCAGCACCGTAACAGGTGGTTTTAATGGTGAGTGGAAATTCCATCATATGGAGATTTCTCACCAGTTCAGTGTTGCTAATTTCGGCTGAGGGACCTAGAATTATCATCCTGGTTATTTTACCGTCTTCTTCTGCCGGTTCGCTTTGAGGGATCAGGCAACCGGTTTCTGCGATGTTGGAGTTATTTTTGCCTGTTTCAGGGGATTTATCATGGCCTGCTTTAGGAGTATACTCTTTTCCAGAATCAGAGTTTTTTGGTGATGATTCAGGGTTTTTTAGTGGTGACATAAACTGTCTCTCCCTCCTTGAATTTTTCCAGGTTTTCTAAACCTTTTATTACCTTACCTAAGATGTTGGTTGATTTGAAGAGCTCTCCTGTCGGACCGAATTCCACGTTGTCCTCAAATCGAACCCCTAATGTACCCACATTCCTCTTTGACATGTTGGTTAAGGCTATCTCACCCTTACCAACCTTTCCTTCCGGGGTGTTTTCTGGTACCAGTCCCTTGCTGTCCCGGGAACTTCCCCGGAACATCATGATTTTAGTGCCGGGATAGGCGAATTGAACATTTAAAGAACCCACTGGCATATCCAAAAGTCCGGTGATCTTTCTAAAGTACCAGGAAGAACGGGGGGCTGCTTCATTATAAATATCAAGGTAGATTAAATTTTCTTCTTTTATACCGAATGTTTTAACCTGTTTCCCACCGATTATATCCATGGTGTAGCGGGGCTCCTGGACCACTATTACGGCATCGTCATCGGTGAGTCCATCTCTAACCTGTTTTATCCCTTTTTCATCCAATAATTCCTGGGCTTCCTTCTGGGTTAAAGATAGGGTCATTATCCTCTGTGGACTGGTTTTGAAGGTTATCTCGTCTCCTTCCCCGGCAATATCCAGTAGCTGTATCCCGCTATCCACATGACCAACCACTGAATGGGAGGGTGTGGAGACCCGGTCCTCCCGATAGATGTATACCCTTCCGGTTCCTTTACCAGTATTTCTAAGGGTGATGGTTCCCCTCTTCCTCTGTCCAACATATTCTGGTGGGCTTTCCAGCCCCTGTAACCCATAGAAGCCGACGAATGAATCCGATTCATAGTCGATGTGCATTCTATCGTCTTCGGATAATGCAAGGAAGTGTTCGGCAGAGTTGGGTGATTTCTCTGATAAGCTTACTTTGACATAGGTGAAGATCTCATTTCCCGGGAATACTTCAGTATCCAGGTCGGTTATGGCCGCGCTTTTAACCACGCTTTTTCTCTCCAGGACTGGTTTAACCTTCGTTATCTCATCATGGTCATCCAGTTTCATCACCGTTCTCTTACCACCGATCACCTGGGCAAATACCCCGTTACTTCCACCGCTGGTTTCCGGCACCCCATATACTGCCCTGGTTTTATCTTTCATCAGGATTATATGGGTGGCGTCTGCAGTAAATCCAGATAAACTCAGCACCACATCCCATCGTTCATATTCATGTTCATCATGGGTGGGTTCCAGATCAGTTTTTATGGGGCCGATTGCCACATCGTTGGTGGTGGTCCATCTGATGCGCAGTCCTTCAAAATCCCAGTACCTCTTTTTCCAGGTGTTTTTAAGCTCTTCGGGGGCGTCAGGTAATAATTTGATTATTATGCTGCCCTTGGTTGTTTTAAGTTTGTACTTGTTCACGTACTGTTCCACTTCTTCGGTTCCCTTGATCAATCCTAAAACACATCCTTCCAGATACGGCGCACCGGAAGCCTCTACGGCATCTCTTATGGTTGAACCCTCAGGAAGGTCTATTTTCTCCCCGTTAATCTTTACCTGCATGGAAAAAAAACCTCTTATTATCTATTCAAGTCATTTATTTAATTTTTAACATATTTTTGATGTGAATTTAACTCATTTTAAAGTGATCTTTTTGAATATTTTTTGTAGGATTGTAAATTATTTATCTCCAGATTTTAAATCAGTTTACATTCTGTAAATCTTCTTTTTATATTTCTTGTTTGACACCCATAATCCTATCTCTATGGAAGTCAAATAGAACTTCTTTCTCACCTTGGTATGATAAGTAAAATATCCTATCCTGTATGATCTCACCTACTGTATTGGCTGTTATGTTAACCTCTTCTAAGAGCTCTATACATTCTTTAACATTCTCCTCAGGGGTGGTTAACACGAAGCCTGATCCCGGGTATATTTTAAGCCAAGAATCCCAGTCCACGGTTTGATTTCTGGGTATCTTCTTCAATTCAATGGAAGCCCCCACATCCGATGCTTCCAGGAGCATTCCCAGGGTTCCCAGGGTTCCAGGGTTGCTTATGTCCTTTCCTGCTGTTACCAGGTGCTTCCGGGCTATGCGGTTCATGGCCCGAATCTGTTTCTGGACCAGCTCGGAGCTTTTGAATGTGGTGGTGTCCCAGTTTAGAGGGAATTTCTCATGGGGTTTTCCATCCAGATCAATACCCACAATCACCCGGTCACCCACCCGGGCGCCCCCGCTGGTTATAACATCATCTTTACCTACCAGTCCGGTTATGGCGACATCCAGTGCATTGTATGGTGTATCTGGGTGCAGGTGTCCTCCTACCATGGGCACACCGAATTTCAGGACACCCTCATTGACCCCTTCCATTATCTCTTTACAGGTCTCCTTGTCCTGTACCGAGAGGACGTTGGTCATACCAGTGGGTATCCCGCCCATGGCCGCGATGTCGTTTACATTTACCAGGACTGAGCAGTATCCAGCCCATCGGGGGTCTGCTTCCATCAACTTACCCCACATTCCATCAGTGGCCAGTAGTAGTAGTTGCTGGTTATCGATGTCGATGGCGGATGCATCATCTCCAAAACCCAGAACTGTTTTACCGGTGATATTGTAGCTATCCTTGAGTAGGCTGGTTACTCCCTTGATCATATTTTTACGGGTGATTCCTTCATAATTCCGGATAGAAGTAATGAGATCTTTTAAATCCAATGGTATTCCTCAGATAATTTGTTTAAAAAAATAAGTTTCCTTTAGTTGGTTAAATTTTTTTCGAATAGATTAAATTTCTTCATAATTTATGGATACTTTTCCCCTAATAAATTGGTTATTCTTTTATTTTACAGGATTTACTCACTTGTTTTATAATCTGTATTAATTCATTTTTAAAATTTTCTATATTATCAATTTCTATGGTCTCTTTACCCCTGAAACATTCCCTGAAGATTTTTTCACCGACTAGATCGTCCCATCCACTTTCTAACTCAACTATGACAGATCCCTGTGCTTTAAATCCCTTCTCAACCACTTTATCCAGATCTCCATCGGTTACCCCGAAAATAGGGACGTTAAATCTGAACAATATATCTGCAGCCACTAGTGTGGTGTCATCACCCACCGTCACCACCAGGTCAGTGTCTTTTAACCGGTAGATGTCTTCAGCGGCATGATCCAGGTAGGCCACTCTACAGACAGAATTTTCCATATCAACATCTGGTTCTGGAGTGTTTTTTGATCCAGGAGGATTACTTGCCTCATCAAGGTTTAAAAGTGAACCATCTATGACCCGGGGATCCACCACAGATCTCCTGAGCAGGCCAGTTTTTACGATGCTCTTCTCCAGATCTATAACCCCCAGTTTCCTGATACCGTGCTCCTTTAATATACCGCCTTCAATCCGGGTTATTTTTCCGTTTTCCGCCACTAAGATGACATCACTCGATGTAGATCTTCCCACCACCATACCGTTTACGAATATGTTCTCGCCGGGTGAGACACCCGCTATCTTACGGTATATCTTATGGTCCTCCTCCCGGCATCCGGTTCTGGTCTCTATCTCTGCAGTTACCTCGGATCCGTAATGGAGTTTCAACTTGAGTTTTCGGGCTATCTCCCGGGCAAATTTGTCCATATCCCTTCTCCAGGATATTACGGTTCCATCGGCTTCACCAGGTCTTTCGATCTGGATAAGGGGTGGGTTATCGGACTTTTTTTGGACTTTATATCCGAATGCGTGGCCTGTCTGGCTGGATTTACCATAGTTTAATAAGAAGATTACATCCATACGCTCCCTGGTGAAGGCCCTGATGGACTGGCTGGGAAGGAGTTTACGCTTTATATCTATAACACCTTCTAAACCAGCATCTATCACTGCGGTTCTGCCCATGGTACCCCCTAATCTGGCATTTACCTGACCAAATTCACCCAGGATTTCTATTATCTTCCGGGCGTATCCGGTATCTACTATTCCCGGGCCATGGACCACGATCCCTATATTCATCTGTCTATCCTCTATTATTCACTCTCTATCTCTATTTTATTCACAGGGTATCCTCTTAAGTAAACCATTTCATTCTCTATTTAGTAATCTTTTTGGTGCGTTTTCTGGAGATGGGGGAGCCGCATATTTCACAGTCGGTCCCTGTGTAATTGGCGGGATAAGTTTTTTTACATCCTTTACAGAATTTTATCCATCCCACCACATCTTCGATTCCCCTGGTTAGTACGCTCCTGAAGGGTATCTCCATGATTTTAAGTGCATTTTGGATGGAGTAGTCATCGGTGACCACAGTGGGAGACAGGTCATCCCTTTTAAGTTTCACTGCCAGGGCTATAACCCCTTTATCTACGCCTGAAAGCCTTAGTAAGTCCCCTGATCTGGTTATGACCTTTTCTACTTCCTCTATATCCCTGGTTGAGGGTTCTTTTATGGTTATCTGTTTATTTTCCAGGGCTTCCTGGAGGGAAAGCTCAGATTTTATGTCTTTTATTTCCGTTACCACCTGGCTGGTGGTGTAATTTGAATATTTTCCCGAGAGAAATCCGCCGATTATCCCGGAGGCATCCAGAACAAAGACTTTTTTTGACATGAATATAAACCCTGTTACACGTGTTATTTTCTATTTAAAGTAAATTTCAAAGGATTACTCAGTTATATCTAATTAATAACTTCTTATATTAAATATAAAGTAAATATTAAAG